>JBFWQQ010000050.1:0-14129 GCA_050249355.1 Alphaproteobacteria bacterium | reverse complement strand
GTTCGAGCTCTGTGCCCCATTCCTGCAGTAAGTGTTTCTGTGTACGTTCAAGTTCGCGTATCTGGTATTCGTAGGCAAGCGCATCCAGGAATCGCGCAATGATACGGCACAGTAATATCAGCGACCAGCCCAGTGCCGCGCCAGCATAGGCGATAAGCCAGTTAAACGGGTCCATGATCACTTCGTAGGTGTTGAAAGGCTCGAACATGAAGCCTGCCCGTATCATAGGGTATAAGATCGGCAGCATGGATGCGATATTGCAGGTTAGTACGGTTTTCATTGTGGCGAGGTTCGGATCGCGATCGAGATAATACGCCATCAAGGACGGTAAAAGCCCGAGCATCACGAAAATAGCCCCCATCCGCAGCACGACTACTGCGGCGAAACTGAGCAGGATCAGCAGGATCAATATGATCTTGTTCATATACCGCCCCCCTTGGTGACGCTGAAAAGCGTAAGCAGGAATATACCGTAGGCCATGAATTTAGCGATCTGCAGGCCCAGATGGTTGCTGCGTTTTTCAAGGTGAGCACTCTTCTGGAGCGATTCCATTCGCCTGATATTATCTTGATACATGAATAATGCGTGTTTGAAACTGCGATAATCCTGATCAATGAACGCAGAATCCAACATTTCTTTTGCCATGACCTGCACATAGCCGCTAGAAGCCGATTCCTTCAGCTTGCGCTGTATCAGTTTTCGTATGGTGCTACTTTTCACATTACTGAATATCGGTAACAGCTGCAGTGCCATCCAGTGGCTCAGGCCATACAGCTTGATATTGCCGCAGCGGTACTGCGCCATGGAGATGAGTCGCAAGGCAATGCATTCCCGGCTGTTGGCCAGCGCCGGTATATTCTCCAGCTCACGCAGGCGTATGGCGTGCTGGATCCCAAGGCGCGACGCGATGAAAGCAAAAATGTGATTATCGATGGCATTGTTTTTGTTGGCCATGCCCGGCGCCAGCCGGTCAAGTTCCGTAAGCAGGTCCTCAAGTGTTAATACATGCTTGCCGATCACCAGGGGGCTCATGCAGGGCAAGTCGGGATCCAGTTCGTACAATACGCGCTCGGCACCGAACCCCGGGCCTGTATTGCGCATGCACACGCGCATTTTGTCCAGACGCTCAAGAATGGCCTGCAGTGGCTTTTTTATGTTCTGTTCCAGCTCGTCCGTATCGCCCTGTTTCTGAAGGTTCACCCAGAACATCACCATATTCTGTTCCAGGAAGCGTAACAGCAGGTTCAGTTCCTTGGTTTTATCCCCGCGGTAATACTCAAGGTACAGGCAGGGCAAGGAATCCGGATAGAATGAGAGCGGGTACATGCGTATCGGGCCTTCATGATCCAGCAGTATGATAATACGCATCAGCAGTTCATTGAACTGTACGTCTTCCTTTACCGTAAGCTGGCTCATGCTTTCGATGATGCGTTCGATATTCTCCGCCAATGGTTTGTTGCGCAGGCTGACACCCATCCAGTGCAGGAACTGGCTGTCACGAAGCGCCGACGGAATACTTACCCAGTCGCGGAAGTAATCCTCTGCCAGCTCGCGCCGCGTGTATACCTGTTTGCGATTGTGCTCGAATGGACGAATATTCGCGGTTGGGGAAGGGGGAGGCAGTACGTTGAAGCGTTTACCATTCAACCACGGCTTCAATTGCTTCCAGTTCCACCGGTCGGATTGTATATCGTGCAACATGCCGCGCAGGAAATCGTCGTATGCTTCGGGATGGCTGCGACCACGGATCAGGGTGTAGTAAGTGCCTTCACGCAGCACGGTATCGATCATGGTATCGCGTGTATATGCTGAAAGGTGCTTGGCGCCGAACAGGGCATGCACCACCACAACGGCCAAGGCGTAATAGTCTTGTGCATTAAGTGATCCTTTGCCGGCATGGTGCGATTGTATGCGTTCGAGCGGTTCAAACATGAAGGGCTGCGAATAACCGCATGGCTCTGATACACACTCGCCTATCACCAGGGTGTCCTTGATAAAGATATTATCCGGATTGATGCGTCCGTGCGCAAGTTGACACTCCTCCATGTGGCGTATGGCCATGGCCATGGGCCGGATGATCACGCGGGTGATAAACTCTTCACCCAGCGGTCCAACACGCGCTAAAAAAGCGGAAAGTGATTCGCCTTTTGGCCGCTCATGTATTATGACGAAGCGCGATTCATCGTTCTGTGAAAGCCGTACCACCCCTGCATCCAGTGGATGCAGGATATTAGGATGTGGGTTATCCATCAGCGTGCCGATGGTGTCATGGCGAGGTGACGAAGCTATGGCACAAACCAATGCATACACGGTATGCTGCGGTTCCAGCAGGTCGGTCACCTGATAGGCGGTGGCTTGCCGGGTATTGAGCTCCGGAAGCGGTTTACCCAACTCGATCTGGTAACGGCTATTGAGAATGTCGTAATTCTGGCTGCGCTCAGGCGGGCGATATTCCTGTAAGAATCCGGTGAAATAACCCGCGCCCCCGCCGTCCTGCTTTTCTTGAGGCGGGCTGTCGTGATGGCTGCCTTCCGGTTTTGCCCGTGCCACTTGCTGGGCCATGGCCTGCGCCTTTCATGCCTGAAATATTGCCCTCTATTATGATGGGATAACCCTTAAAAAAGCATGAATGTTAGGGGCAAAAAAACCCAAAAAAGTACAATATATCAGTATTTTCCGCTTTCTTTAGCTGACGCTAGTCGTCAAACGGATCGTTCACAAGTATGGTGTCCTCGCGGCGCGGGCTGGTTGACAGCAGCGCTACATTACACTCGATGAGTTCTTCAATGCGGCGGATATATTTGATGGCCTGCGCAGGCAGGTTAGCCCAGCTGGTTTTGCCGTGGGTGCTTTCTGTCCAACCTTCCATTTCCTCGTATATCGGCTCGATGCCCTCCTGTATCTTCATGGATGCGGGTAGATAATCGTATATGTCGCCGTTATAGCGGTAGCCGGTGCAGATCTTGATGGTTTTAAAGCCATCGAGCACGTCCAGTTTGGTCAGGGCAATGCCGTTGATGCCGCCGATCTTGACCGACTGGCGTACCAACACGGCGTCGAACCAGCCGCAGCGGCGGGCGCGTCCGGTGACGGTGCCAAATTCGTGTCCTTTCTTTCCGATCTCCTGACCGATCGCGTCATTCAGTTCGGTCGGGAATGGGCCGCTACCGACACGGGTAGTGTAGGCCTTGGTGATGCCCAGCACGTAGCCAATGGCGCCGATGCCGACGCCGCTGCCGATGGTAGCCATACCAGCCAGCGTGTTCGACGAGGTCACATACGGGTAGGTGCCATGGTCGACATCGAGCAGCATGCCTTGTGCACCCTCAAACAGGATGCGCTTGCCGTCGCGCTTCTGCTGGTCAAGCAGGCGCCACACCGGTGTTGCGAACGACAGGATGCGCGGCGCTATCTGCAGCAGCGGGGTGATGATCTCGTCTACGGTCATTGGTGCGCCGCCTGCTGCGGTGAGCAATGCATTGTGGTACATCAGAAGGTTCTCGATCTTGTCACGCAGGAGCTGCTCGTCTTCAAGATCGCATACGCGGATGGCGCGGCGTGCCACCTTGTCTTCATACGCCGGGCCAATGCCACGGCCGGTGGTGCCGATCTTGCCCTTGCCGCGAATAGTTTCGGCGGTGAGATCCACCTTACGGTGCACACTCAGGATCAGGGGGGTGTTTTCGGCAATGCGCAGGTTTTCCGGAGTTACTGTGATGCCCAGCTTGCCGACCGTCTCGATCTCTTCAAACAGCGCGAACGGATCGATCACTACGCCGTTGCCGATGACGGAAAGTTTATTCTGGCGCACAATACCCGACGGCAGCAGCGACAATTTGTAGGTCTTTCCATCCACTACCAGCGTGTGGCCGGCGTTATGTCCGCCCTGAAAGCGCACCACCACATCGGCGCGCTCGGACAACCAGTCCACCACCTTGCCTTTACCTTCATCTCCCCACTGTGAACCGATCACTGCAACGTTGGTCATGGCGTCTCTATTTCCTTTATCGTTCCATTTACATATATGTGGCTGCAGCCATGGCGGCACGCCTCGCTTTCGTCATCGGCCTGTCCCGGTAGCGCATGCACCGTAACATACCCGTTTGCACGCAGTCCGGCGGTCTGCTTGCATGCGGTACCTTGCGGTACCCATACGCGAATAGGCTCATGCGGCGGGGGCACTATAGCGCTTAAAGTTTCAACATAAAGGGTAAATCCGGTGGCATATTCAGATTTTTGCCCATCCTGTATACGGTAGCGGCCGCCACGGCCCACTTCCTGGCTGATACCCATAACGAATACAGAAAAACCAATGCCATGATGATAGTTCAGGCCGCGGCCGTCGGTGGCATCCACCGTGATGCCGCAGCCGGGCAATTGCTGCTGGCGCAGCAATTCTACCACTTGTTTCAGGTGGTTTAGCTGGTTTTTTGCCTTTACGGGCAGGTCAAGCGTCTCCATCGCCAGTATGGCGCTATGGGCATCCCCGGCCGACCGGAGCAATGCGGCCAGCAATTCGCTGCAATCGGCTTTTTGTCCTTTTATAGCCTGCATGTCCTTATGGGCTATGGCATCCAGCAGTGCATTACGTTGGTTGTCGCTTAATTTTTCCATTTCCATGATGCTGGTTGTGATGCCAGGCAGGTTCAGGTCTACAGACATCTCGGTGATTCCCAGCTTATGTAGCGCATCCACTGCCACGGCGATCACTTCGGCGTCGGCTTCGGGCGAATCGGCGCCGATCAGTTCGATGCCTGCTTGTCGCCACTGGCGGTTGGTTTCCAGCTGGCCTTGCGGTTTGCGTAGCACCAGCCCGTTATAGCTGACGCGAAGGGGGCGGGGGCTTTCGGACATTCGGCTGGCCGCCAGCCGGGCGATCTGCAGGGTGATGTCGGGACGGATGCCCAGAACTTTGTGGCTGCTGCCATCCATGACGCGGTAAAGCTGGGCTGAAAGATCATCGCGCCCGGCCAGAATGTTATCGCTGTATTCAAGCAGAGACGGGGCGACCTGCTGGTAGCCGTAGCTCTCGAACAGCTGCAGCAGCTGGCTGGCCAGATCGGCATGCTGGCGGGCGGTGGGCGGTAGCAGATCGTAACACCCTATAGGAAGCAATGGGGAAGCCATAAGTTTAATCTATTGAAAAGTCTGTGTATTGGTTTAGAAGATAGCGTAAGTTTGTCAATATGTGCAACACGCTAAATCAGGGATATTCTCATGAATCCGGAGTGGGTGGGCTATCTGGCCGCCATACTTATTACCTTTGCGTATATGCCGCAAACCTTCAAAGTGGTGCATGAACGCAACACCACCAGCATATCTCTTGGCATGTACGTGCTGGCCTCTGCTGGGGCGGCATGCTGGCTGTGGTATGGTATACTGATCGACAGCTGGCCGATCATCCTGTGTAACGGCATAACCCTAGGGCTAGCCCTCACCATCCTGTTGATGAAGCTGCGCCACGGCTAGGTCGTTCTGCTTGTATTTATTCCATGTGTGTCTGCTGAACGGTATTGAAGCCAGGTAGCTTACTCCGAATACGAGTATGCATAACCAAGGCTCTATGATGAATAAGGTGATAAGCGCGCCGCCTGCCAGCATGAAGAACGGCACCATTTCGTGCTTAATGCGTATCTTTTTTCCTGAGAATGTAGGTATGCGGCTGGCCATCAGTGTGCCGATGATCAGCATATAGATGCCTGTGATGGAGGCTGGCAGCCGCACATCTGCATATTGCAGGGAAATCACCAGTGGTAGCAGGCACAATATGCCGCCCGACGGCGAGGGTACGCCAACGAAGAACTGCTTTTCCCATGGCTGGGTATTGTCGTCGAACAGGCCGGTATTGAAGCGGGCCAGCCGCAATGCGGTGCACACGCAGAAGAATAGTGTGATTGCCCAGCCGATGCCGCGAATGTCGTGCAGCGCCCACATATACATGATGAGGGCAGGGGCAATACCGAAACACACGAAGTCGGACAGTGAATCGAGCTGCGCACCGAACAGGCTGGTGGCGCCGAGCATGCGGGCGATGCGACCGTCCATGCCATCGATCAACGCAGCGGCTATGATAAACGCGACGGAAAACTCCCAGCGGCCGACAAGGGCAAAGCGTATGGCCGACAAGCCGCAGCACAGGCCTGCCAGCGTGATCATGTTGGGAAACAGCCGACTGATCGGTTGTTCGGTGAGTCGCCTGCGTTTATCTGTGCGTCGTCTGCGCATAGCGCTAGTGCTTGGTGCCTACGCGCTCGCCTTCACTGCTCTGCAGGTCGGCCAGCACGGTTTCACCACCGGTTGCGATCTGTCCTTCGAGGACAAGCGGCATGACATCCGGCGGCAGATACACGTCTACACGGCTGCCAAATCGGATAATGCCAAATTTTTCACCGGTCTTCACTGATTCGCCTTCCTTCAACTCACAGACGATACGGCGGGCAACCAGACCCGCTATCTGTACCACGCCAATGGTCAGGTCATTGGGGGTGGTGATCTTTACGGACTGGCGCTCGTTCTCTTCGCTTGCCTTGTCCAAAGCTGCATTCAGGAACTTACCGGCATGGTAATGCAGCTTGGTGACGCTGCCTTCGATCGGTATGCGGTTCACGTGTACGTTGAACACATTGAGGAAAATGCTGATACGGGTGCGCAACTGCGTGCCTAATTCAAGTTCGGTGGGGGGGATGCAACTGGTGATGCTCTGCACTACGCCGTCTGCCGGGCTAACGATCAGGCCTTCGCGCAGCGGGGTGATTCGCGGCGGATCGCGGAAGAAATACACGCACCATGCGGTGGCGATAATGCCAATGACGGCAAAGCCAGACCATATCAGAGCCAGCACCAGCGATATCACGGCAAAGATGGTAATGAACGGCCAGCCAGCGGGGTGGATGGGAACGAATATGCTTTTGATGGTTTCCAGTAAGTGGTTGTCTTGTGGGTTCATTTCAATCTCTTTGATATTGAAGGTCGATCACGCCTTATACACGAACAGGCATAAATTGCCAGTAGGGTTTTTTATTGTGGCTGGCCTAGATGGTGTGCCGGGGTGCAACGGGCTGGCAGCCTGCCTAAGCGCTCTGTGATGGCGGCAACGAATTTCTCCCGGTTCTTGCTGCGTTTTTTCCCGAAACCGTCTTCAATGGCGGCAATCCAAGCATTCTGTATGGTATGGGCTGTGTCATGCAGGCCGATATGCATTAGCATTATGATGGTTGCGTGCAACATGGGCGAGGGGTCGGACCTGCCTTTTTTATCCAGCGAACCTTTTTTGTAGATTGGTTGGAAGAGGGCAAACGATTCATTCTTATATGCCTTGGCGGTGGCCTCCCCCTCACCCGCGACGAATACGCCGCTTCCCTCTGCCCCAGCGGGGGAGAGGGTTAGGGTGAGGGGGTGGAAACATTCCGGTTCTACATCTGCCAGCCCCATACGCTCTTTAATGGCTTCGGCAGTGTGCTGCTTATTCTCCGGTGCTTCGATGGGGGCCATCAGCAGTACGCCAGTACGCTGGAGCACCGGCCATGCCAATGGAAGGATACCGGTTTCGCTACCCATGGCATAGATACGGCTGCCGATTTCGACGGTTTCTATGCGGATCGGTGCACCCGCTTCACGCAGGATGGTCAGCACCGATTCCATTACCTCAGGGGCGTTTCCGTCGCCATAGGCGACTGCAATGGTAGGGATAGACATCAGGCCGCTTTTTCGCTGCCGAGTTCCTTTTTCAGGCTGGCCAGCGCGTTTTCCAGCTTATCGCCGTCCGGGCCGCCGCCTTGCGCCATGGTCGGTTTGCCGCCGCCGCCTTTGCCACCAACTGTTTCCACCGCATTCTTCAGAATGGTTACGGCGTTGTACATATCGGTCAGGAACTGGTCGACCGCCACCACGATTGCGGCCTTGCCTTCATTCCGGCTGGCGACGAACACGATGCCCGGCTCTACTTTGCGGATATACTCATCGGCAAGGCCGCGCAGGTCTTTGCCGTCCACCCCGTCGAATATCTTGCCGATGAACTGGATGTTGCCGATCGTTTCCACCTGCACATCGCCCGCCTGTGCCAGCGCAGAGTCTTTTTGCGCTTTGCCCAGTTGCTTGCTGAGTTGCTTGTTGTTCTCGCGGAGTTTTTCTTCGGCCTCAGCCATGTCCTGCCTCATTTCTCGGTAATGTGTCAGGAGATTTTTAGCATCCACACCATCAATATCGTATGTGGAAAGCGGGCTAGCGGCAGGCGCTTTTTCACCAAGTTCTGCCATTTTTCTAGAGAGGGCCTGATTCTCTTCGATTAGTTTTTGCAGCAGTTCAATTTGCTTTGCTATTTCGGCTTTCAGGTGCTGGCGCACGGCTTCGCCTGTGACCGCTTCGATGCGGCGTATGCCCGAAGCCACCGAGCCTTCCGAGGTGATCTTGAATAATCCGATATCGCCGGTATTGCGAACGTGCGTGCCGCCGCACAGCTCGACAGAATAGGTTTTTCCGGCATCCTCGCCCATGGAGAGCACGCGTACGCGGTCGCCATATTTTTCGCCGAACAGGGCCATGGCGCCTTTGGCGATGGCATCATCCGGCGCCATTTCTTCGCAGCCTACCTGTGTAGCGTGTGCGATGACCTCATTGACTTTCTGTTCGATAATAAATTGTTCTTCGGCAGTCACTGCCTTGGGGTGGCTGAAATCGAAGCGCAGCTTATCTGGCGCTACCAGTGAGCCTTTCTGCGTTACATGCTCGCCCAGTGCGTCGCGCAATGCTTTGTGCAGCAGGTGGGTGGCCGAATGGTTGGCGCGCGTGGTATTGCGTTTGTCGGTGGTGATGCAAGCGCTCACCGTATCGCCCACCTTCACATCAAAATGTAGTTTGGCCTTGTGCACATGCAGGCCTTCCACCGGCTTTTGCGTGTCGGTGATGGTGGCGACGGATTCGCCATTGCGGAAAAATTCACCACTATCGCCCACCTGTCCGCCGGATTCACCATAAAATGGGGTACGGTCGAGCAGGATGAATACCTCATCGCCTGCTTTCGCCTCACTCGCGCTCTGGCCGTCTTTGACCAGTGCGATGATCTTTCCATCGGCTTCATCTTCATCATAACCGAGGAATTGGGTGGTGCCGACCTTTTCCTTCAGTTCGAACCACAGCTTGCCGACCGCCGCTTCACCCGAACCACTCCATGCGGCGCGCGCCATTTCCTGCTGTCTGGCCATGCATTCATCGAAGCCTTTCTGGTCGACGCTGATACCTTTAGCGCGCAGCAGGTCTTCCGTCAGGTCGAGCGGGAAACCATACGTGTCATATAACTTGAATGCTACATCCCCCGGGAATTGCCTTTCTTTGACATCGGCCAGGGCTTCATCGAACAGCTTCAGGCCGCGGTCGAGTGTTTGTTTGAATCGCTCTTCTTCGCTGCGCAGGTTCTCGGTGATGGTGGCTTCGGCACGTTTCAGCTCGGGATATTGCCCGCCCATTTCCTCTACCAGCGCGGGCACGAGCTTGTACATCAGCGGCTCTTTACAGCCGAGCTGGTGGGCGTGGCGCATGGCGCGGCGCATGATGCGGCGCAGCACATAGCCGCGGCCTTCATTGCTGGGCATGATGCCATCGGCGATGAGGAAGCACGATGAACGCAGATGGTCGGCGATCACACGGTGCGAAATGCGTGATGCGTGGCTCGTGTTCCGTGATTCGTGCTGCGAAGCGGCGATTAAGGCCTTAAATAAATCGATATCATAATTGTCGTGCACACCTTGCATGACCGCGCTGATACGCTCGAGGCCCATGCCGGTGTCGATGGACGGTTTGGGCAGTTCAATGCGTGTGTTGGCGTCGACCTGTTCGTATTGCATGAATACGAGGTTCCATATTTCGGTGAAGCGGTCGCCATCGGCATCGGGTGAGCCAGGTGGGCCGCCCTTTACCTTGTCGCCATGGTCATAAAATATTTCCGAGATAAAGCCGCACGGCCCGGTATCGCCCATGGCCCAGAAGTTCTCATTGTTGCCGAGGCGGATGATCTTATGGTCGGCAAAACCGGTGAGTTTTTTCCAGTAATTCCACGCTACGTCATCCTTCTCATCGACGGTGACGCACAGGCGTTGCGGGCTTATGCCGTATCCTTTGGTCAACAGTTCCCATGCAAGGTCAATGGCGCCTTCCTTGAAATAATCGCCGAATGAGAAATTACCCAGCATTTCAAAGAATGTGTGATGGCGGGCGGTGTAGCCCACATTGTCGAGGTCGTTATGCTTGCCGCCCGCGCGCACACATTTTTGCGCGGTGGCGGCGCGTGGCACAGAAGGTTTTTCTACCCCGGTGAAGATGTTCTTGAACTGGTTCATGCCCGCATTGGCGAACATCAGCGTGGGGTCGTTATGCGGCAAAAGCGGCGAGGAGGGCATCACCGCATGGTCATGCTTACCGAAATACTCCAGAAAAGCGGAGCGTATATCGTTGGTGGTTTTCATAGGCGGCTGAGATTAATCAAAAATGCCGCTGTGGGCAAGCATCTGTTTGCTTATTTGATGAAGGTGGGCCCTACACGGCAGGCCTGAACGGATATGTCCTTCCACACGCGGCCGGTAACGTAAGGCTCGTCTTTAAGCCACTCTTCCAGTGCCTCACGATTGGGATAATCCATCACCATCACCGAGCCGATCATTTTATCGCGGCTGTCGAGTATGGCTATGCCGTAAACAGCATGGCCCTTGTGCTTATTGGCATCGGCCAGAGCGAGATGTTGCTCACGCACCGCCATGCGGCGGTTTAAGGCATCGGGGTCGGTGTAATCGTAGGCGATGATAAGAAATTGCACTAAGCGACTTCTTCTTCGGCACCGGCATCTTCGGATGAGCCTTGCATGGCGTTATTGAGCAGGCCCGCATTGGCGCGGATCTTGGCTTCTATCTCATCGGCTACCGAGGGGTTATCCTTCAGGTACTGCCGGGCGTTTTCCTTGCCCTGGCCGATGCGTTCGTTTTCATAGGAGTACCACGAGCCGGATTTTTCGACCACGCCCGCCTTGGTTCCCATATCCAGCAATTCACCTGCCTTGGATATCCCTTCGCCGTACATGATGTCGAACTCCACCGTGCGGAACGGCGGGGCTACTTTGTTTTTCACCACTTTCACGCGGGTGGCGTTTCCTACGACTTCTTCCTTGTCTTTCAACGCGCCGATACGACGAATATCCATACGCACCGAAGAGTAGAATTTCAGGGCATTACCGCCGGTGGTGGTTTCCGGGTTGCCGAACATCACGCCGATCTTCATTCGGATCTGGTTGATGAAAATTACAGTGCAGTTGGTGCGGTTGATCGAGCCGGTCAGTTTACGCAGTGCCTGGCTCATCAGGCGGGCCTGCAGGCCCATGTGTGAATCGCCCATTTCGCCTTCCAGTTCGGCTTTTGGCACCAGTGCGGCCACCGAGTCAACGACGATCACATCCACCGCGCCGGAACGAACCAGTGTATCGGTGATCTCTAGCGCCTGCTCGCCGGTGTCGGGTTGTGATATCAGCAGTTCTTCGGTTTTTACGCCAAGTTTTCTTGCATAGGCCGGGTCGAGCGCATGCTCGGCATCCACGAATGCGCAGGTGCCGCCTTTTTTCTGGGCTTCGGCTACGATATGCAGGGTGAGGGTGGTCTTACCCGAGCTCTCCGGGCCATAGATTTCTATGATGCGGCCTTTGGGGATGCCACCGACGCCGAGCGCAATGTCCAGACCCAGCGAGCCGGTGGAAATGGTTTCCACTTTGTCGGCGTGGCCTTCGCCCAGTTTCATGATGGAACCTTTGCCAAAAGTTTTTTCGATCTGGCTGAGTGCGGTTTCCAGTGCTTTATTCTTATCCATGACGGCCTCTCTGTTGTGTTTTTTGCGTGACGATAATTTACACGCTTTAACGAAGCGGTCAAAGATTAATTAACGTGCGTTGATTTTTGCTCGAGGATAGCGCGGGTGAGGGTGTATAACACCGTGCCATTGAGGATGTGCCACAGGAAATGCGTGCCGATGGGCAGTGTGTCGCATAGCTGCATATCGATGCTGCGGAAGGTGAGCGACACGATGAGCAGTGCGCTCGCCCTAACCAGCAATCGGGTGGCAGGATGGCTGCGTTTTTTGAGCAGTGCCGCTACCACCATCAGTGCCATGATACAGGGGAAATAGGCGATCGAGCCGTTGAAGCTGTATGCGTCCGGTGCTTTGCCCATCAGCCATGAAAAGAAAAAGAATGCGCAGAGCCCTAGGGCGGCTTGCATGCTGCTCATGTTCAGCAACGTGCGTTGCGCCACCCATAGGTAATAAATGACAAAGAACACGATCGGCGCGACATCGGCCAGCATGGTGATGTAGTTGGCGAACAGATGGAACAGCGCGCTTCCCATGCCGATGACGGCAATCATCACAGTGAGGCTGAATACGGCGGTGTCATGCATGCCGCGCTTTTTATACTCCTGCCACAGGAACCATGCGGCCACGATGAACGCAAGGTTGGTAGCGGCGTTCAGGGGCTCAGAGAATAATGTGAAATCAGTGCGTTCGCAGTAATTGTCGATATGTTGAAGAAACTCCATTATGCGTCATACCCGTGAACACAGGAATCCAGAACTATTCTGCAAGACGCCTGAGATCCCCGCCCACGCGGGGATGACAGGTTCTCTAAATTCACTGCGTTCATTAACAAAAAAACCTTATCATTTGCCGAGCACTTCTTTGACCTTGCTGGCCAGTTGCTTGAGGGTGAACGGCTTGGCAAGGAAGTTAAAGCTGCGCTCTGCGCCGAAATTGTTGACGAATACGTCTTCGGCGTAGCCGGAAATGAATATGACCTTGATCTCCGGGAAATTCGGCATGACCTGTTCGATCATGGTGGGGCCGTTCATGCCGGGCATGATCACGTCGGTGATGATGATCTCGATCTCCTTACCGCGATTTTTCATGATTTCCAGTGCAGTCTCGGCGCAGTCGGCTTCCAGCACGGTATAGCCTTTATTGCCCAGTGCGCGTGCGGCGAATATACGCACCGGTGTTTCGTCTTCCACCAACAGGATCATGCTTTTGCCGGTCAGGTCCATTGATGTGATTTTTTCGGCGGCTTCCGCTGTGGCAGTTTCTGCGATCCGCTCTTCCTGCGATACGGCCGGGAAATAAATGCTGAACGTGGTGCCATCACTTTCTATGCTTTTCACATACAGGTAGCCGCCGGTCTGCTTGATGATACCGTATACGGTAGAAAGGCCAAGCCCTGTGCCGGATCCCACCGGTTTAGTGGAAAAGAACGGCTCGAATATTTTTTCGATGATGCTTCGGGGTATGCCACAACCGGTATCGGTCACTTCTACCAGTACATAGTCACCCGGCGGAATCGACTGATCTTCTTCGGCGGGGGCAATCAGTTCCGGGGGCAGGGGGGCTGATGCGCTGATAGTGGCTTTACTGGTCTGTATAAGCAGGTTGCCACCATCGGGCATGGCGTCACGCGCGTTCACAGCAAGGTTGATCAGTACCTGTTCCAGCTGGCCCTGATCGGCGCGCACCGCACTCAAGTCGCGGCCATGCACCATTTTCAATTCAATATTCTCACCGATAAGGCGGCGTACCAGATTGGATAATTCTGCGAGCACGTCGGTGATATCCAGCGTTTTTGGCTGCAGTGTCTGGCGGCGGGAGAAGGCCAGCAGCTGGCGCACAAGGTTGGCGGCACGGTTGGCATTTTGTTTTATCTGCATGATATCGGCGAATGACTGGTCGCCCGGTGGATGGCGCATCAGCAGCAGGTCGCAGAACCCGATCATGGCGGTGAGCAGGTTGTTGAAGTCGTGTGCTACGCCGCCTGCCAGCTGGCCTACGGCCTGCATTTTCTGCGAGTGGGCAAAGCGCATCTCAAGGTTCTTCTGTTCGGTGATATCAATGCACTGGATGATAAGCTGCATTTTGCCATTGTGGTCTATCCGGTTGAAATAGACCGATATGACGATGTCGGCTGCGTTGTTCAGTTTGCAGTTTAGCACCACATTCTCGGAGGGAAGGTCACCATTTAAGGCTTTGTCAATGATGAGTTTAGCTTCCTTGCAGCCCGCTTCTTCAACCAGATCGTAGAATGATAACGGCAGGTTGTTTTCTATGGTCTGTTGGGTGAG
>JBFWQQ010000049.1:0-14158 GCA_050249355.1 Alphaproteobacteria bacterium | reverse complement strand
TATTGGCCGACGCGAACCTGCAGAAAGCCAGTCAGTTCCGCGCGGCATGGCAATCCCATCCCGAGGTGTGCGAACAATGATGGACCTGCTGCTTGCCCCATTTGCCGATCACTCCGCCATGCGCCATGCGCTGGTGGCCTGCCTTGCCCTGTCCATAAGCGGCGCACCGCTGGGTGTTTTTCTAGTGCTGCGCCGCATGGCCCTGATGGGCGATGCCATGCAGCATGCCATCCTGCCCGGTGTTGCCGTGGCATATATCATGGCCGGGTTCGCCCTGTGGCCGATGACGCTGGGCGGTATGATCGCCGGAGTCACCGTGGCCATAGCAGCCGGGCTTGTCAGCCGGAGCACTGTGCTGAAGGAAGATGCCAGCTTCACCGGCATGTATATGATTTCACTGGCACTGGGCGTAGTGATGCTTGCGGCCAAAGGCGATCCCGAAGAGATGATGCATGTGCTGTTCGGTGATGCCAATACCATTGGCACTGACGCACTTATCATGATCGCAGGGGTGGCCAGCATCAGTATCTTCGCATACGCGCTGATATACCGCTCGCTGGCGATGGAATGTTTTGATCCCGGCTTCATGAAAATGACCGGCGGCAAGGGCGCGCTGTCGTACCATATCTTCCTGCTACTGGTGGTAATGAACCTGGTGGCCGCCTTCCACGCCATGGGCACACTGATGGCGCTCGGCCTGATGGTGATGCCTGCCATCGCCGCCCGCCTGTGGGCGCACGATATCGACCGCATGGTCTATGCCAGCATAGTCATTGGCATTTGCACCAGCATCATCGGCCTGTTGGTAGCATATCACCACCAGCTTCCATCCGGCGCCGCCATTGTACTGGTGGGCGGTCTGTTCTACCTGATCTCCATACTCATCGGCCCCAGCGGCGGCCTGCTGCTGAAGCTCCGCCCCGCGAAGCATCTCAAAGGATAGCCCGGCGTAGACACATGAAACGTGGTCAGTAGACCGCGTCAGCCCTGAGCGCCGCACCATGTGAAATGCAGCAGCATTTCACGGGGGCAATCAAAGGTTCCTTGCGCCTGCCTGCGCCTGCGTGGCCAGTTCGGCCTGTTGCTGGCTGCGGCTTAAGCTCCAGCGCTGGCGCTCTTCCAGCGAGCGCGAGCTTTCGCTGGTGGAGGTGCGCGTTTTTCTGCCACCACCGAACAACGCATCACCGATCACTTTCTCAAACACGTTGAACAGCGCGTTGGTCAACTGTGCACCGGCATCCACCCCCGAGTTGTTACCGGTGGCGATGGTAGTCATGCGCGGTGAGCCGCGATTGCCAGAAAACAGGTCGATCATCTGCTCACCCAGATTACGCTGCTGCGACATCTGTATCTGCTGCGCCAGCGACGAAGATGACGGCATCCCCGCCTGCCCGGAAAAGTTCATGCGGCTGGTGGCGCCTTCCTGATTTTGTGAAGAATCAAATAATCGAAAAATATTCCATTCCTTATCTTCAAACATTATCGCACCCGTACCAAGTCGCCAGTCGCCAGTGTTTTCCAATAACTGATCATCTTGAGGAAAATCTTTCTCAAATCGAGACTTTGCATCATCGGAATTGACGATAGCCCGGCCAGACCTGATCGCCTCAGATACCTTTTCAATAATTTCATCTTCACTGGCAGTAGAAAGACCGATTTCAATTCCTAACTCGTTATTATAATAGTCTTTGTATCGTTCGTTATCAGTAAAAGTCCACGTGACCTGAGTGTTGCCAAGAGCCGATTTAATGTAATACCGAGCGATCCCGCCCATCTCTACCATGTCCCCACCCAATCTGGTCATCGTACCGCCAATCTTTCCTGCTGTCTTGGCGGCAGCATACATATGACGGAACGCATCAATTTCATCTCTGTTTGTAAAATTATTATTCTTTGCTAGTCTATTTGCGCGCTCGGTTGGCGAATCGTATTGGGTCATGAAATCTCCTCGAAATGATTAGGTATTTTGATATAGTTTCGTTTGTACGCGGCACGCTCGCACTTAAATACGCCATTATATTTGCATCATTCTGACTGATTTTATGTATCGGTATATATTATGTACTGGCGGGCATTGTACACGGCTTATGGCTGGATGCCCTAATACACGACTCTTTTGTCAACCGGCATGACGGCATTTGGCTCTATTATGAGGTCGCATCTCTAAGTGTGTTTCTTCCTGTTTGCTTTGTTATCTTTTACTTTCTTTGGGGCTGTACAAAAAACACAGCGCGTAAAGCAAATACAATAGCCGCCAAGGCGTTTATATCATCTACCGTGTCTTCGGTTTGTTTGTTGTATATTGTACTGGTTATATCTGTTTGGGCATTTGGCCCTTTTTCATTATGATTCAGCAGATACTATGTGCTACACAACCACTCCTACCATACAGAGCATACCCCATGCGGCATGGTACCGGAAGATGCTAGTGTGGAGATCAAAAAACGTGCGGTTTGAGCTCGTTACGCAGGGCGACCAGCTCGCGACGGATTACTTCCAGCTGGCTGAGTTGCTTGTCATTTAATGCGGATTGTTTTTTTGGTGCGTCCTGCACAGCCGGCTGGTCGGACTCCGCCTTCTTGCCGCTTAGCGCTTTTTTCGCACCCTTGATGGTATAGCCCTG
Organism: Alphaproteobacteria bacterium; assembly: GCA_050249355.1. Classification (GTDB taxonomy): domain Bacteria; phylum Pseudomonadota; class Alphaproteobacteria; order Rickettsiales; family SXRF01; genus CAZAQK01. Next base: position 11,535 of record JBFWQQ010000049.1, on the reverse strand, counting down.
CTTGTACAGCAGGTTCTTAATGGTCACCAGTATCTGTACGTCTTCCGGTCGGTAGTAGCGGCGGCCGCCACGCATCTTCACTGGCTTGATCTGCGCGAATTTGCTTTCCCAGAAGCGCAACACATATTGCTGAACGTCCAGTTCTTCGGCTACTTCGGTAATGGTCTTGAACGCATCGGGCGATTTCTCGCGGGCGGGTGCACCGCCATCGGGATCGTCCGTGGACTGCCCTGGCTCTTTGATATCAAGCGAGAGTACCGGAGGAATGGAATGATCGGACGCGGAATCTGCGGCCATTTTTGCGGGCGCGTTCAAAAGATCCAGCTGCATTGCACCTCCTTAAAAGGTATGAACCGAACCCTTGCTGGCGGCTTACCTGCTAATTACCGCTGCTGGTCAGGCTCTCGTTGACTTTTGCCTTCAACAGGTTGGAGGCATTGAAAGACAATACGGTGCGCGAAGTGATCGGCACTTCCACACCTGTTTTTGGGTTACGGCCCATACGTTCTTTTTTCTTGCGCAGATTGAAAGTGCCGAACGAGGAAAGCTTTACCGAGTTGCCCTGCTCCAGTGCGTTGCAAATCTCGTCGATCACGGCATCTACCAGGCTGTTGCACTCCTGCAAAGACAGGCCGATCTGTTTGTACACAACGTTGCTGAGGTCTGCGCGGGTAAGTGTCTTAGTCATGGGGCATCATCCCTTATCTGTTTGTTATGCCTGATAATTTAATGCATTTTCAGAAGAAATACAAGGCCCTAGTGCAAATCAGGCACAAAACAGGCATGCACCCCATGTAAAACCAGCGCCCAGTGCAGGGCAGGCCACAATCTGCCTATTTTTTAGGCGGCCATCGGTACGGGCCACATGCAGCGCCAGCGGTATGGAGGCTCCCGAGGTATTGGCATGGATGGGCACGGTGGACACCACCTTGCCCTCCCCTACCCCTAATTTCTGGGCCACTGACGACATAATGCGCAAATTTGCCTGATGCGGCACCAACCAGTCGATATCGGCAACGGTAAGCCCGGCCTGTTGCAACGCTTCTTCCACCGCCGCCGACATTTTTGGCACGGCATGGCGGAACACTTCCTTGCCCGCCATGAATAATTTTCCGGCTTGCTGCGTGCTGGCGACACCGCCTGTGGTACCAAGCAATCCCACATACTGCCCATCGGAACGCATGAAGGAATGCAGCACGCCACGATCGGTATTTTCCTGCCCTTCATAGATCACCGCCGCCGCGCCATCGCCAAATAATATGCAGGTGGTGCGGTCTTCCCAGTCGAGTATGCGTGAATAGGTTTCGGCACCGATCACCATCACGCGCTTGCCCTGCCCGCTGCGGATGGACGCGTCAGCCAGCGTGGTGGCGTATACAAACCCGCTGCATGCGGCGTTGATGTCGAATGCCGCGCCGCCAGTCATGCCAATGGCATGCTGCACTTTTACCGCCGTTGCCGGCATGGTGTCATCGGGTGTGGAGGTTGCAACGATCAAAAGGTCGAGCGTCGTCGGATCAATGCCGGTATTCCGGAGTGCATCGTTCGCCGCATTGGTTGCCAGATGCGAAGTGTTCTGGCCTTCGGCAGCCACATGGCGCCGCGTGATACCGGTGCGTTCGCGTATCCAGCTGTCGGATGTGTCGATCGTTTTTTCGAGATCGTGATTGGTGACCACACGTTCCGGCAGATATGCCCCGGTGCCCAGCATTACGCTGCGCATCAGTCCGCCTCGCCTTCTTCGGCAACCGACACGCCGGTGGCAGATACCAGCATGTTAGCCTGCAGTTCTTCAATGATGCGCTCGTTGATATGGTGTGCCACCAGTTCCACCGCCACCGATATGGCGTTGCAGAAACTGAATGCGTCAGCGCCGCCGTGGCTTTTCACAGCAATACCGTTCAGCCCCAGGAACATGGCGCCGTTGCGCTTGCGGTCATCGAGCTTGTCTTTTACCACGCGCAGCGCGCCCGATGCCATGAGTGCGCCGCCCTTGGCGACCGGCGAGCTGTTGAATGCATCGCGCAGGTAGGTGCGAATCAGGCGCGCCGCGCCTTCGGCGGTTTTGAGTGCTATGTTGCCGGAGAAGCCATCGGTCACCACCACATCGACCGTTCCTTCGGCTATGTTATTGCCTTCGATGAATCCGTGGAAGTTCAGATTGTGACCCAACTCGCGGATCATGGCACGCGCCTGCTTCACTTCATCGCGGCCTTTGAGTTCCTCTTCGCCGACATTGAGCAGCCCGATCTTGGGATGCGACAAGCCCAGCACCGCGCGCGCGAACGCATCGCCCATCACGGCAAAACGGAACAGGTCTTCGGCGGTGGATTCGACATTCGCGCCGAGGTCGAGTATCACGCTCTCACCACGCAAGGTGGGGAATAGCGCCGCAATCGCCGGGCGGGATATACCGGGCAGCGTGCGCAGTATGAGTTTGCTCATCGCCATCAGCGCGCCAGTATTACCTGCGGACACTATCGCGCAGCACTGACCTTTTTTTACCGATTCGATAGCCAGCCACATGCTGGACTGCCGGCCACGGCGCACCGCACGCGACGGCTTTTCATGATTGTCCACCACATGTTCGGTATGCACGATCTCGCAGGTCGATTGCAGGCGCGGCGTTTTGATGAGCTGCGGCTCGAGAATGTAACGATTGCCGAATAAGACAAAACGGGTACCGGGGTGACGCAGCAGCGCCATCTCCGCACCTTTCAGCACGCACTCCGGCGCATGGTCGCCGCCCATGGCATCCAGGGCGATCGGGAGCTGGAGTTTACCGGCGGGCATGCGTCAACTAGCGGTTGACTTTTTCTTTGGTAACCTGTCGACCGTTATAGTACCCATCGGGGGATACGTGGTGCGGGCGTTTGTATTCACCGGTGGTTTTATCTTCCACTACGGTGGTTTTGCTCAGTGCATCGTGCGAACGCCCCTGATCGCGACGGGATTTGCTTTTTTTCTGCTTAGGAACAGCCATGTTCGTAACCTCAGTGTTTTGTGAAAGCAGCGTTATACAGCACCGACAGACACATAGCAATGGTTTTTTTAACCACAAATCAAAATATTACCGTTATAAATCAGCATTATATAGCATATGCCCCCTTGAATGCCTACTGACCTTCGCATGAGGTGCAGTTCATGGCTGACTCGCACTTGAGTTCTTAGAATAAAGGGCGGTCAGCAGACCGCCCCAGCCTTTAGCCCACCTCATGCGATTTGCAGGAGCAAATCGCGGAGGCATTCATACACTAATTCACCACCTGCCAGCTACCGTCCGGCTGCATGCAGGCCGTGCCGTAGGTCTGTTGCTGGCGGCCAGCTACCGTCGATACCGCCTGATATTCTCGGCAGTAGCGGCCCTGCTGTTCATACTCCCGTGTTGCAGTCACGTAGTAATTTTCATTACGGCGCGATGACTCCCAGTATACTGGCGTATGCAGCGGCGCGTCGCGGAATACCCGCTCGGTGCAATGCTGCGTGATGCTGTTGCCAAGCGCCGCGCCCAGAACTGCCCCGCCGATAGTAGCGGCGGTGTTGCCCTTGCCTTTGCCGAACTGATGGCCCAGAATACCGCCACCGGCCCCGCCGAGCAGCAGCCCCATCGGGTTGGCACTGTTAGTACAATGGATACGGCTATACGAAGGTTCGTTGTAATAGCTATGCGTTACATAGCGTTGGGGGTAGGTATGCACCACACGCACATGGCGCGGATAACGCTGCTTGTAATGCCCCCATCCTTTGCCACGGTGCTCGCGGTGTTTATATCTGTGCCTATGATCATCATCATAATAGCCATGACCATGTTTGTACCTGTCGGCATAAGCCGGTTGTACCGCCAAGCTGAAAGCCAGTATGCAGCTGCCTGCCGCCATCAGAAATTTTTTCATCGTGTTGCTCCTTTCCTGCTGAGAACACGCTGAACATGGCAGATGCCATATTACCGGAATACTACCGGGGCATTAAAAATAATTTAGTTTTCTAAAAAGCGCGGATAAGCTTCATCACCGGGGCAACCACCCGCACATCATCGGTCGCAGTGCTTAGCGGCTTGAATTTCTGCTCGGTGGAGTGCGGCATGAGGAATGGCGGCTGGTTGCGGCGTATCAGGGTGGTCGCCCCGCGTCCCTGATAATACTGCACCACTACCAGCTGGTTCACCTTGCAATTTCGATCCATCTCGGCCACCACGATATCACCCGCCAGCACCCCCGAAAGGTTCAGGCTGTCGTCTTTCACTTCCAGCGCGAACAGCTTGGAGGAAAGCCCCACATCTCTGTGATCGAGGTAATACTTGCCGTCAATGCGAACCACAGCAGGAGATTTTCGTGTTGTATTCGAGGGTGGCGCCTGGAAAGGGATAAGGTTTTCCGGTTCGGAAAACCCTGTCTTATCGGCCTCCCTGAGGCCCATGACCTCCGCCACCGGCACCCCGATATGGCGGGCGATCAGCGCCGCCTCGTCGGCCTTGAGCTGGCGCTTTCCCTGGAACAGGTTGGTGACGACGGATTTATCCCGGTTGAGTATACGGGCCAGTTCGACCTGATTAATACCATGACGGACCAGCAGCTTTTTTAAATGGGACAAGTTCATTCCTCCTTTGTAGGGAAATAATTAGAAAATGCAGTTGAGTTTATAGTTTTTGTATATTGACATAGCGTTGAATATATCTCAATATTAAAAGAAAGGATATTGCGTGAACAAAAAACTGCTCCATATTTTAAATGCCCTGATAAGCAATCTGGAAGTATTGAACTGCGAGCTGGTGCGTCTGTACCGCAGCGAACAGTTCGAGCCTGACCCCGTTTGCTCGGAAATGATCAAGCGCATCCGCATGGCGTGCATGACCTGCCTGGACAATGTACAAACGCTGGATCGCGCCCTTTACGGCACAAAGCCCCTTGGCGATAAACCGCCGCACTAAAGTTTTCTACATATCGCCACGGCCAAAGCGATCGATCGCAGCATCCAACGCCTGCCTTTTGAGTTTTGCACTCAACCCGCGATGCCCGCAATAATCCAGCAACCGGTGTAGCCGGTCATCCACCGGCTCTCCCTGACGTGCCGGGCGTAGCGCCGCATCATATTGTTCACGTTCGACGTATAAAGTGATGCCGGTACTGTCTTCTATGGAAGTCGCCTGATGCGGTTCGAACATGTAAGGAATGCCCCTGGCGAGATTGGAAACTTTTTTGCGCTCCGCCTGCGGTGTGTCATCAGGAAAATGGGCAATACGCAAACCTACCCGGCTATCACCCGAATGGTCTGGCTCGGTATGCGCAGATAGCATATTTCTTAGTAGCGGGATCGCTTTTTCCAGTGCGTCCGGGGATAAGCGGTGCTGATCTGCCATAACCTGAAAATCCTGCAAACTTATTTATTAAATTCAGTCATATATCCCGCAACCTTAACTAAATATCAACGATTTTTAGTGTATTCTTAAATAAGTGAATCGTACTGCCTGATAGGAAGACATGCGCCGCCGCCAACGCCTAAGCCTTGAATTTGCCGGATGTTTCTTTCTGTATCCGGTGCTGCTCATGCCATTCAGCATCAAAGGCGTATATGTGTGGTTGTGGATCGCATGTCTGGTATGTGTATGGTGGCTGCACAAGCATGCCCGCTGGAACAATGTCAAAGATTGGAAACCCAATACCTTCCGCGAAGAATTGCCGCGCATATTTTATCGCTTCATTCCGCTGGCTATCGCCATGCTGGCCTTTACTTGGGTCTATGCCCCCCTACGCCTGTTTGAATTCCCGCTGAATAATTTCTGGGGCTGGGTGGGGGTAATGATCATGTATCCTATCATCTCCGTATTCCCGCAGGAAGTGCTGTTCCGAAGCTTCCTGCACCGGCGCTACCGCATGTTGTTCCAGTCACGCCACGAGATCGTGCTCGCCAGCGCCATCACGTTCGGCTGGGCGCATATCGTGATGCATAACTGGATCGCAGTAGTATTTTCTTTCCTGGGCGGGCTTATTTTTGCCAGCACCTACGAACGCACCCGGTCGCTCTCGGTGGTGTGCTTTGAGCATACATTGTATGGCTGCTGGGTGTTCACGATAGGATTGGGCTGGTATTTTTTCCACGGCTATAACGGCGGGTGAAGGTATAAAAACAATCCTCCCCTTGCCCTGCACACAAGACAAGGGGGGATGACCGTGTGAACTAGGCAGCTTTATTCTTCATCATTTTAGTAAATTCTTCGGCGCCTTTTTTCATTTCTTCCGGGGATACATCGCGCGTGTGCGTTGCGATCGTCCAGAAATTACCCCACTTATCCTGCAATGTGCCCGAGCGGTCGCCCCAGAACATATCGGTAGGCGGGAATTTTTCACTCAGCCCGGCAGATCTTGCCTTTTTAAACGCGGAATCAACATCTTCCAGATAGAGGTAAAAACTGGATACGCTAGGCTCACCGCAGCCGGATTCAGGCATATAATCGGCTAACATCAATTTGGAATCACCTACCGTGAGTTGTGCATGCATCACCTTGCCAGTTTCCGGGCACAGCATAATATGATCTTCGGTAGCGCCGAATGCCTTCTTATAGAGTTCGATGGCCTCTTTACAGCCTTTAATGCTCAGCGACGGGGTGATGGTGGAAAATCCGGGAGGAACAGCTTTTGTCATGTGACTTCTCCTGTGTGGGATGAAACGGGGATATATATGCTGCACTTCAGGCAGCGCACGCATTAGATACCACCAAGCATAAAAATGCTATCGGCTTAACGTGCTAAAGGCTTTTTCATTGTAGATGCCCATTGTTGATAATAGCGGCTATAATTAATGCATTTTAATCATATCAGCAATTACAATCTGACTGATCAGCCCGCCAGATACTACGTTATGGTGAGTTATAAGGGTTGAGGGCAATGCATTCTCGCCATGTGAAGCGTTACACTATGGATCCCCGCTTTCGCGGGTATGACGTATTACTTTTTTCTTTAGTGTATGGGAGGGAGTGATGGTCGGGAGTGGTCAAGATTTACGCCCGGGTAAATCACTCCCTACTATGACCACCACCCGCTGGGTGGAAACGCTGGAATAGCGCCTGAAGCACCGCATCGGTATTGGTTGGGCCTACATTAGCGGCTGCTACAATTTCTGCATTCGTGTCAGGTCGCACCGGTTTTCCATCTACAGCTTCCACAATTATTTTTGCAGGTTCTTCCTGGTCTTCAGACAGGCCACCATGCTTTTCCACTGCATCCATGACGGACTTAGCCAGCACATAAAGCAAGGCATCTCCTGTGCGGCCTCCCGGAATCATGGGGTTATCCTCCAGATATCTATATGCCGTTTGCATTTGCTCACCTGCACGGTCTTTGAATAGCCGGACTTTTTCGTGCGCACTGCCGCGTGAAGTCGCTACATCCAGAAATACTTTCCCCATGCGTTCTTTTGCTACCCGTACTACATACGATTTCTCAATATCGCCAAGCATGGCCAGATCCATACCCTGCGGCACGATAGCTGACAGCAGTGCCGGGGGGCGTGATGAGTTTTCTGGTCTTATTTCAATTTCATCCATGTTATGAATATAGCATGGCAGAAGATTACCTTGTGTTAAGATACAGAGAAGGCATAAAAAATATTGTTTTACTGCGTGTTATACGAGCGCAGGAGCGCGAGTCAGCCATGAGCCAGATTGCCACGTCAGCTTACGACTTCCTCGCAATGACGAATAGGTAAGAAGCGCGGGCAGTAGGCCGCGCGAGCCATCAGCCCACGAAGCGGCGCTCCATCGAGAGGTTAGTAGATCGAGCGGGAGCAAAAAATAAATAGCCCCAGCAACTGAATGCTGGGGCTAACAAAAAACCGGCTTACAAGACTGGCGACAACATACTCTCCCATATCTTAAGACATAGTACCATCTGCGATCCAGCGTTTCACGGTCGTGTTCGGAATGGGAACGGGTGTTTCCACTGGGTCTATAATCACCAGTCATGTAAGCCGGCTTCTGGCCGCATGACGTGTTTAGGTTTTTCTGGTTGTTGATTTGAAATGCACCTGCTGTGCTGCTTTGCACTGCATGTTCATTCAGGCATCAGTAAAAATGGTGTAAGTAAAACAATCGGATTATTAGTACTGGTTAGCTAAGGGCTTTGCAGCCTTTACACACCCAGCCTATCAACGTGGTAGTCTACCACGATCCTAATGGGGAAAAATGGTTTCAAGGTCGGTTTCACGCTTAGATGCTTTCAGCGTTTATCCGTTCCGTACATAGCTACCCTGCGTATGCTCCTGGCGGAACAACAGGTACACCAGCGGTACGTCCAACCCGGTCCTCTCGTACTAAGGTCAGCTCCTTTCAATTTTCCTACACCCACGGCAGATAGGGACCGAACTGTCTCACGACGTTCTAAACCCAGCTCACGTACCACTTTAAATGGCGAACAGCCATACCCTTGGGACCTTCTCCAGCCCCAGGATGTGATGAGCCGACATCGAGGTGCCAAACCTCCCCGTCGATATGGACTCTTGGGGGAGATCAGCCTGTTATCCCCGGCGTACCTTTTATCCGTTGAGCGATGGCCCTTCCACATGGAAACCACCGGATCACTATGACCGTCTTTCGACTCTGCTCGACTTGTGGGTCTCGCAGTCAGGCAAGCTTATGCCATTGCACTCTCGCGGACGATTTCCGACCGTCCTGAGCTTACCATCGCGCGCCTCCGTTACTCTTTAGGAGGCGACCGCCCCAGTCAAACTGCCCACCATACATGGTCCCAGACCCGGATAACGGGTCATGGTTAGACATCAGGAAAAGACAGGGTGGTATTTCAAGGATGACTCCACGCGGCCTGGCGGCCACGCTTCAATGTCTCCCACCTATCCTACACAGTCAAATCCTAATGCCAGTGTAAAGTTGCAGTAAAGGTGCACGGGGTCTTTCCGTCTAACCGCGGGAACCCCGCATCTTCACGGGGAATTCAATTTCACTGAGTCGATGCTGGAGACAGTGGGGAAGTCGTTACGCCATTCGTGCGGGTCGGAACTTACCCGACAAGGAATTTCGCTACCTTAGGACCGTTATAGTTACGGCCGCCGTTTACTGGGGCTTCAATTCAGAGCTTGCACTCCTCCTTTTAACCTTCCAGCACCGGGCAGGCGTCAGACCCTATACATCCGCTAGTCGCGTTTGCAGAGCCCTGTGTTTTTAATAAACAGTCGCTACCCCCTGGTTTGTGCCCCCTATACGGACTTGCGTCTGCATAGGGCCCTCTTATCCCGAAGTTACAAGGGTAATTTGCCTAGTTCCTTCAGCATCGTTCTCTCAAGCGCCTTGGTATACTCTACCTGACCACCTGTGTCGGTTTCGGGTACGGTCTTTAATGATGGAGCTATTTCCTGGAACCCGCCTCCCCGCCTGCACAATCCAATAAGTGCAAACAAAGATTTGGATCCGTCACTTCCACCAGGCCCACGAATATTAACGTGGTTCCCATCGACTACGCGTTTCCGCCTCGTCTTAGGGGCCGGCTAACCCTGCTCAGATTAACTTGACGCAGGAACCCTTGGTCATTCGGCGACAGTGTTTCTCACACTGTTAGTCGTTACTCATGTCAGCATTCTCACTTCTGATACCTCCACCATTTCTTGTCGAACTGGCTTCAACGGCTTACAGAACGCTCCGCTACCGCGTATAAATACGCTCCAATCTTCGGCGAATAGTTTGATCCCCGGTACATTTTCGGCGCAGGACGGCTTAATTAGACTAGTGAGCTGTTACGCTTTCTTTAAAGGATGGCTGCTTCTAAGCCAACCTCCTAGCTGTTATGGCTGTCCCACATCCTTTCCAACTTAACTATTACTTTGGGGCCTTAGATGTGGATCTGGGTTGTTTCCCTCTCGACAATGGACGTTAGCATCCACTGTCTGACTGCCGCATAGTACTTCCGGGTATTCGGAGTTTGATTAGATTTGGTAAGGCTTTGGGCCCCCCTAGTCTATTCAGTGCTCTACCCCCCGGAGTATTCGTGCGACGCTATACCTAAATATATTTCGCGGAGAACCAGCTATTACCCAGTTTGATTGGCCTTTCACCCCTAACCACAGCTCATCCCCGACTTTTTCAACAGGCGTGGGTTCGGTCCTCCAGTGGGTGTTACCCCACCTTCAACCTGGCCATGGCTAGATCACTGGGTTTCGGGTCTAATACATCGTACTTATTCGCGCTATTAACGCTCGCTTTCACTACGCCTACACCTAACGGTTTAAGCTTGCACGATACACTAAGTCGCTGACCCATTATACAAAAGGTACGCAGTCAGGCCGAAGCCCTCCTACAGCTTGTAAGCATTCGGTTTCAGGATCTATTTCACTCCCCTTGCCGGGGTTCTTTTCACCTTTCCCTCACGGTACTAGTTCACTATCGGTTGGTAAGTAGTACTTAGGCTTGGAGCGTGGTCGCCCCATGTTCAGACAGGATTTCACGTGTCCCGCCCTACTCGAGGATCATAAAGCCGTTTACCCGTACGGGGCTATCACCCACTATGGCCGATTTTTCCAAATCGTTCCGGTTGTTACTTTATAATCACTGGCCTGGTCCCCGTTCGCTCGTCACTACTGAGGGAGTCTCGTTGATTTCCTTTCCTCCGGGTACTAAGATATTTCAATCCCCCGGGTTTGCTTACCGTAACTATGTATTCATTACGGCATACCACAAAGTGGTGGGTTTCCCCATTCGGACATCTGCGGGTCAAAGTTCTTTCGCAACTCACCGCAGCTTTTCGCAGCGTAACACGTCCTTCATCGCCTCTTACCACCAAGGCATTCACCAAATGCTCTTGTCTATTTACTTAACTTGTTCTCTTTAAATACTTGAGATTTTCAACGATGCCTGAATGTAACATACAGAACAAAACAGCCCGAAAGCTGGCCTGTCCTAGCAAAGCACATTTCAGTCATCAACTCATCAAAATTCATCGTCAGGTAGAATTGGCCCATTAGATTCTTGCGAATCTCGTGCGTGCCTTTTCCCGCGCCTGACAATGCAATATGATGCCAGAAAAACCTATTCACAATTTCAAACAGCAGCATTTTAACGGCCTGCTTGTAGGCCGGAAATGCGATCTACTTTTTAAGTAAGGAGCGAATGTATATACTTCTGATTTTGGCTTGTCAACACACAACATCATCTTTTTTTATAGTTTTTTTATAGGCCGAAAAACATTAGAGTGAGCCTTGATTCTATGAGGACACGGATGACGGGTTTGATCACAAGGCGCAAACTTCTTATTGCATTGGGTGGTGCAATGGCCGCCCCGGCGCTATATGCCGGATTCTTTCCCGGAAAACCCAATAAATCCCAAGTGTTATCAACGGCCTATTCATTTCCCCACGACTACCTGCTGCCCGAGCTGGGATCGGAATATCTACGGAAGACCGGCGCAGAAGCCACACTTAGCGGGCTTCACAAGGCTCTTTCCGATCGGCTGCCCAGACCGCAACTCGATGGCAATATGGATGAAAGAAACCGGATCGCTGACCAGTTGGTAAATTTTTATGTTACGGGCGATACCG
>JBFWQQ010000048.1:0-14299 GCA_050249355.1 Alphaproteobacteria bacterium | reverse complement strand
CGATCTTAATGCGTGCGCTCAGCCACATACACATTCTCGAACGTATAACGCGCGCTGTCTATCTGTTCGCGCGTGTTCTCGCCGTTGCCCAGCCACAACAAGAACCCGTTGGCTTTGCCGTTGCGGTAATCCGGATCGGTATAACGCAGATTGACGTTGGACAGGCGCACATCCGCCAGCGGCCAGAACGGCGCGATGACGATGCCCTGACAGCCTGTGACTATAGTAACATTATGCAGCCATAGCGTATTCACCGTGCCAACCGCCTGCAACCCATCCGCATGCAGGCCCTTGCTGGTGCCCTGCACGCCACGTATGTGGATATTCTGGAATATATGATCGCCCGCTGGTTTGCCCGGCGGTGCACCGACCGCGATGGCATCCACCCCGTATTGCTCGTTCGCATCAATCAGCAATCCGTCGGCATAGAATGTGCCGGTGTGACCCGACACGCCCAGCATCACTCCGTGGTGTTTCAGACGCTTGCCAGTTCTGCTGTCCGATGCCGGTGTATCTGCGGGGCGTACCAGCTGGCCGCCCTCAATGAAAATGTTACGCCCGCCTGTAATGGTGATGGATTCACGCGTAACCTTCCCGAACCGGATAATGTAATCCTTGCTTGTATCCAGCCTTTGGGTGAGGCCCGGCGGGGAATCATCCGTTACATCAATGGTGATGGGGTTTTGCAGCTCTGGCAGTGGCCATTTGCCGCTGGCAGGCGTTTTTTCCACCACGGCAGCCACACATGGCAAGGCTACGCACAAATAAAGAGCTGTAATTGCTATGTATTTTCTTACGCTGCCTTTAGGGGATGTCATACAATCTTAATACGTTGGATATGGCTATCATGCTATATTATTTGAAATTATGGGGAAAGACCATGTCGATAAAACACTTTCGGTTTTCAGGCGTTAATATAAACATCACCAGAGACGACGATTTGAATAGGCATGTTCAAGTGGATGATGCGGATTTCGGTGTGATCCTGCACCACGAAGCGCTGAGAGTATTCCGGCAAATTCAGATCACACGTAACGACGATAATAATTTCACCATTCATAGTAAATTACTGCCTCAAGTCATTGAAGCGCCGGAAAGTGGCATCCGCTATGACCACAGAAAAAGCCCCGGCATATCGCCGGTGATAAAAGATATATGCGACTGGATCGAAAGGACTTTTCCCTCACCAGCGGCACGTTCACACAAGGCAAATTCCATACGTGCCGAAAACACCGCAAGGTGGCAGGAGCGTGTGGCTAGCGATGACAGGCGAGCTACTGCCCCCATCGTAGAAGAAGTCGTGAAGGCACTGCGGCAGAATGGCATCAAAGATGAGGGCTGGCTTGAAAAAGTCGTGCAGGATGCCGTTAAAAGAGGACTGGCAAGGAAAGCGATGGACCCCTTTAGCTGAACCGGTTAAGCCGGTTTTTTCCGCCGCTCCTTTAGCAGCAGCAATACAAATCGTGTATTCGTGACCCAGTAACGACGGAACATGCGGCGCGGCTCCTGCAGCAATCTGTATAACCATTCCATACCGATCTTCTGCATCCACTCCGGGGCACGGCGGGTGATACCCGCCTTGATGTCGATAGAACCTCCCACCCCCATCAGGAACGGTACGTTGATGGTATCTTTGTATTGCGACAGCAGGCGTTCCTTAGTGGGGCTGGAGATAGCAATGAACAGGCAGTCGGCCTTACTGGCCGCGATATCCTGAATGATGCGCTCTTCCTGCTCGGCGGTGAAATAGCCATTGCGGAAACCGGCGATATCAATTTTCGGGTATTGCCTGCGGATATTCTCCATCGCCTGCTGCAGCACCTCTTCCTTGGCCCCGAAGAAATATGGCCGGTAGCCTTTTTGTTCGCACAGGGCGATAAGGTCTTCCATGATATCGACACCACTGACACGTTCGGGAATATCGTGGCCACATAGCCGTGCACCCCACACCACGCCCATGCCGTCGATATTGATGAGATCGCTGGTGGAAACATCGTGACGCAGCTCAGCATTTTTCTGCATGTTCACCAGTTTGGCGACATTCACCACCACATGTTGTAGACGTGTGCGGGTTCGGATAGCGTGGTCGATAATTTGTAGCGTTTCACTCATGGTCAGCGCGTCCATCGGCGCCCCCATGAAGGTCAGGCGTTTGCTCGGACTGGTGATGTAGGTTGCCGGATCAAATGACATACAGGTTATGCAACGTAGCGGAATGTGTGCGCTTCTGCCTGCTCACCTGTGATAAGCGCGGCAATACGTTGACTTGCCTTGCCATCGCCGTACGGGTTGGCGGCCTTGGCCATGCGGTTGTACGCCAGCTCATTATCCAGCAAGTTGATGGTCTCGGCGATGATATTATCGGCATGCGCCCCCACGAGCTTGGCAGTACCGGCCTGTACGGCTTCCGGGCGCTCGGTATTGTCGCGCATCACCAGCACCGGCTTGCCGAACGACGGGCCTTCTTCCTGCACACCGCCCGAATCGGTCAGGATCAGGTGGCTGCGCTTCATCAGTGCGACAAATTCCGGATAGCCCAGCGGCTGTATAAGGTGCACGTTCTTCACATCTTCCAGCATTTCGTACACGGTGGTTTGTACATTTTTATTCAGATGCACCGGATAGACGAACTGCATGCCCTGCTCTTCGTAACGCTCCGCCAGCGTTTTAACTGCGCGGCAGATTTCTTTCAGGCCATCGCCATAATTCTCACGGCGGTGGCTGGTCACCAGCACGATCTTGCGGTGATCCGCGATCTGCGGAATGGGGTTGATCGGCCTGCCGGCCAGCATGTCACGGGTTTCAAACAGCGCATCGATCACCGTGTTGCCGGTGATAAAAACATTTTTGGTGATACCTTCACGCGCCAGCGCGTCAGCGGATTGCTGCGTGGGAGCAAAATTCCAGTGGCACATATGGCCGATCAGGCGGCGGTTGACCTCTTCGGGATAAGGTGAATAATTATCGCCCGTGCGCAGACCCGCCTCAACGTGAGCGATGCGCATGGGCGTTTTGCGCAGCTGGTTCTTCCAGAAATGGTCGTAGGCATAAAATCCTGCCAGCGCACCAATGAATGCCGAGGTGGTATCGCCCTGTACCATCACCACGTCCGGGGCATATTCTTCTATCACATCATGCAAACCGGAAAGCAGGCGCCCTGCAAGGTGCGACAGCGGCTGCTGGTGGCGCATCACATCAAGCGTATAATCCTTTGATATATCAAACCAATCCAGTATGGGGTACATCATGTCGGTATGCTGGCCTGTGGCACATACGGCAACTTCCAGCTGTGGGTTTTTGCGCATGGCACGCACAACTGGCGCCAGTTTGATGGCTTCCGGACGCGTACCGATGATAGTAAGAACTTTCTGTTTTTCTTGCATAATACCCCTAAACGCCGCACATATACTGGCTTTGAGGGCATGAGAGAACCATACCGCATATAAAAAAGCAATATATTGTCACATCGATTTTCCGGCTGTCTGGTATGCAAATTTATCTGGTCACCATCTGTGGATAACTAAACACTTAATATATATTAACAATCATGCCTGCCGCCTGAATTACCTTACGTTGCGAAATCCTGCTTATGTAATTTTAATTAGGTTTTGCAGGCTATTTGTGCTAACACCGCAGTCCTTAAAACAGCTGGTAAGAGGCTACTTATGTTAATGGATAAATCCAATGCCAATCCGGTACCGGACATCACCGAAGTGCTGCAAACGATCCGACGCAACAAAGTGCTGCTGGCCAAACTGACCGTTGTGTTTGCCGTTATCGGTTTCATTATCGTACTGATGATTCCGAGTAAATATCGCGCCTATGCCACGCTGGTACTGAACGAGCAGGCCCTGAACATCAATGATTTCCAGAGCATCATGAGCGGCGTCGGGCTGGACAGCATGTCGGTGAAGACCGAGGCGAAGATTCTCGAATCGGCTGGACTGGTGGAAAAGACCATCACCGAAGCCGACCTTATCAAGCATTCGGAATACGACTGGGCGGAAACCCCGCGTGATGCGATCGGCGCCTTCCAGGGCAATCTCGATATATATACGCAGAATTCGTCACGCGCTATTGAAGTGGCCTTTACAGCCAAAGACCCACAGCTAGCGGCGGATGTCGCCAATGCACATGCTAACGCTTACCTCAATTCACAGGTAGAGTTTAAAAAAGCGCAGATCGAAAAACTCAGCAAATGGTTTGAAGTAAAGGTCAAGGAACTTAAAGCCGATGCCATCCGCAAACGCCAGGCCGTGCAGGATTACCGCGTGCAGCATAACCTTATCGTTGGAAAGGACGACAAGGAGCTTATCTACCAACAGATATCCGACGTGGCTGGCCAGCTGGTGCCGATCGAAGTGGATAAGTACGGTTATCAGGCCAAACAGATCAACGGGTCGGATGTTGGTACCAGCACAGACGTTATGGGCTCGCGCCTGATACAGGAGCTGAAGATACAGGCTGCCACCGTTGCAAAAGACTTAAGCGCACTGCGCGCAAAATACGGGCCTAACCATCCGGATGTGAAGGAAGCACAAAGCCGTCTGGGCGAGATCAAGTGGGCCATACAAAAAGAAACGCAGAATATCGCCGATTCAATGACACAAGGCCAGGAATCCAGTGCCACGCAGGAAGCGCTGCTCAAGTCACGCCTTGCCGGGCTGAGCCAGGAAGCCAACGACATGCGCGACAAGATGATCATGCTCGAAAGCCTGCAGGTGGAAGCCGATGCCAGCAAAAAGATCCTCGATAATTTCCTGAAAAACTACGAGACCATCCAGTCGCAGGTCAGTTTTGCATGGGCAGATGCCACGCTGGTTTCTCCGGCCATCACCCCGGCCAAGCCAATCGCCCCGGGCAAAAGGATGCTGATGATGCTGGTGGTGGTTTTCTCCGCCTGCCTGGCGCTGGGCATTATGTTCGCCATGGAACTGACCCGTATGGGCCTGAAGAATTTTGCCGATATCCGTAAGCTGTCGCAAAAGCCACTGGGCATTATCCCACTGACCGCCAACCCGCTTATCGCCATCCGCAACGTATTGCAAAGCAGTTACAAAGAGGCGATTAAACGCATCTATATTGCCGGCATGATGAACAGCAAGGCACGTAGTATATTGGTCACTTCGGCATTGCCAAAGGAAGGACGCACCAGCTTTATCATTTCCATGGCACACTATATCCGTTCGCTGGGTCATAGCGTGCTGGTGATCGATGCCGACTTCCTGCGCCCGGGCCTGAGTTTCCTGACCGGAACTCACAACAAACCCGGCCTTGCCGATGTGCTGGTAGGGGAAGCTTATAGCCATGAAGTACTGGATACTGGCGCCGATGGCATTTCGGTGATCGGCGCAGGCAACAAAAGCCTGTATTCACCTGACCTGCTGAAATCCGGGCAATTGGCCGAACTGATCGAAGAGCTGAAACATGATTATGAGTATGTGCTGGTGGATGCCGGCCCAATGCAGGCCGACTCCGAACCCGGTATCATCGCTACGCAGGTCGATGGTATCGTGGTCATAGCCGAATGGCTGAAAACACCGCAGGGCGACCTCACCAACCTGTTCGAGACATTGAACACGCAAAAAACCCCGGTGCTGGGCGTAGTGCTCAACAAAGTCGACCTAGATAAATACAAGGTGATGTCCAGCGGTTCGGATTTCCTGTTGCCTAAAGCAGCCAACGCCGCTTGACATTGCGGCAATGCCGCCGCATATTCGCGGTCACTGTGGTCTTTCGTCACAGGCCGTGAATCTGCAGGATACATTCCGTATCCTTAAGCCTTAAAGGATGATCATCCGTCATGTCAGCGGACGCCAATATGGAATATTATACCCGGCAGGTGTTCGGCCTGCTGCAGCGTGAGTTCCGCATTGGCCAACGGTTCCTGCGTCACAGCTGCGTTTATGCCGCCAGCCTGTACATGACCGCCACCGCCTTCGCTGCACAGTCGCTGGTTCCCGATGACGTACTGCTGTTCCGTAAACGCGAGATCGCCGACTACCTTCCCGTGGGTATCCGCGCAGGTAGCTTCCTGCTCAGCCCCGGCATTGGTGTAAGCGGCACGTACGACGACAATATTTTCCGTACGCCGGCCAATGCGCAAAGTGATTTCATCACTAACATCAAACCTGCTTTTGCAGCACAGTCCAACTGGAACCGGCATGGTGTGTTTTTTGGCGCCGAGGGCGATTTTGGTTTTTATTCGGATAACCACGAGGAAAATTATGAGGACTATGGTGTCCTCCTCTCGGGCCAGTATGATTTTACCGAGGAAACCTACCTGATTGTGGCGACATCGCGGGCCAAGCGCCATATATCGCGCGGGTCGCTGCTGGATCCTAATGCCACCGCGCCATCGGAATATGAAGTGGATCGCCAGCAGTTCCAGCTCGTGCGCGAGCTGGGACGCCTGCAACTGGAATTCAACGGACAGAATGAGGATGTACGCCTGTCGGACACCACCAACACCGGCGTGCCGCTGACCACCTTCACCACGCGTGATGGGCAGCAGCTGGGCGCTGTGCTGCGCTACGAATACATGCCGGATAACAGCCTGTTCGTAGACAGCTTCTACAATACTACCGACTACACGCTTGCCGGGGGTGCACGCCGCAGTGCCGATGGTTACAATATTAAAAGCGGTATCGCTTTCGACACCAACAGCATCTTCAGCGGCAGTTTCTATGGCACGTATATCAACCGCGATTACACCGCCAACACACAGGATACCAGCAGGATATTCCCCGGTGGCAGTTTAAGCTGGGATATATTGTCTGGCACCACCCTGACCGGTATTTACGACACAGGGTTCAACGACACCACGGTGGCGGGTGCTGCCGGTGTGTTGCGCACCATGCGCAAGCTGGCGTTGCAACACCAGTTCACCAGCCGCACGCGCGGCGAGGTGTCCGGTGGCGTGAACAGCTACAAATATCTGGGCGGTGAAGGCTCCATCAATCGCGGCACTAAAGTGCGCTATGCCGGAGTCATGGCCGATTACAAGCTGAGCGAACATGCGGGGCTGCGTGCGCAATACGATTTCCAGAAGCGTAGCTCGCCCTTGGCATCGGACGCCTATAGAGACAACCGCGTCACGCTGTCTGTAACGTACATGTATTAGCCCCTGCGCTCACTGCGGTTTGAACATGCCAGTCATACGGGTCATGTCGAACATTTTCTGAACCTGCCCGCCTAACCCCGTAACAGAAATGCGTTTGCCATTTTTTTTTGCCTCATCGTGCGCCAGCAGCAACATGCCGAGGGCAGCCGAGTCCACGAATACCAGATCGTGCATATCCAGCTGCACACTCTTCGCCGGATCGGTGGCAATAGAATGCAGCACATCATTAAATGCGTTGTGATCTTTATAGGTAAATTTACCCATCAGGCCAAACTGCAGCTTTTCCTGCCCGCTGTCTTTTATAATATTCATACGCCCCCACACATATTTGTGTATGCGGCCATTTCAACCTACAATAGTTAATTTAATGTTTATATCTAGCAATTAACTAGAAGCGAAACGACACAGCAAGCGAGCCGAATTCATCTTTCTCGCGTTGACCCTGGAATTCTTGCGTACGGATCAGGTGTGTGTAGGAAATGCGCGTATCGTAGATGATGAATGCGATACCCGCCTGCACACCACCTACGAATGGGCGCTTATCCACACTGTGGCTGCTGCTGAACGTATTGCCGTCAAGAAATATGTTGCGCGCCACAGCACGCCCTTCCAGCCCGGCAAACAGATACCAGCCGAATTCCCGGTTGGGGATGAAGAAATCAGAGCCCGGCAGGTTGGGGCGTATCAGCGGCGGGCCGTAATCCGACGGCAGGTCGTAGCCCACCCGCACCACCGTCCCTACCGCTGCGTGCGTGTAGATATTGCCCACACTGCCGCCGACACTGGGAGTGATATCCACTCCCATGCCGAAAGGTGAAAATTCATAGAGGCCACGCCATTTGCGTTCGTAGGTCAGGATGATGCCCGGCTCGTTATCGAGCTGGTTGTCCCAGCCTTGCGGATCATTGCTGTCGATCAGGTCGTGCACAAAATCCTGCGTGATGTCGGCGCCCGATGCCGGTCCCAGCACACCAACTTCCAGCTGCAGGTTATCGAGCCGGTACCCGGTATCGGATATCACCCCTACGCTGCTATACAACCAGCCGGCATACGGCCGGTCGTTCGGTTGGAGTTGGCGCTGGGTGATGTCGCTGGGCGTGAACATGCTCTGCCCCAGCGCCACATGCCAACGCTTATGGCCACGCTCGGAAAAGAACGGCAGCGTGTTGGCAGTTTCTTCCAGCCAGTTCGGAATATTATTTTCCGCAGACAGGTATGAGATGCGTACACCATTGGTATAGTTATCGTCCTCACCGGAAAAAATGTCGTTTTCCAGCGAAAAGGATAGTGTGCCCTCGTAATCCGCATAGGGCCGTAGCAGGGTATCTTCTTTACCATCTTTGGCTGCTGCGTAGTTTGTGCTGCCCACTAGCAACATGGCCGCTGCCAGTACGCAGAAGCAAAATGTCCGGGACAATTTCCGGAAGCTTGTAAAGCACTCAATTTTCACTGTTTATCCCCTGATTTCCAAGATTCCTGCTTATCATAGCCAGTTTAACCAGCGGGTCAATTCCGGCGCCATAAGCGGCAACTATGCTTTGCATTAATTTTCCATAAATATTATAGTGCTGCCATGAAAAACACTGCCCTCATCCGCCGCTGCTCTATGGTTCTGCTGCTTGCATTCCTGATGCAATGCATTCTGCCGTTCTTTGCGGTGTATGACATATCGGCGCAGGCTGCCGGCAATACATTGGCAGTTAATGGTAAGGTTCTTATCTGTAGCGCCGAAGGGTTTAAATGGGTCAGCCTGTCCGACCTGCAGGATGCCCCGCAGCAGGAGCACCAAAGCGCCTATAAATGCGGTGTATGCTACCTCGCTGCGCACGGCACGAAAGATTTCATCCCTGCCTATGCCAACTGCATGCATGGTTTGGCGCTGTCACATGCCACTATGCAACCACAGCTTCAACAGTTGCATGACGGTATTGCCTCTGTCTCATCATACAGCCGCGCTCCTCCTGTTCCCTGATCTCATTTTTGCATACACGGCTCCGCCGTAATAATTACATTCAGGAAACAATAGTATGGAATCCAACCCCAATTCATCGCAGCTTTCGCGGCGCAGTTTTCTAAAAACATCCGGCCTTGTATTAGCAGCCGGACTCACCGGCGCAGGTTACAGTGCACAGAACCGGCAGAATCCGGTAACCGATGTATCTCGCATATTCGACGGCATAGCGCTGACCGACCAGTACGGCGAGCCATTCGACCCCTCGTTGCTGCTGCGCGATAAAACTGCGCTGCTGGCATTTGGTTATGGCGGCTGCCCGATGTGCAACCAGATCAACAAAACCATTGCCGAAACCCATCAAAAGCTTACTGCCGCCGGGCATGATGTGCCGCTGGTTGTGGTATCCGTATTACCGGATCAGGACAATAAATCCGTACAGACGCGTAAAGAAAACGCCGAAAATCTTTTTGTGAATGGCGTCGACCTGCTGCCCCCGGCAAGGCTGAAACAGCTGGTGCAGGAACGCGAAGACGAAAAAGCCAAAGAAGAAAAGCGCGAACCGCGTAAAGCTGAAGAGATCATTGGCGATATATCCGGCTTCAGTGAACAGAGTAAAAAAGCGCGGCGGGCCCTGCTCGATGCATACGACCTGTTCGACCGTATCGGCGCTATGGATGCCAGCCAGCGGCAACGCGCCTTCCACCATGTCATGCCAGCCGACAGCGAAGCAGCGCAAACCCTGCAGCGCCGCCTTGCCGAAATTTCCGGCACGCGCGCTGGCATCAACAGCCGCAACCCGCGCCAACACACACGTTACCTGACCCTGCTGGATCGCGGGCAGGTCGTAAAGCCTTTGGCAGACGGCAGCTACATCACCGGCCCGGTGGGGAATAGCCGCACGGTGCCATTCGAAGGCGTAGAGCTCGATCGCAAAACCGAGGAGTTTATAGCCAGCCCGGAGCTGATCATCCGCGAATCCACCCGCATTGTTAATACGGTGGATGCTATCGCCAAGGCACGCAAAGCAGAGGAAAGCAAGGACCGGTGAATCACGAGCACACAGAAAACGACCATCATGTGTCACGCTGGCTAGCTGGCCTTGCCATCGGTGCGGTTGCGGTGGGTGCAGCCATTGTGGTGGCGCCGCATATATTGCCGGAGCTTGGCATCGGATCAGCGGAAACCTTTGAAGATGCGATGTGGGTATCGCACGGGTTTGTTGCCAGCCCGGTAAATGAGCTGGGCATACGGGAAGCAGGCTCCGGGCTGGCCGGTGTGCTGAACCGGGCCATGGCCAGCTATGTGCCGTTCATTGGCGAAAAACTCGCCGAAGGCGGGCTTTTCAACGCGATAGTGGCCGGCTCTACGGGCCTTGGCGGCTATCTGCTCGGCGGCTTCATCGCCGATCACGAGGACGGCAGCAAGTCCATCAAATGGGGCAATGTGATAAAATATGCCGCCTTAAGCGCCAGCGCGCTCATTGCGCTGCCTACGTTGCTTTCAGGGCTTACCATGGGACTGACCTACCTTGCCATGCTGACCGAGAACAACCCGCTGATAGAAACCACTGTAGACTCGCTGAACCAGACGCTGGGTGTCTCGGGCGGAAAGATGAGCGCGGGCTTTCTGGGACTTTCCGGCATGGCCGCCGTGGTGCCGCATCTGTTTACCTGCGGCATGGCGTTCCTGCCCGCCGCATTAGGCCTGCGGGACGCGACAAGAAGCAATTCATCTCCCCGCATGAGCGAAAGAGATCCTATAACTGCAGATATTATCACCGATTCTATTCCGGCGGCTGGCAAAGATGTGGTCGCCACCCTGAGCCTGAAACATGCCGACGGCACCCCGCTGCGTGAGGAGGAACTGGCTACCATGCACACCAGCAAAATGCATGTGATGCTGACCGACAGCACCCTGCAGGACTATCACCATATCCATCCGAAAGCAGGCGATGCGCCGGGCACATGGAATTTTTCCTTCACGCCACACACCAGCAATAATTACAGCCTGTGGGCGGATATCACGACCCAAGCCGATAACCGCAATCACCATGTAAAAATCGCATTAGCGGCCATCAAAAAAAATCCTGCGCCACCGCTGGTTCGCAGTAACGATACTTACAGCACGGGAGATCTGGCCTTTGCATGGAGCACCCGTGAGCCGCTACAGCAGGGACAAGCAAGTGTCATACAGATAAAGGTCACCGATACACAGGGAATACCGGTGAATACTCTCGAACCGGTGATGGGCGCATACGCACACCTGATCGGATTTTCCGCCGACGGCAAAAGTCTGGTGCATTGCCACCCCCTAGGCAAGGAGCCTGAAAATTCCACTGATCGTGGTAGCGGCAACCTGCTCTTTCATATCATGCCGCAGGCTTCAGGCCCCGTGCAGTTCTACCTGCAGGTAAAACATAAAGGAAAAACCGTTATCGCTCCGTTCGGGCAGCAGGTGCAGCAACCGGAAAAATTTACCGAACGCCTGCAACAGCCCGCCATGCACGGCCCATCATTACAGCACTAATAATCGTATTTATAATTCACGCCGACCTTATTGCTGCCGGTGGCACCGGTGCTGCTTTCCACCGATATTTTATCGCTCAGTTCCACCTCTATTTTGGCGCGGCTGGAGGTGCTGTCGGCTCCCTGCTCAATCTGCAGGTACACGTCATCGCTGATATATTTACCTACCCCGACCGAAGTATCAGATGCCTCGCTGCCGTCGTTATTCACAGTCAGGTCGTCTACGCCCAATAGGTCGCGCACCGCTCCTACCGGATTCAGTGAGCCACCGCCACCCTTGCCGGACAGGCGCCGCAAGCTATCGGCGAGCTGTACGGCCTGCAGCGGGCTGATCTTGCTGGTATCCTCGCCAAACAGCAGCAACGACAGCGCCTCATCCTGCGGCATGGAAGGTGTCGATTCCACCTTCAGTGTCGGGTCACCTACCGGGCCGGACAGTACCGGGCGAATCTCTGTGCCGTTCACCGCATGCGCCGCTACAATGGTGATATAAGGCGACGGGGGCATGTCGCCGTCGAACAGCAGTTCGCCTTTTTGTATGCTGAAATTTTTACCAAATTCTTCATAGCGCCCCCGGATCGTTGACAGTTTGCCTTCGATATCAGGCTGGGCAGCAGTGCCTTTTATTGTCAGGTCGCCCTTCAGCTCGGCATCTACACCACGACCACGCACGAATACCTTGTTATCGGCCTTGAAGGTCATATCCAGCGTGAGCGCATACGGATCGGAGGATGGTTTTTCCTTTATATCTTCAGGCAGGATCTTGACCACATTCAGCTCGGGTACGCTCTCGGCAAAATAATCCGGCAGGAAGATATCCAGCTGCTCGCTAACGATCGCCCCGGCCACTTTGCCTGCACGGGCATCGCCTTCTACACTCATATCAAGACTGAATATACCGCGCGCCTGCGCATGCTGCAGCAGTTCGATATTCTTACCTTCTGCCCGCATGCGGTACGACACGCCATCGCCGGTGATGTCGGCTTGTCCGGATGCATGCAGGGTATTGTCCTTTTCATCACGCGCGGAAAATTCGCTGAGCTTGAAGCGGCTGCCGCTGGCCACGATATGCGCGTCGATATGGGGCAAGCTCGCGCCGGCCGATAAGTTTTTATACGAGCCATCCGCCATGCGGATATCACCGGTTATCTGCGGCTGGCCGACCGTGCCGCCGATCGTGAGTTTGCCGGTTACATTGCCTTTCAGCACATGCTGCGGCGGCAGAACGGCAGCGGCCAGTGCCGCCATATCCATGGCAAGGCTTGCCGTGCCAGATAACACACCCTGCTCCGGCACCGCAAATACGAACGGCTGCAGGCTGAATTTTACCGGTAGTTGCAACTGTATGTCCGAATGTGCTGATGCGCCGTCCTGTATTTTTGCCTGTATCTTTGTGTTGCCGCTGACCGGCAGAATTGCTGTGGCATTCAGCTGAATGTTATCTGCGGCTTCATGTGCACGGATGCCGCTAACGGTAAGTTTGGCGTCGGCCTGTGGTGAAGCCGGGTCGCCTTTGATGGTCAGGTCAAAATCACTGCGCGCATTTTCAAATTCCTGCGGCAATTGTGCATCCAGCTGGCGCAAGGCAAGCGTGGAGCCATGCACAGTGATATTCGCTGTGTTGGCATCCATGCTACCTTGTGCTTTAAGATTGCCACCGGCTACTGCTATATTAGAAAATTCAAAACTCTGTTTGCTACCTTCCTGTTTCACCCATGCCTTGCCATGGCTGACAATTTCCATGCTGCCCCGTTTCGCCTGGAATTTGCCAAAGCTGGCTTGCCAGTTTTTACCATCCTTTATGGTGACAGCGGCCTTACCATCGAGCTGCCATGGCCTGTTAATGCGGCCAGATGCGTTCAGCGCTACCTGCATATTCTTTTCAGTACCGGATGCGCTGAGCATAGCCTTGTCGATCACGGTGCCATCGATGTCCAGTGCCGTGGCATGTGCCAGCACCGTGGCGTGTTGCACGCTGTTTTTAGCCTGCAGCGTAATATCAGCATCGGCCTTGCCACCCTGCAGTTGCGGCACCAACCCGGAGAACCTGCTGACATCCGCCACCTGCACATTCAGTTTGCCGCTGGCCAGTGTGCTCTTGGTATTCACTGCCAACTGCCCCGTGATGACAGCACCCAGATAATTCGCCGCGATATCTGTCAGTGTCAGCGCATCACCGCCATAGAGATATCTGGCCGTGATGCTGTTGCCATCGCTGGCCTTGATATCTAGCTGCCCGATATAATCCTCGCCTTCGCCTTTGGCCGTGATCTGTGTCGTTGCATCCGGCAGCGCCTGCCCGACGGCAACTACATTGTGCGTACTAATATCTGCCGTGATCTCGGGCGCATCGAGTGTACCACCGGCAACGGCTTTCATGCTGGCCGTACCCTGCAAGGATGCATCCCACGCATTCAGTTCGCTGGGTGTAGTCTCCAGATCAGCTTTCAGTACGCCGCTGGCAAGGTTTACATGCGCATTGCCACTGATGCCGATCTTCGGGTGGCTGATCTTCATCTCGGGAATAGAAAATTCATCCTTTGGCAGATCATAGGCGATACGCAGCGTAACCTCGCTGGTGCCCAGCCCTTCTGCCAGTTCCTGTACCGCAGATTGTATGTCGGCAGACAGAGCTTCGCCCTTGCCCTCCCATGCCATTTCGCCTTCCAGCGTACCGGTGATATCGCGCCCGGCGCC
>JBFWQQ010000047.1:0-14643 GCA_050249355.1 Alphaproteobacteria bacterium | reverse complement strand
GGTCGCTGCCGAAGGGTTCAACGGCACCATCTCCGGCACGCGCGAGGGTATCGATGCCACCCTCACTTAATTAAAAAACGAAATAGCCAAAGAAGATTTTAGCCACAAGGAAAGCATCTGCGATGTGCAGCCGTTCGGTAAAGCCAAAGTGCGCTTAAAGAAGGAAACTATCTCGCTGGGTGAAGAAGTTCGGCGCGAGCATGTCGGCGAATATGTCGAACCGAAGGATTGGAACGCCCTGATCAGCGATCCTGACACGGTGATACTCGATACGCGCAATGCCTATGAATACAAGCTGGGAACGTTCAGGAACGCCATCGACCCGGATACCCGTACATTCAAAGAATTGCCGGAATTTGTGCGCAAGAACCTTGCCGATAAAAAGGACAAACCCATCGCCACCTTTTGCACCGGTGGCATACGCTGCGAAAAACTTACTGCATGGCTGAAGCAGGAGGGATTCGAGAAGGTCTACCACCTGCGCGGCGGTATTTTACAGTATCTGGAAGATGTGCCCGAAGAACACAGCTTGTGGCAGGGCGAATGTTTCGTGTTCGATGAGCGGGTGGCGGTCGATCACTCGCTGTCACCGTCGGTACAACATACCATGTGTCCCGGCTGTGGCCTGCCGGTTACCCCGGAAGACAAGTTGCGCGACGATTATGTCGAAGGAAAATCCTGCCGGTTTTGTGTAATAAAATAACCTTATGCACATGGTTATGATTTCTTATCCTGCTTAGTTAGCTGGGTAATTTCCGTTATCCCCATTATCCACATGCCTGAAAAATACACATATCCACAGCATCTGGTAGGAAAATTCGTGTCAAGCACAATATATAGTTGCCAATGGGGTTTTTTGTACGCTAAGTTAGGCACTAATCTAAATCAATCACCGATTACGGAAAAAGCAAGGCTGGCCCTTGAGTTTAGTTGACTTTCACCGTAGCATGCCCCAGAGGCGAACATAGCTATAACAACAGTATAAAAGTACAGGGATATTAACTATGCGTATTGCCAGACATTTTACCCAGGCCGACAAACCGGTTTATGACTCTATCGCCTTTAAAAAGACCGATGTGGTGATGAAAAACCCCGACGGCTCGATCGTATTCGAAGCCCTCGGTGTGGAAGTGCCCGAACAGTGGTCGCAGGTGGCGTGTGATGTGCTGGCGCAGAAATATTTCCGTAAAGCAGGCGTACCTGCCGCGCTGAAAAAAATTGAGGAAACCAGTATGCCCTCATGGATGTGGCGCAGCGTGGCCGATGATGCGGCGCTCGATAAGCTGGCAGAAGACCATCGCTACGGCGGCGAGCATTCCGCCAAGCAGGTGTTCGACCGTCTGGCCGGCGCATGGGCATATTGGGGATTCAAAGGTGGTTATTTTGACACCGAAGACGATGCGGCCGCATTCTATGACGAGCTGCGCTATATGCTGGCCATGCAGATGGCCGCGCCCAATTCACCGCAATGGTTCAACACCGGCCTGCATTGGGCCTATGGTATCGACGGCCCCAGCCAGGGGCACTATTATGTCGATCCTGAAACGGAAAAACTGAACAAAAGTAAAAGTGCCTACGAGCGTCCGCAGCCGCATGCCTGCTTCATCCAGGGCGTGAAAGACGATTTGGTGAACGAAGGCGGCATCATGGATTTGTGGGAGCGTGAAGCACGCCTGTTCAAATACGGTTCCGGCACCGGATCGAATTTCTCCGACCTGCGCGGCAGCGGCGAGAACCTGTCGGGCGGCGGCAGATCCTCCGGCCTGATGAGCTTCTTGCGCATCGGCGACAGGGCAGCAGGCGCCATTAAATCGGGTGGCACCACCCGCCGCGCCGCCAAGATGGTGGTGGTGGATATCGACCATCCGGATGTTGAGGAATTCATCAACTGGAAAGTGCTCGAAGAACAAAAAGTGGCGGCCCTTGTCACTGGCTCGAAAGTGTGCCGCAAGCATCTGGCCGCCATCATGACCGCCTGTCAGACCGGCAGCGGCGATACGCGTTTCAATCCCGCCGATAACCCGCTACTGAAATCCGCCATGCGCGACGCGCGCAAAGCGCTGGTGCCGGATAATTACATCCAGCGCGTGGTGCAATTCGCTAAACAAGGGTACACCGAGATCGAATTCCCCGAATACGATACCGACTGGGACTCCGAAGCCTACCGCACGGTATCCGGCCAGAACTCCAACAACTCGATCCGGGTAACCAATGACTTCCTGGAAGCGGTGGAAAAAGACAAGCCGTGGCATCTGCTGTCGCGCCGCGAAGGCAAGGTGACACAGGAGATACCTGCACGCGACCTGTGGGATCAGGTATCGTATGCCGCATGGGCATGCGCCGATCCCGGTTTGCAGTTCGACACCACCATCAACGAATGGCACACCTGCCCGAACTCCGGCCGCATCCGCGCATCGAATCCCTGTTCGGAATATATGTTCCTCGATGATACAGCGTGCAACCTTGCCTCAATCAACTTGCTGCCGTTCCGCTTAAGTGATGGCGCATTCGATATCAAGAGCTTCGAACACGCCACCCGCCTGTGGACGGTCGTGCTGGAAATTTCGGTCGCCATGGCGCAATTCCCCTCGAAGGAAATTGCTAAACTGTCGTATGAGTTCCGCACGCTTGGCCTCGGCTATGCCAATATCGGCGGGCTGCTGATGGCCAGCGGCATCCCCTATGACAGCGATGAAGGCCGCGCCCTCGCCGGCAGCATCACTGCCATCCTGACCGGCGTGAGCTACGCCACATCGGCTGAAATGGCCAAAGAACTTGGCGCATTCAGTGGCTACCGCCATAACAAGGACGAGATGCTGCGCGTACTGCGCAACCATCACCGTGCTGCCTGTGGCGATAGCAATGGCTACGAACAGCTTTCCATCCTTCCGGTGCCGCTCGATGCCAAACATTGCACCGACAAGAATCTGGTCAAAGCCGCTAAAAAAGCGTGGGATACCGCGCTGATGCTGGGCGAGAAATATGGCTACCGCAATGCGCAGGCCACCTGTATCGCGCCCACCGGCACGATCGGGCTGGTGATGGATTGCGACACCACCGGTGTAGAACCGGATTTTGCATTGGTGAAATTCAAGAAGCTCGCCGGTGGCGGTTACTTCAAGATCATCAACCAGCAGGTGCCGCACGCACTCAAAGTACTGGGCTATACCGATTCACAGGCACAGGAAATCGTGCGTTATGCGGTGGGTCATGGCACATTGAAAGAAGCGCCGGGCGTGAACCACGCGTCCTTGCGCGAAAAAGGTTTCAACGATGCCATCTTGACCAAAGTGGAAAAGGCGCTGGCCTCGGCGTTTGAAATTGGATTTGCCTTCAACCAGTGGACACTGGGCGAAGAATTCTGCCGGAACAACCTGAAATTCACCGACGAGCAGTTGAATGATTACTCATTCAGCATGCTTGAAGCGCTGGGCTTCTCCAAAGCCGATATCGAAGCCGCCAACGAATATTGCTGCGGCACGATGACACTTGAAGGCGCGCCGCACCTGCAGGAACAACACCTGCCGGTATTCGACTGCGCCAATCCGTGTGGCAAAAAAGGCAAGCGCTTCCTGTCCGCAGCAAGCCACATCCGCATGATGGCTTCGGTGCAACCCTACATTTCAGGGGCGATTTCCAAAACCATCAACATGCCGAACGCGGCCACGGTGGAAGATTGCAAGCAGGCGTATCTTACCTCATGGAAACTGGGGCTAAAAGCCAACGCGCTCTACCGCGACGGCTCGAAACTCAGCCAGCCGCTGAACTCTGCCATAGCCGCCGAACTGGCGGAAGATGACAGCGAAGCAGCGCCCGTCATGATGGAAGAACGCCGCGCCGAAATGCGCACGCCGCAAAAAGTGGCCGAACGCATCATCGAGCGGATCATCCACGAATCGCAGCGCCGCAAACTGCCGGAACGTCGCAAGGGCTACACCCAGAAAGCGACCGTAGGCGGGCACAAAGTATACCTGCGTACCGGCGAATATGAGGACGGCAAGCTCGGCGAGATCTTCGTCGACATGCACAAAGAAGGCGCGGCATTCCGCTCGCTGATGAACAACTTCGCCATCTCGGTTTCCATCGGCCTGCAATATGGCGTGCCGCTGGAAGAGTTCGTCGACGCGTTCACCTTCACCCGTTTCGAGCCGTCAGGCATGGTGGAAGGCAACGAGGCGATCAAGATGTCGACCTCGATCCTCGACTATATCTTCCGCGAACTGGCCATTTCCTACATCGGCCGCAACGACCTTGCCCATGTCGACCTTGGTGACATACGCTCCGATTCCATTGGTCGCGGCCAAGGCGATTCCACCCGCGACAGCGAACAGCCGGAACTGCCCGACCTGTTCTCGCAAGCCACCAGCAACGGTTTTGTACGTGGCCGCCTGCCGCAGCTGATCGTTTCCAACACGCGCGGTAACCTTGCGGTAGCGGAAGAGGAAGACGAACACCACAACCCCACCAGCAAAGCCTATCAGGGCACAGCGCAGGCCAAACCGGTGATGAAGGCCGGTACGGCAAAGGCCACGCAGGAAGAGGCCCATCTGCGCGAACAGATCATCGAAGCACGTGCTAAGGGCTATGAAGGCGACCCGTGCGGCGATTGCGGCAACTTCACCATGATCCGCAACGGCACCTGCCTGAAATGCGATACCTGCGGTGGCACGAGTGGCTGTAGCTAAGGATTTCTCTTTTTTGTCATCTCCGCAAAAGCGGGGATCTCTTTGCCCGCCGGAATAAAACGCAAATGAGATTCCTCCCTGCGCAGGAATAACAATAATAATAGCCTGTTTACAGTAATTGGCTTAGGATGTCGGAATGAAACACTTCTTTGCATTCACATTGCTGGCACTGCTTACCGCCTGTGCTACGCCCGAGCAGATCGAGGCGCAGCGCATCGAGCAGGAACAGGCCGACATGGCGACCTGCAAAAGCTACGGCCTGCGGCCCGGCTCAGAAAATTTCGGCATGTGCATGCTGCAACTCGACCTTGCCCGCCAGCAACGCTATGATAGTTTCCGTTATGGCTATGGTGGCTACTACACGCCACATTCCAACCGCGTGGGCGCGGGTATTGGCCTAGGTTTCTAAGTCCGCTTCTTACTCAGCGGGTGTTTTTCTTCCACCAGTTTTTTCAGATGCTCGCCCGCCACATGCGTGTATATCTGCGTGGTGGAAATGTCCGAATGGCCGAGTAATTCCTGTATCACGCGCAAGTCGGCCCCGCCGGAAAGTAGATGTGTTGCAAAAGAATGACGCAGCGTGTGCGGCGATATTTTTTCCGGGTTGAGTCCGGCTTTTCCGGCCAGCTCTTTCAGCATCACGCCGAACTGCTGGCGGGTGATATAGCCATTGGCATGCTGATAAGGAAACAGATGCGGCGATTCGATGCGCTCGTCGCCTTGCCCCTGCAAAAACACATGCCGAACCGCCAGATAATCACTCAGTGCCTTACGCGTGTTGCTGTTCACCGGCACCAGCCGTTCTTTACGCCCCTTGCCTTTAACCAGCAGGCTGTCGGCTTTCACCTGCATGGATTTACCGGTGACCTGCAATGCCGAAAGCGGAAGCGACACCAGTTCGGACACGCGCAGACCGGCTCCATACATAAGCTCCAGCATGGCAACAAGGCGCAGGCCCGCAGGCGAGCTATCCTCGCCAGCCGCCTTCAGCAATGCGGCGATATCCTCCATGCTCAGGGTTTTGGGCAAGCTGCGCGCCAGCCGGGGTGTTTCGATGGTGGACGCCGGATTATCGCCGCGCACATGCTCGTTATACAGGAATTCATAGAACTGGCGGGCGGCTGAAAGTTTGCGTGCCACCGAACTGGCCGTCAGGCCACTGGCCGACAACGAGGCAAGGAACGATTCCACCTGACTGCGCGACAGCTCAGCAAGCGCACTGCCTTTGCTGGCAGCAAACCCGGCCATATCGGCAAGGTCGCGCTGGTAGGCCGCCGCTGTATGACGGGAAGCGCCACGCTCAGCCAGCATCATCTCGATGAATTGCTCGATCAGGCGGGATGCGGGCCCGTCACTGATTTTGTGTGAGGAACGGCGCGGCATCCAGTTTGATTTCCACCGTCTGCTGCTCGGGCTTTACGTCCAGGGCAAGCAGGGTTATGCCGGTGACAACGATCAGCAGCAAAAACAATAGTACCGCTCTGATTTTTTTGGGTTTTTGTTGAAACGCCCGCCGCATAATTCTATTCCTTTTGTGGCTGTTCTCGGCTAATCCTAGTAAGGGCAGAACAGAACACAAGAAAAATATGGCTTCTCGCAAAAAAATATCCGCCACACCGCTTGCCATCGACAAGCCGGTGGTGCTGGTGGGGCTGATGGGTGCCGGAAAAACCACGATCGGACGCAGGCTTGCATCAAGCCTCGACCTGCCGTTCGTGGATTCCGACCATGAGATAGTAGAAGCGGCAGGCTGCAGCATCGCCGATATCTTCGCCATCTACGGCGAGGAGATATTCCGCGATGTGGAAGAGCGTGTGCTGCTGCGGCTGGTCAAAGGCAAGAACTGCGTGATCGCAACCGGCGGCGGCGCGTTTATGAACGACACCATCCGCAGTGCCATATTAAAGCACAGCTGGTCGGTGTGGCTTAAAGCCGACCTGCCGGTGCTGGTCGAACGTGTATCGCGCCGTGATACGCGCCCGCTCCTGCGCAGCGGCGACAAGGAAGCGATACTAGGCAAACTGATGGACGAGCGTTACCCCACCTATTCGCAGGCTGATATCATTATCGACAGTAACGACGATGCCCATGAAGTGGTCGTGCAGAAAATCGTAACCGCCCTGCAGGAAAAACTGGCCAATGGTTGAACGCATCCCCATCACACTTCCCAACCATGCCTATGACATTGTTATCGGCGAGCGCCTGCTGGTGCAGCCGGAAGAATTCCTGCTGCCGGTACTGCAGTCCAGCCGTGTGATTATTGTCAGCGACAACCAGGTGGCACGTTTTTGGCTGCACCGGCTGACCGGGGCGCTGGAAAATGCTGGCATCCAATACCATACTATTATCATACCGGCCGGCGAAACCAGCAAGCGGCTGGAACATTTCACCGATATGCTGGAGATGATTTTAGAACACAAACCTGACCGTAACACCGCCATATTGGCTCTGGGCGGCGGCGTGGTGGGAGATATGGCCGGGTTCGCCGCCAGTTGCGCGCTGCGTGGCCTGCCATACATCCAGCTGCCAACGAGCTTGCTCGCACAAGTCGATAGTTCAGTGGGCGGCAAGACCGCGGTCAATTCACAGCACGGTAAGAACCTGATCGGCAGTTTCTATCAGCCGCAGCTGGTACTGATCGACACGGGCACCCTGTCCACCCTGCCCGAACGCGAACTCAAGGCCGGTTATGCCGAGGTGCTGAAATATGCACTGATCGCAGATAGGCCGTTCTTCGAATGGCTGGAGGCCAATGGCAAGGACGTGCTGGCCAAAAAGCCTGACGCCATACGCCATGTAATCAAAACGAGCTGCATGGCCAAGGCAGCCATTGTGATGCAGGATGAAAAGGAAAAAGGCCCGCGCGCGCTGCTGAATTTTGGCCACACGTTCGGCCACGCGCTGGAGCTGGAGTGCGGCATGAATGACACGCTGCTGCATGGAGAAGCGGTGGCGCTGGGCATGCTGCTGGCCATGGAAACCTCGGTCGCCATGGGAATGTGCCCACCCGAAGATTATGCGCGAGTGCTGAAACACTATGCCAACCTGCAGCTGACGTCGAGCCTGCACGAAATCGCTCATACCTTTGATGCCAAACGGCTTATGGAGCATTTCGGACACGACAAGAAAGCCATAAACGGCATGCCGACCTTCATTCTAAGCCGTGGTATCGGCCAGGCCTATATCGAACCGGCAGCGGAGTTGGCAATCATTGCGCAAATCCTTGAGAAAGCCTGCCCGCGTGTGTAAACTGCCCGCCATATGCTGACCATGCCCCAGTCCCATACCGAACTACATATCCGGCCCATGCAGGCACAGGATGCCCAAGCGCTAAGCGAACTTGCTGCGCGCGTGTGGCGTGCGCACTACGTGCCGTCCATCGTCACTGCCGAGCAGATCGAACACATGCTGCCGTGGGTGGCATCGCAGCAGTATTTTGCAGATACGCTGAAAAGCCCGGCGCACCGGGTATGGGTGTGTTTATGCGGGAACACGGTGGCCGGGTATATCGTGATGCACGAACAGGAAGAAGGCTGGTTCATGGATAAATTCTACGTGGATACCGACCGGCAGCGTAGCGGGCTTGGCCGTGCGCTGTTTGAGTATGTCGAACACGCATTGCAGCCGACGATGGTGCAACTACGGGTGAACCGAAAAAACTTTGTCGCCATCAATTTTTATTTCAAGCACGGCTTTACCATCATCGCGACGCACGAAAAAGATATCGGCGGCGGTTTTGTGATGGATGATTTCATTATGGAAAAGACCTATGAGTGATCCAGACCTGATATTTTACGGCCTGACTATTCTGCTGTGCCTGCTGCTGTCGGCATTCTTTTCCGGCGCAGAGACCGCACTGACCGCAGTATCGCGCGCGCGCATCTACCAGCTGATGGTGAGCGGCAACAAACGCGCCGAGCGCGTAAGCCGCCTGCGCAAGGAAAAAGAGTCGCTCATCGGCGCGATCCTGCTCGGAAACAACGCGGTGAATATCGGCGCCTCGGCACTGGCCACCTCACTGGCCATCAACTTGCTGGACAGTGAGCATGGCGTACTGATGGTCACGGTAATCATGACGCTGGTTGTGGTGATCTTCTGCGAGGTATTGCCCAAGACATACGCCATCCACCATGCCGAACATATGTCGCTGCTGGTGTCGCCGCTCGTTACGCCGATCGTGAAAATTCTCCATCCGATCACGCTGGCCGTGCGCCTGTTCATCCGCTTGTTGTTCAAGCTCTTCGGCGCCGATATTACCGGCAGGCAAAACCTGATCTCGGCCACCGATGTGATCCGTGGCACTATCGAACTGCATCACCGTGAAGGCGGCATGATAAAACACGATCGCGACATGCTGGGCAGCATACTCGACCTGAACGAGGTAGAAGTCGAGCACATCATGATCCACCGTAAACACGTAGAAGCCATCAATGCCGACCTGCCGACCCACGACATCATTCAGCACGCGGTGAGCAGCATGCACAGCCGCATCCCGCTGTGGCGCGAAGAACCCGATAACTTGATCGGCCTGCTGCATGTGAAGAACCTGATCAAACTGCTTAACGAGCGCGCCGGTAAAATAACCAACGAGGACATACTGCGGATATGCCACAAACCATGGTTCATTCCGGAAACGACCACCCTGCACAGCCAGCTGCTGGCTTTCCGCCACAAGAAGCAGCATTTTGCGTTCGTGGTCGATGAATACGGCGACTGGATGGGCATCGTGACGCTGGAAGACATCATCGAAGAGATCGTAGGCGAGATCGATGACGAACATGACGAAGCTTACGAAGAGATCATCAAGGAAAGTGACGGGCGTTACATGGTGGATGGAGATACCACCATACGTGATATAAACCGCCATCTCGACTGGAACCTGCCAGATGAAGAAGCTGCCACCGTGGCCGGCCTGCTGATACACGAAACCGGCAGTATCCCTGATAGCGGCGCATCCTACGAACTCCACGGCATCCGCTTTACAGTGGTTGGCAAAGATTCCACCCATATCACCCGCTTGCGCATGGAAAAACTGGCCCCCGCCAGCACGCAGGAAGATGCGGATGTATGACGCGGGGCACAGACGACAGCTATATCATCGAAATCATACAGCTAGGCGGCAGCGTGAAGGTCAGCGCGTTCGATCCCATCAGCATGAAGGAAGCGTCGGTGATCGTGCCGCCGTCCACCACGCGCGAGGAAATGAGCAAACTGGCGATCAAAAAACTTCACTATGTGATGCAGCAGGAAAATAAAGCATAATGGTAACAAAAAAAACAACGGGCAAGAAACGTCCCTCCCGCCGCCGCAGCGGCGGTAATACGGGTAGTGGCAACCGGCGGCCGGGCAAACCGGGTAAAATGCACAAGCTGTTGTGGGGTACGCTGCTGTATGGCACTATTGCGTTGGCCATGTTCGTTTTGGGATTTTTCATCACCCTGCCCAGCATCGACGAGCTGAATGATTTCACCTACCAGCGCAGTATCCTCATCAAATCGCAGACCGGCGAAGTGATTGGCAGCTTCGGCGATGTCTATGGCGACTTCCTGACTTATGAAGACCTGCCCACTTCTTTAGTGGATGCCGTACTGGCTACCGAAGACCGCAACTTCTTCCACCACATCGGTATCGATCCGTTCGGGCTTCTGCGCGCCTCGGTGGCAAACTTCCGCGCTGGCCGGGTGGTACAGGGAGGCAGCACCATCACCCAGCAAGTAGCAAAGAACGCCTTTTTGACCCCGGAGCGTTCCTATATCCGTAAATTCCGCGAGGTGCTATTGGCATTCAAGCTGGAATATCGCTTCACCAAAAAAGAAATCATGAGCATCTATCTCAACCGTATGTATCTGGGCTCAGGTCACTACGGAGTGGATGCCGCATCAAAACGCTATTTCAATAAAAGCGCACGTGACATGACCCTCCCGGAATCGGCGATCATGGCGGGCCTTCTCAAAGCCCCTTCCCGCTTCTCACCGACGGCTAACCCTGAACTTTCACGTAAGCGTGCTTCGCAGGTGCTGGTGAATATGCACGATGCCGAATACCTGACCAAAGAGCAGCTGGACAAGGCGCAGGAAACCCTCAAAGAATTCGAAGTGGCGCAACCGCAGACGGCGCAGAGCAATTTATATTTTGCCGATTGGATCATCGACCAGGTGCCTAATTATGTCGGCAATGTAGAACAGGATCTGGTGGTGATCTCCACGCTGAATCCCAAATGGCAGACCATGGGTGAAGAAGCTATTAGCAGCGTGATGGACAAAGAAGCAGAAACCTACCATGCCGAACAGGCCGCCCTGATAGCAATGGAACCCGATGGCGCCGTGCGCGTAATGATAGGTGGCCGCTCCTACGCCAAAAGCCAATATAACCGCGCCGTTCAGGCGTTACGCCAGCCGGGATCGGCGTTCAAATTGTTCGTGTATCTGGCCGGGCTCGAAGCCGGCCTGACACCTAGCATGCTGGTGGAAGACCAGCCGATCACCATTCACCAGCCTACTGGTGACTGGTCTCCGAAGAATTACAGCCACACCTACGAAGGCATCATTTCACTCAAAGAAGCCGTGACAAGATCGCTCAACACCGTGGCGGTGCAGGTCAGCGAGCGCGTAGGCCGCGACCGCGTGATCGAAATGGCACGCCGCCTCGGCATTACCGCCGACCTGCAACCGCTGCCCAGTATCGCATTGGGTGCTACCGAAACGACATTGCTGGAACTGACGGCCGCCTATGCGCACATGGCTGCAGGAGGCGCCATGCTTGAACCGTACGGCATCATTGAGATATCCACCGTTAGTGGCAAATCCTTATATAAGCGCGAAGGCGGCGTAAACGGTCGTGCGCTCAGTGGTAACACCGTAGGCATGATGAACGAGATGCTCGCAAATGTGGTGTGTTGTGGTACCGGCGCACGCGCTGCCATCGGCAGGCCGGCAGCGGGTAAAACCGGCACGACATCCGATTATCGCGATGCGTGGTTCATAGGGTATACTCCGCAACTTGCGGCAGGCGTATGGGTAGGAAACGATGACAACAGCGCGATGAAAAAAGTCACCGGCGGCACCCTGCCCGCACCGATATGGAAAGCATTCATGTCCGCTGCGCTGGAAGGTAAACCCGCCGAAAGCCTGCCGGTCGGCCACGAGCCGGAGCAACTGCCATGGCAGTCACACGGCGATGTCAACCTCGGCCCGTCGTTCTGGAACAAGCTGATGGGAAACAGCAAAGAACCAAACCAGGTAGAATACGATTACCCCGACCAGCACCACTAATGCACGTTGTGCAGGCTGTCACCGTAATGCTTGAGCCAGTTGCGTGATTGCTGCCAGTGCGGACACAGGCTTTCCACATATTGCCAGAATTTCCTGCTGTGGTTCATTTCTTTCAGATGCGCTACTTCATGACACACCACATATTCCAGTACCTCGTAAGGCGCCATCACCAGTCGCCATGAAAACGTCATGCGGCCGTGTTCGTTACAGCTTCCCCAGTGCGAACGCGTGTCGCGCACCGACACGCGCGATGCCCTGACTCCAAGCAGACGGGACTTTTCCTGCACCAGCACATCCAGCAGGCAGGCCGCAAGTTTCTTCAGCCAGTCGCGCAGACGCCGCGCAAAAAACTCTGCATCCCCGTGCACATGGATAATGCGTGCATCACCAGCATACGGCAAGTGCTCATACAAACCGCCATGCTCCAGCACACGGATATCCTGTAACGGATCATGTGATAATTTCATCGTGCCCCGCCCCTGATGATGATGCAGCGTGTAATAGTTCCCCAGCAAAGGCAAGCGCCCGCCATCCTTCAGCATAATGGGTTGGCTGCGTTGCTGTATCTGGTTGGCGATCCACACCTGCTTGTCGGCGACAAAACGTAGTCCTTGCCTGATGCCGGTATATCGGGGTAAAGTGAGCCGGATAACATGGTGTGCGGGATGATAGCGGATGATCATGTGACGTGCTGTTTTATGCCGACGTATCTCGATCGGAATCGTCTTACCATCAATAATAATATTATGCGAAGTGGGTTTCATGCGGTATAGAATTAATGCGTTTGATAAAGTTCTGCCACCCTTTTTGAGACGGTCCCTGTAATGCGTTTTCCTCCTTCATTCATCGAACGCCTGCGTCAGCACTTTGTCATGTCGGACGTAGTCGGGCGGCGCATCCCGCTTAAGCAGTTCGGGCGGGAATATAAGGCATGTTGTCCGTTCCACCAGGAAAAAACACCGTCCTTCACCGTCAATAATGAAAAGGGATTCTTCCACTGTTTCGGTTGCGGCGTACATGGCGACGCCATCGAATTCGTGCGCCGCTACGAACGGCTGACCTATCCTGAAGCCATAGAAAAACTAGCAGCCGAAGGCGGCCTTGCGCTTCCTGAGCGTAGCCCGCTCGAAGAGAAAAAAGCACGCGCCGAAAAAACATTGTTCGATGTGCTGGAGGCCGCCTGTGCATGGTACGAACAACAGCTGTCATCCAGCGGCGGCACGGTTGCGCGCGACTATCTGGAAAAACGCGGCCTACGCCCGGAGACCATTCGTACCTTCCGCATCGGTTACGCACCCAACGAACCGCGCCTGCTCTATAATCACCTGAAGCAGGCCGGATTCAACGACCAGCTGCAGGCCGAAGCCGGGCTGATCAGCATGCGCGATGAAAGCAGCGTGTATGATCGCTTTCGTGGCCGTGTGATATTCCCTATCCGCAGCGGGCGTGGCAAAGTCATTGCATTCGGCGGCCGCCTGCTGCAGGCCGGGTCGAACCCGAACCTGCCGAAATATCTGAACTCGCCGGAAACGCCGCTATTCAAGAAGCGCGAAATGCTGTTCAACCTCGACCTCGCGAAAACGCCCGCACGCGAACACAATATGCTGGTGGTGATGGAAGGCTACACCGATGTGGTGGCTGCATATCAGGCCGGTATTCACTACAGTGTCGCCACACTCGGTACCGCCGTGACCAGCGACCACCTGCACCTGCTGTGGCAACTCGCCAAGGAACCGGTGATATGCCTCGATGGCGATGAAGCAGGCAAGCGCGCCATGCGTAAAACCGTCGAACTGTGCATGCCGCTGCTGGCGCCTGGCAAAAGCCTGCGCTTTGCCGTGCTGCCTGCCGGGGAAGACCCGGACAGTTATATCAGCAAGAACGGCAAGCAGGGTTTCGAGCGTATACTGGCAGGCTCGGGCCGCTTGTCGCAAACCATTTGGGAAACCTACAAAGCCGGTTTCGACCTGACATTGCCCGAAGGCCGCGCCGCACTGGAAGATACGTTGAAACAGCTGTGTGACAACATCGTCAACCCCACCGTACGCCAGCACTACCTATCCTATTTCCGCACCCAGTTGTGGGAACGCGGCGGCGGTGCAAAGCAGGCAGGAAAACCGCCGCGCTCAGGCCATATCCAGCAGATGGTGGCACAAAATCGCCTGAGCGTGCTCGACAAGCTGACGCGCAGCATGCTGCAGCTGCTACTGGAATTTCCAGTTATCCTGCAACGCGATAACCGGGAAGAATTCATCGCCCGGCTGGATATTATGGATATCCGCCTGCAGGCTGTGCGCGATGCCATGCTTTCGGCCACCGAAGAGGTCGGCGCCGACAATAAAGATGCGTTCTTGAGCCATGTAAAAAGCCAGCTTCCCGATGAACTGCTGCAGAACCTGATGGATGAAAAAACATCTGGTGCCACCAAAGCTGCCATGAGCGAAGAAAGCGCCCTGCGCCGGTGGCAGGAAACCACGCAGGCACACGAGATCGCCCATCTGGAATACGAGTTGGAAAAGCTGCAGGAAAACCTTGGCGTCAGCATGGACGAAACATCCCTTAAGCGACTGATTGAGCTACAGAACCAGATAAAACACGCACAATCGCGCCGCCATGTACCCACCGAAGAGCTGGATCCGGCGTAATTTTTCAATAAACACGTTGAAAAAAAATAAAAATGCCCTATT
>JBFWQQ010000046.1:0-14724 GCA_050249355.1 Alphaproteobacteria bacterium | reverse complement strand
CAGCTTCAATTTCAAGGGGCCGGACCAGCAGCAGAAAGTGGGTTCACTGTCGGGCGGTGAGCGCAACCGCGTGCATCTGGCCAAGATGCTAAAGGGTGAGCATAACGTGCTGCTGCTCGACGAACCGACCAACGACCTCGATGTGGAAACGCTGCGCGCGCTGGAAGAAGGGCTGGCCAACTTTGCCGGTTGCGCGGTCATCATCTCGCACGATCGCTGGTTCCTCGATCGTATCGCAACCCATATCCTTGCCTTTGAAGGCAACAGCCATGTGGAATGGTTCGAAGGTAACTACGAAGCCTATGAGGCGGACCTCAAGCGCCGCCTCGGTGTGGATACGCTGACCCCGACCACGGTGAAATACCGGCAGCTTAAGCGGGCGTAGCATCCCTTGTCATCATGGACAAGCGGTCAGTAGACCGCGCGATCCGGGATCCATCGCTCGACATACATGGTTTAAACGTAGCGAAGCCAGCAGGCGAGCGTGGCAAAATAATAAACACAGACGGTCTGCTGACCGTCTTACGGAAATGTTTCAGTTTTGTTGATGAGTGGATCCCGTGCTCGGCTTTCTCCTGAAAGCCTCCACGGGATGACACGACTAAGCCCCGCGGCCACCTGTTTTCCTGGCCTGTCCCGGCGGCAAGATTTCCTGCTCCAGCTCTTTCATCAGTTCAATACCGCGCTGGATATTCTCTTCACTGGTGGCATAAGACAGGCGAAGGAATTTGCGTTGCTGTTTGCCCGGTTCGAGGTAAAAATCATCGCCTGCCACCAGTGCTACGCCTTTTTCTTTGATCATGCTATCTGCCAGCGCGTGGGTGCCGCCGGCTGCATTTGCCATCTCGGTGACATCGATCATGGCATAGAATGCACCATCAGTAGGGGTGAATTTCATGCTGGTGTTTGTGTCACGATTGATCAGTTCGTCCACCCGGTCGCGACGCTTTTTGTATGCCTCGCGCTGCCTAGCGAAATGCTGGTTACGCAGCGCCGCATTATCCTTAGACAGTGCTGCGAGCGCCGTCATCTGGCTGATAGCCGAGGCCCCGGAAGTTTCCATGCCCTGATAGTTGTCCATTCTTTTGATCAGTTCTTCGGGGCCGACCGCATAGCCGATGCGGTAGCCGGTCATGCCGAATGTTTTGGCTACGCCGTTCACCATAACGGTGTAGGGTTTTATGTCCGGCTCTGCCATGACGATGTTGTAGGATACGGCATCATCTTTATCGGCCCTGTACAGCAGCTTTTCGTCGTACACCATGTGCTCATAAATATCATCAGACAGTACCATCAGCGGCGTGCGGCTTTCGCTTTTACGCTTCCTGTTCTCGTCCAGAACCACATCGGCCAACTCTTTGAGTTCATCCTTACTGTATACCGCGCCCGTGGGATTGGAAGGCGAATTGATGAGCAGCCATTTAGCATCAGGATGCTCGGCCAATGTGGCACGAAGCGTTTCGGCCGTGAATTTGAACTCTTTGTTGGTGCGCAGTTCCACCGGTTTGCCACCATGGAATTTCACCATATCCGGATACGATACCCACTGCACATCCGACATCAGCACTTCATCGCCCGGGTTGATGGTGGCGGCGAACGCATTGGCCAGCGCCTGCTTGCCGCCGGCAGTGATCAGTACGTTCTCGAGCCCCACGGCAATGCCGTTCTCCTCGTACATTTTTGTAACCACCGCTTCCTTAAGTGCCAGGTTGCCGGAGGTGGGTGTGTATTTACTCATTTCCGCCCATTTGGCGTCATCCTGAATCATGGCAAGCAAAGACTGGCGTACATAATCCGGGGTAGGTTCGGCGGGCTGGCCCACACTGAAGTCAAGAACCTGTTCTTTTTTGGCCTTACGCGCTGCAACCGCTTTTACCACAGCGAAAGTAGGCGATTCACGCAATTGTTTGATGGCTTCACTTAATATCGATTTATAATCATCAGTGGTCAGTGACATGGGGGCTCCGTTAAAATATATTAACCTATATGCGT
Source organism: Alphaproteobacteria bacterium (assembly GCA_050249355.1). Lineage (GTDB taxonomy): Bacteria > Pseudomonadota > Alphaproteobacteria > Rickettsiales > SXRF01 > CAZAQK01. The sequence goes on along the minus strand of JBFWQQ010000046.1, from coordinate 12,732 downwards.
ATTTATTAGCATAGGCATGGGTACATGTCTGTTACAATCTTGTGAAATCCGGGCTTAGGCCGCGTGTGTAGCGCCCTGGCCCTCGGTGAGCACCGTATCGGTCGGCAGGATGGTCTTGGCCGGGATGAGGGGAAGTTTTTTAAGCTCCTCATAATACGGGGTAAAATCCGGTCTTGTCATGGCAAACAGTTCATCGAAGCTATTGATGACGAAATAGTCCTTCTGTACATCGTCGATGCGGTAATCCGTGCGCATCGGCCGACATACGTCATCGAGTAAGAAGCGGTTGGGAAGGGGGCTTTCAAGGCAGTAGACCGATTCGGTCTTGGAGGACACAATACCCGAGCCGTAAATACGCAGGCCTTTGGGGGTGTTGATCAGCCCGAATTCCACCGTGAACCAGTACAGCCTAGCGATGTAGCCTTCAGCCTCCATGGTCTTGGCTTTCACGCAGCCTTCGCCGAACATCTGCATGTAGTCGGCAAACACCGGGTGACCGAGCATAGGCACATGGCCGAACAGGTCATGGAATATGTCGGGTTCCTGTAGGTAATCCATTTTCTCTGGCGGGCGTATCCACCATGTGGTGGGAAATTGCCGCTTGGAAAGATGCTCAAGAAAAACATCACCGGGAATGAAACCCGGAACGATCACCAGCTTCCAGCCGGTGGCTTTGGTCAGCGAGTCGGAAACTTCGCGCCAATCGGGAATCCGGTCGGCCTCGAAAATGCCGAGATCCTTGACCGACTCCATGTATTCGTCGCACGCGCGGCCCTTCAGCAGCGGCTTTTGCCGGGTGCACAGGCGTTTCCACATGGCGTGGTCTTCGGGAGTGTATTGCGCCGGGTCAAAATCGAACGTATAGTCCGGGCGCATATTCTCTGGGTGTTCATCTGCTCGCATGCGGTGAAATCTAATAATATTTTTTGGGAAAATCAATGCCTGTGAACAGTTCTGTTGCAATACGTGAATTGACAGCCGAAGAAATGCCGCTGCTATATCCGTTGGTAAAACAGCTGAATGAGGGGTTGAGCCAGCAGGATTTCGACCGCTTTATTGCGAATATGCTGGAACATGGGTATCGCTGTGCCGGGGCGTGGCAGGGCGATAAGCTGGTGGGGGCTGTCGGTTTCTGGACGCATACGCGCTTTTGGGCGGGCATGTTTCTTGAGGTCGATAATGTGGTGGTGGACAAAGACGCGCGCGATATGGGCATCGGTGCCAGCCTGTCGCGCTGGGTCGACAATGAAGCTGTTAGAATGGGCGCAAGCCGTGTCATGGCCGCCGTATATACCAGCAATACTGCGGCGCAGCGCTTCTATGTGCGCGAGGGCTACAGCATATTGGGGTTTTACTTTACAAAAAAACTTGGCTAAAGTGGCCGCCCTTGTGGAAATGACCATCAACAGGAGAATGCAATGAGCAGCCAGTCCGTGAACGTTACATATGACACACCGCATGCGAACCCGATGCAGACCGACGGGTTTGAGTTCGTAGAATATGCATCGCGCGATCCGAAGCCGCTGGAAGAATTATTCACCAAGCTGGGCTTTACCCGGATCGCCAAACATAAATCGAAGAACGTATGGTTGTGGCGCCAGAACGACATCAACTTTATCCTCAACACCGAAGAGGAAAGTCAGGCAGAAGGACACTTCAATGTGCACGGCCCGTCGGCCAACGCCATGGCCTTCCGGGTGAAGGATGCCAAAGCCGCCATCGAACGCGCCAAAAAACTGGGCGCCAAAGTGGTGGAAGTTCCAAAGGGCGAAGGCGAGCTGCATATCCCGGCCATCGAAGGTATCGGTGGCAGCCTGTTATACCTCGTCGATAAATACGGAGACAAAGGCTCCATCTACGAAGTGGATTTTGAACCGCTTCCCGGCGTGAACCAGCATCCCAAAGGTTGTGGCCTCGAATATATCGACCACCTGACCCACAACGTGCAGCGCGGCCAGATGAAAGTATGGGCCGAGTTCTACGAGCGCCTGTTCAACTTCCGTGAGATACGTTACTTCGATATCGAGGGCAAGCTGACCGGCCTCGTTTCCAAAGCGATGACCAGCCCGTGCGGTAAAATCCGCATCCCGCTGAATGAATCCTCCGACGATAAATCGCAGATCGAGGAATTCTTGAAGGAGTATAAAGGCGAGGGCATCCAGCATATCGCGCTGGCAACTGGCAACATTTACAAAACCTTCGACGGTTTGAAACAAAACGGTATCCGTTTCATGGACGCGCCGCCGCAAACTTACTATGACAACCTGAAAAAGCGCGTGCCACACCACACCGAGAGCCTTGATGACCTGCGTCCGCGTGGTATTCTGGTCGATGGCGCGCCCGAAAGCAAACCGGGTGCCAATGATGGCGGCATATTGCTGCAGATATTCACTGCAACTGTGATCGGACCAATCTTTTTCGAGATAATCCAGCGTAAAGGCGATGAAGGCTTCGGTGAAGGCAACTTCAAGGCACTGTTCGAGTCGATCGAGGAAGACCAGATCAAGCGCGGCGTGCTGAAGGCATAAATGGTTGGGATATCCCACGGCTCCATTATTGCGCTCAGCCAATCTATTGATGGTGGGCTTGCAGTCATTTTGGTTCCTGTCGGGGCCATACTGTTTTTAGTACTGGTTCTTATTTCGCTGGTAATATGGAGCTGGCGTGGTGAAAAACCGCCTGAGATCGAATCAAGAAGGCCAGACCTGCGTTCTCTCAGCAAGCTTCGTAATTGGCTTGCGTTGCTATTATGTGTGGATATTGCCGTTTTTATTGGGCTGGTTTTGAGCAAATAGTCGCCGCTATTGCGGCATAGTTGGCAGCACTATGTCCACTATAGATATTACCCGCATCTCCGGCCCTGCAGATATCGGCATCCAGCGGAATGGAGGCCAGCAGCGGTACGCCGAGTTCATCGGCCAGCTTTTGTCCGCCACCTGCACCGAACATACCGCCGCTCATATTTTCCACCACGCCCACTATCGGCACGTCGACCTTCTGGAACATGATGGCGGCCTTGCGGGCGTCGCTAAGGGCCACTTCCTGCGGGGTGGTGGTGATGATGGCGCCAGTAAGTGGCACCAGCTGTGCCATGGAAAGATGTACATCGCCGGTGCCGGGCGGCATATCGATAAGCAACGTATCCATCGGTTCGACCGTAGTACCCCAGCGCGTCAGGCGCAGCAGCTGGGTGAGCGCCTTGCTTATCATAGGGCCGCGCAATATCGCTGCCTCATCGCCGGTGATGAAGCCGATCGACATACAGGCGATGCCATGGCCGGTAAGTGGAATCATTTTGCCGTCTTCAAATTCCGGACGGCCGGAAACATTGAGCATGCGCGGGACGGACGGGCCGTAAATATCGGCATCGAGTATGCCGGTTTTCTTACCGGTATCGCGCAGTGCATGGGCAAGGTTAACGGTGAGTGTCGATTTTCCGACACCGCCTTTGCCCGATGCTATAGCGATCACATGCCGGACATGCGCCAGCGGTTCCTTGTTCCACACCGCTGGTTTTTTTGCGGGTTGTTGAGAAGATACAGACATATGCTTGCAATCGGTTATAGCCCACCTATATAGTGGGCAGCAGAAAACATACAAGAGGAATTGTGTATATGGGCAAAGGCGATAAGGGCGGATGGCAAGGTGGCAGCGGGCCGTGGGGTAAACCCCCTGGCAACGGGCCGCAGCCGCAGGGTGGCGGCGACCCGCACCCGCAAGGCCCCGATTTTGACGAATGGATGCGCAAAAGCCAGGAAAAGATCCACCAGATGTTTCCCGGCGGCGGCGATAATAAAAAGGGCTTCGTCCTGTTGCTTTCCATATTGCTGCTGTTGTGGCTCTCCACTGGCGTGTATTTCGTGCAGGCCGATGAGCAGGGCGTAGTGCTGCGCTTCGGAGAATACCACCGCACCACCGGTGCGGGCGTGAATTATCATCTGCCGTACCCGGTCGAAAAAGCTTTTACCCCGAAAGTGACCACCGTAAACCGTATCGAGGTAGGCTTTCGCAGCGGCTACAGCGCTTCCAGTAAATCCAATCAGGCTGCTGTACCTGAAGAAAGCCTGATGCTTTCAGGTGACGAAAATATCGTCGATGTGAATTTCGAGGTGCAGTGGAAAATCAGTAATGCGCCCGATTACCTGTTCAACGTGCGCAATGCCGAAGGTACGGTGAAAAGCGTTTCCGAAAGCGCCATGCGCGAAGTCATCGGACGCACCGAGATCGCCAGCGTGCTCGCCGAAGGCAGGCTGGGCAGCGAGCAGGCGTCCATCGAGATCGCAGCAAAGAAACTGACACAGGGTACGCTGGATGAATATACGACCGGTGTAGAGATCATCAGCGTCAACCTGACCAAAGTGGAACCACCTACCGAAGTGATCGATGCGTTCCGCGATGTGCAAAGCGCCAAGATCGATCTGGAAACGGCGCGTAACCGGGCCGAAGCGTATCGCAACGATATCCTGCCGCGTGCCCGTGGTGCCGCTGAGAAAATGGTACTGGATGCCGAAGCCTATAAGGAAGAAGTGATCGCGCGCGCCAAGGGTGAAGCATCACGCTTTTCTTCGGTGTATGAAGAATACCGGCAGGCCAAGGATGTGACCAAGAAGCGCATGTATCTGGAAACCATGGAACAGATACTGCAGGATATGAACAAGGTGATTATCGATGGCAAGGGATCACAAGGTGTGCTGCCTTACCTGCCGTTACCTGAAATCAAAAATAAAGCGGAGACGAACTGATGCGTTGGCTGGGTGGAGTTATGGTGGTGCTTCTGGTGCTGCTGGTGGTGGCAAACTCGTCGCTGTTCGTGGTGTCGCAGATCGACCAGGCACTGGTGCTGCGGCTGGGTAAGCCGGTGCGCGTGCATCAGGAGCCGGGCCTTAAAGTGAAAATGCCGTTTGTTGAAAGCGTGGAATTTTATGACAAGCGCCTGCTGGACTTCGATGCCGAATCCAAGGAGATTATTGCAGCCGACCAGAAACGCCTGATCGTGGATGCGTTCGTGCGCTACCGGATCACCAACCCACTGCGCTTCAAGCAGACGGTGGGCAATGAAGACACCATGCGCAGCCGACTGAACGTGATTCTGGAGTCCAGCCTGCGCCAGGTGATCGGCACCATGGCGCTGGCCGATGCGATATCCGGCAAGCGTACGGCGATTATGCATGAAGCGAGGGATCTGGTGAACGCGCAGGCGCAAGGCGCACAGCTTGACGAAAACGGTGAATTGAATTTCGACAGGAAAGATCGCGGCTTCGGTATCGAAGTCCTCGACGTGCGTATCGTGCGCGCAGACCTGCCGCAAAAGAACAGCGATTCCATCTATGAGCGCATGCAGACCTCGTTCGAGCGCGAAGCCAAAGAATTTCGTGCGCGTGGCGCCGAAGATGCGCAGAAGATCCGTTCGCAGGCCGACAAGGAGCGCACGATCCTGCTCGCCGACGCAGGCCGCAAGGCTGAGATATTGCGCGGCGAAGGTGACAGCACGGCCACCAAGATTTTCGCGCAGTCATTCGGTAAGGATGAAGAATTCTTCCAGTTCTATCGTTCCTTGCAGGCCTACCAGAAAACACTCGATGGTGGCGATACCACCATGATCCTGTCTCCCGACAGTGAATTTTTACGCTATCTTGAAAAAAGTGATTTCACGCGCTAGGTAGCGTTTATAACTTAACCTGTGAGGTTTCTGATGCATATGGTAATGCGTGTCCTGTTGTTGCTGATTTTGGTAGCTGTTCCTCCTGCCGTACACGCGCAGCCGCAGGCTGACATGAACAATGTCGAGGGCGGTTTCGCCGATCTGGTAGAAAAACTGTCGCCGGCGGTGGTGAACATTTCCACTACCCAGAAGGTGCAGGCGCCGCAGGGTTTCATGGGAATGCCCGGGTTCAACTTTGAAGGTATGCCTAACTCTCCGGAGTTCGAGCCCTTCCGCCAGTTCTTTGAGCAATTCAACAATATGCAACAGACCGAGCGTGATGTGCAATCGCTGGGGTCTGGTTTTATCATGAGCCCGGAAGGCTACGTGATCACCAACAACCATGTGGTGGCGCAGGCCGATGAGATCACGGTGATCCTGCAAGATAACCGGCAGTTCAGTGCTACGCTGGTCGGGCGCGATGCCAAGACCGACCTGGCACTGCTGAAAATAGAGGATAAGCAGCCATTCCCATTCGTGCCGCTGGGCAATTCCGACACTATGCGTGTGGGCGACTGGGTGATCGCGATCGGCAACCCGTTCGGGCTTGGCGGCTCGGTGACCAAAGGCATCATCTCGGCGCGCCAGCGCTCGATCAACGCCGGGCCGTTCGATGACTTCCTGCAGACCGACGCGCCGATCAACCGCGGCAATTCCGGCGGGCCGCTGTTCAATATGAACGGCGAGGTGATCGGTATCAATACCGCTATTTTCTCGCCGTCGGGCGGTTCGGTGGGTATCGGCTTTGCCATCCCGACGGCGCTGGCCAAACCGGTGATCGCGCAGCTGAAAGAGTTTGGCCGCACGCATCGCGGCTGGTTGGGTGTGAAAATACAGGAAGTGTCGGACGAAGTGGCCGAAAGCCAGGGCCTGCCCAACACCCGTGGCGCGCTGGTTCTTGATGTCGGTGAGGGTAGCCCGGCGAAAAAAGCGGGCATCAGGCAAGGTGATATCATTACGCATTTTAATGGCAAGGAGATCAGCGAGATGCGTTTCCTGCCGCGTATGGTGGCAGAAACGTCCATCGGTAGCAGCGTGCCTGTTAAAGTATGGCGTCAGGGTGCTGGCAAGGAAGTAAGCGTGACCATCGGCGAGTCGGAAGAAGAGGAAGAAATGCAGCAGCAGGCGGCCCGAAGCAAGCCGCAGGCGCAGCCGGATGCCGGTGCCCAGGCCGTTCTAGGCATGGAACTGGTGCCGCTCAACTCCACCATCCGCCAGCGCCTGCGCATCGCCTCGGGCGTGAAGGGGCTGGTAGTGACCGGTGTGAAGAATGGCTCGCCGGCAGCGCAGCGCGGCGCGCGCACAGGCGATGTGATCATGGCGGTGAATAATACAGCTGTTGAAAGTGTGCAGGCCATGAAAGAGCAGCTGGATGCGGCGCGTAAGAAAGGCCGCAAGTTCGTACTGGTAACGGTAAGCCGGGGTAAGGAAGAAGCCTTTATTACCCTGCCGAGTGGTGAGGATAAGAAATAAGCGTCAGCGTTCTGTCAAGCGTTCCGCGGATTGCGAGCGCTCAGATTCTACAGCTGCAGTGAAGGATTTGCTACGGCCATGATGTGTTTCAGCTAGTTCCAGCTGGTGTTTTAGCGCCCGGTTCTCGGCAACCAGTTCATCGAATTGCTCTCGCCCTTGCTGTGCTTTTTTTTGCCCGCGTACCATGCCCACTAAATTGCCTACTGTCCCAATCGCCACGGCTCCGGCAACAGCGCCAATGAGGAGCTTGCCACTGCGGCTGGCGCCGTGCCATAATTTTCCTGCCGTACCTTTTTCTTTCAGTACATTCTCTGCTGTTTCCAGCGCTTCCTCGGAAACGCGGCCGCTTTTGGGTAATTTCCAGATTTCACCGTTTTGTGCAGCAATTGCCTGTGCTCTAGCTTTTTCCACTGTGTCCTGCGCAAGCTTTACGGCGTCATAGGTTTTTTGGTTATGAGCGATCCCGCCCACGGCTGCGCCAGCGGCTGCCCCGATTGCTGAGCCAACATATCCATCTACCTGTGATTGCCCGAGTGCTGCGGCAGTTTCTCCCAGCCCCTTGTATTCTCTTGCATTATCATCTGACATGGCGGTTCTCCTTCTTCACGCATAATTATAACCAGTTTTGGCAGTCAGCGATAATGACAGTTCGATGAAGCCGATTGTTGCAACCCGACGAATATGTTGGAATATATAAATATATCAGTTGACTAGCCATTTAATGGCACTGAGATCGCTATGATTAATGTAGGCCCTTGCCTGCGCACGCACGGCAGGTTTAGCGTGATAGGCAACGCCAAGACCAGCGGCCAGCAGCATAGGCAGGTCGTTGGCACCATCCCCGATGGCCAGCACTTCCTCACTGGAAATACCGAGTTTTTGGCAGCTATCGTGTAACGTCTGCAGCTTGGCATCCTTGCCCAGTATCGGTGGAATAATCCTTCCGGTAAGTTTGCCACCTGATATTTCCAGCCGGTTGCCATGGTGCTCATCAAATCCCAATGCCCTGGCCACGCGCCCGGTAAAGAAGGTGAACCCGCCCGATACCAGCACGCTATAACCACCGGCGGCCTTGTGCGCGGCCAGTAGCGCTCCCGCACCCGGCATGGGCTTCACGCGCTCAAGAAAACATTGCTCCAGCGCGGCTTCATCCAGCCCGGCCAGCAATGCCACCCGCTCGGTCAGCGCAGCGTCGAAATCCAGCTCGCCATTCATGGCGCGTGCGGTGATGGAGGAAACCTGCTGTTTCTTGCCGACGAAATCGGCCAGTTCGTCGATGCATTCGCAGGTGATCATGGTCGAATCCATGTCGGATATCAGCAGTTTATAGCGTGGCTGCGGATAGGGTTGGAGGATCATGTCGATGGCGTAGCGATCCATCGTCTCCTGCAGTGCGTTGCGCAGGCTTTGGGCATCACGCGTGGTCTCGAGGATAAAGCGCGCCATCCCGGCCTCGATATCCATGCCCGCAACGGTAGTATCTTGCAACGCCGCGATGGCTGCCATAGACTGCACAAAATCATCATCCAGCTTTACGTTGAGCGTAATACAGGTAAGTACAAGATCCATGGGCCACCGTATCGTTATCATCGCCGGGCCGACTGCCAGCGGCAAGTCAGCCCACGCATTGGGTGTAGCCCAAAGTCGCGGCGGTGTCATCATCAATGCCGATTCGCAGCAGATGTTCCGCGATGTGCCGATCCTGACCGCCCGCCCGACAGCAGAAGAAGAGGCGCTCGTCCCGCATCGGCTCTATGGCATCCTCGAGGCGCACGAGCAGCCTTCTGTCGGCAAATGGCTGCGCTTTGCGAAAATGGAGATCGACTGGACCTTATCCGAAGGATTGCTTCCCATCATTGTGGGCGGCACTGGCATGTATATCAAGGCGTTGATACGAGGTATTGCCGAAATTCCCGATATTGATCCGCTGGTGCGCCAGCAGGCGGCGAATGACTATGAGGCGATGGGGCAGGATGCGTTTTCCGAGCGTTTGAAACTGGTCGATCCACAATTCTTTGAGCGGCTGAAAGTGGTGGACAGGCAACGTTTGTTGCGTGCCTATGAGGTGTGGCTGGGCACCGGCAGGCCACTTTCGTTCTGGCAGCAACAGAAGACCGGAGCATTATATCCTGATAGCGAATATGAGGTCATCAAGGTGGAGTTGCCACGCGAGGAATTGTATGCGCGGTGCGATGCGCGTTTTGAAAAAATGGTTGAGCAGGGAGCCGTACAACAGTTGGAAGCGATATTGCCTTCGTTAGCGGCAGACAGCCCACTTAGAAAAGTGATAGGAGTCAGCGAATTAGCAGAAGCTATCGAAGGGCGGCAATCAATTGACCAATCAGTCAAGCAAGCCCAGCAGGCTACCCGTAATTATGCCAAACGGCAGCTGACATGGCTACGGCATCAGCTTTAATATTACGCCCCACGTTTATGCTGTCCGGGATCGCGCTTGGCCCTGCGGCGGAATGTGTCATTGGTGCCGGGGCCATCGGGCCGTTCGCTGCGAAGCTTTTCAAGTAAATCGTGCTTAACTCGTTCCGCTTCCTGTGCAGGCATCTTTACAGGCTTAAGGCCCAGACGTAGCCATCGCTCTGCATTTGCGATCATGGAGTTCTCAAGCTGCTCCAGGATCTTGGCATGATCAGGGTTGCGGCTTTTGAAAGTATCCGTCTCCATATGTTCGAGCACGGCCTGCCGGTCTTCCGGTGCCAGCTTGTCGAAGCCGGATGGCTTCATATCTCTGATGTTGCGGGCTATCTCGTCGGCCTTTTGCGCAGCCGATTCGTTTGCTATTGCCATAGTTTCCCCTTTTTGACGGCCTGGAACAACTCTATGCAAGGATAAACGGCAATTCCACGGTGAATTTATGAAATTTATATGACAATATAAGGGAAAATCCATTATCAGCGGGGCCTTACATAAGTGTAGGCAACATTGGATGGTTATTACCCCGATGATGCAATGCAGCAGATTTGCTTGACCGCATGCCCTTAAAACTATAGATTTACTGGCCTTTTTATGGGGTTATCCCCATCCGGGCCCATGTGTGCGATAGGTGATTATGCAGCAAGCAACTGAGATGAAAAAAAATTCCATGCCGGAGCAGAAATTGCCCGGCTCGGAGATCATCCTCAAGGCCATGGCGGCCGAAGGGGTCGAGGTAATATTCGGCTATCCCGGCGGTGCCGTGCTGCCGCTGTATGATTCGCTGTTCAAACAGAACCACATACGCCACATATTGGTACGCCACGAACAGGGCGCTACCCATGCGGCAGAAGGCTATGCCCGCTCTACCGGCAAGGTGGGCGTTGTGCTGGTGACCTCCGGCCCCGGCGCCACCAACGCGGTGACCGGCCTGACCGATGCGCTGCTCGATTCCATTCCCATGGTGTGCATTACCGGGCAGGTGCCTACGCACCTTATTGGTTCGGATGCGTTTCAGGAAGCCGATACGACCGGCATCACCCGTTCGGCCACCAAGTATAATTACCTTGTGCGCAGTGTGGATGAGCTGGCAGCCATTATCCATGAAGCATTCCATGTGGCGCGCTCTGGCCGGCCCGGCCCGGTGGTGATCGACATTCCCAAGAACATCATGAACCTGACCGGCAGCTATAGCGGCGAAAAACCGGTGCCGCGCCGTACCTATCAGCCGCAGACCAAAGGCGATGCCAAACAGGTGACGCGCGCGGTAAAACTCATGTCGCTGGCCAAGCGGCCTGTGTTTTATGTTGGCGGCGGTCTTATCAATTCTGGCCAGAAGGCCTGTGAGCTGCTCACCGAATTCGTGCAGATGACCGGCTTTCCCATCACCAATACGCTGATGGGGCTGGGCGCGTATCCCGGCACCGATAAGCAGTTCCTTGGCATGCTTGGCATGCATGGTTCGCTGGAAGCCAATATGTGCATGGCCGAGTGCGACGTGATGATCAATATCGGCGCGCGCTTTGACGACCGCGTGACCGGCCGGCTGGATGCGTTCTCGCTCAAATCGAAAAAGATCCATGTCGATATCGATCCCAGCTCGGTGAACAAGAACGTGCGCGTGCATGTGCCGGTGATCGGCGATGCCGGTACCGTCATCCGGCAGTTGATGGACGAATGGAAAAAACAGAAAGTCGAGAGCGATCAAAATGCGCTGGGCGAATGGTGGGGCAAGATCGAAGGCTGGCGCGCAAAGAAAAGTTTTTCTTTTAAACAGGACAGGAATGGCCCGATCAAGCCGCAATATGCGCTGGAACGCTTGTATGAGATGACCAGGGGCAAGCAACCGCTGGTTTCCACCGATGTCGGCCAGCACCAGATGTGGGCGGCACAGTTTTTAAAATTCGACCGGCCACATAAATGGATGACCAGTGGCGGCCTTGGCACCATGGGCTATGGCATGCCGAGTGCGATGGGCGCGCAGGTGGCGCATCCGGATGCTCTGGTGATGTGTGTCACCGGCGAAGCCTCGCTGATGATGAATATTCAGGAACTTTCCACCATTTGCCAGTACCGCCTGCCGGTGAAGGTTTTCATTCTCAACAACCGTTATATGGGCATGGTGCGCCAGTGGCAGGAAATGTTCCACGGCAACCGTTACTCGGAATCCTACATGGATTCGCTGCCGGATTTTGTAAAGCTGGCCGAAGCCTACGGCATGGCCGGGCTGCGCTGCGAAAAAGTGGAAGATGTCGACAAGACCATCAAGGAGATGCTGGCCATCAAAGGCCCGGTGATCGTCGATATGGTGGTAGACCAGAAAGAGAACGTATACCCGATGATTCCAGCCGGCGCCGCCCATTATGAACTGGTGCTTGGCCCGGATGAGAAGCAGGGCGAAGCCAAGACGAAGGATCTTCTTTAATGGACATCGTAAAAGCAACATTGAGCGATAACCCAGAGTTAGTGAAGCAATATTTTGAATTACGCGCTCGCAAACATCCAAAAAAAAATTTCCCGAACGAGGAGATTCCCGGCGATAACAGGGCCACCTTCATGCTGGCGGTGGAAGAGGGCAAGGTGCGGCTGGGCGTGCGCCTGAATGAACCGGATACTGATAAACCCATTGAAGAAGGCAGCGATATTAAAGGCTGGCTGCCGGTGGATAAGGTAAAAGGTGCGCGGCTGGAGAATATTTTCCGTGAACAGCCTGCGTTGACGACAGCTATGCGCCAGAACAGTCCCGATAAAAAAGTGCTCTATATCGATGGCATATTTGGTGATATCAGCATGCTGACGGAATCACGCAAGGCAAAACAGACCTTGATGAAACTGCTGCCCGCCATACGTAATCATGCGGAAAAAGAAAACTATGCCGCCGTCATCGCCTTGCCTGAAAAAAGCATGGCCCGACTGTTTGAGCGATACTTCACCGGCCGTAATGAAATACCTTCGGTAAATCTGGGGCCGCAGCATTATGTCGGACATGCCGGAAGGCATCGCGGTAAAGACCGCAATCTGCTGATATTTTTTAATGTTGAAGAGTTGCGGCAGCATGTCCGCTCCAAAGATACGATCATTGTTGATTTCCCGCCCGACGAAACCCATGTCGTGAAACTGGGTGAGGGTCC
>JBFWQQ010000045.1:0-14804 GCA_050249355.1 Alphaproteobacteria bacterium | reverse complement strand
GCGCGCCCGCATCGCACGGACCGGCTGCGAGATGAGCCGCCGCTTGTGGTGCCGTGCTTTCGGCCACGGATCAGGATAGAGTATAAATACTTTATCCAGCGCAGCATCGGGCAGTTTTTCCAGCAACTCGCGCGCATCGTCATCCTGAACACGAACGTTACCGAGTTTTTTCTCATCGATGGCACGCAGCAGGTCACCGACTCCGTGGATATACGGCTCGCATCCGATAATACCCGTGCAGGGGTATAGTTGTGCCAGATGCGCCAGATGGGTGCCGGTACCGAATCCGATCTCCAGAAACAGCGACCGTACTTCAGCCGGGAATAACCCATAGAGCTGCGTGGCATTCACCATGCCTGTGAAAAATTCTGCCGGTATCTGTACCTGTGGCAGGATGGTATCCATCAGGCATTGTTTGCCCGCACGCAATCGCCTGCCGCGGCGGCGGCCTGTGCTGGCGAGATAACGCGGTTCTTTACGATCAGCCGGCTGCAGATTGTTTGATACCAAATTCACTGCGCAACTGCTCCACCAGATCCAGCTTTTCCCATGTGAAACCGCCGGTTTCATCCGGCTTGCGGCCAAAGTGGCCATAGGCTGCCGTGCGGGCATAGATCGGTTTATTGAGCTGCAGGTATTCGCGGATGGCGCGCGGGCTGAGATCCACCATCTCCTGCAGGCGTTTTTCGAGTTTGGCTTCATCCACCTGTCCGCCGACCGTGTTGACATAGAACGACAGCGGCTTGGATACCCCAATGGCGTATGATAACTGAATAGTGCAACGCTCTGCGATACCGGCAGCCACCACGTTCTTAGCAAGGTAACGCGCCATGTAGGCCGCTGAACGATCGACCTTGGTGGGGTCTTTGCCCGAGAAGGCACCTCCGCCGTGCGGTGCCGCGCCGCCGTAGGTGTCGACGATGATCTTGCGGCCAGTCAGCCCGCAATCGCCATCCGGCCCGCCGATGATGAACTGGCCTGTGGGATTTACATAAAACTCGCTTTCGTCACACATCCAGCCTTTGGGCAGTACATCCATCACATGCTGGCGTACGATCTCGCGTATTTCCTTCTGGGTCACATGTGCATCATGCTGGGTGGATACCACCACCGATGTGGCCTTCACAGGCTTACCATTTTCATACAGCAAAGACACCTGGCTTTTCGCGTCCGGCCCAAGACCCTGGACCGCACCGCTATGGCGGGAACGCGACAGACCCAGCAGGATCCGGTTGGAAAGGTGGATCGGCGCGGGCATCAGCACGTCGGTTTCATTGCAGGCAAACCCGAACATGATGCCCTGGTCCCCTGCCCCTTCGTCTTTGTTATCGCCTGAGTCCACACCCATGGCAATATCCGACGACTGGCTGTGCAGGTGCACATAGACATCCATGTTATCGGCATGAAATCCTTCCTGCATGTAACCGATCTCGCGTACCTTGGCGCGGGTGAGCTCTTCGATCTTAGCTTTGGTCACGCTTTCGGCGCCGCGGGTTTCCCCAGCGATCACAATGGTGTTGGTGGTGGCCATGGTTTCCACGGCGGCCCGCGCCTGCGGGTTCACTTCCAGCATGGCATCGAGGATGACATCGGATATCTGGTCGCAGACCTTATCCGGATGCCCCTCGGCTACGGATTCACTGGTAAAAACATACTGGCTGCGGCCGGAATGAAACTGTTTGGACACATGCGCCCCCTTTGTATTGGTTATATACGCTTCAGGAGCAGGAAAGGACAGGTTCGGCTAACCCGAACATGCTTAGATCCGTTTTTATGGTGGCGGCAAGCAGACCAAATCCCCACCTGAAGATGCTGCAAGATTAGTGGAACCACCGCGCTTGTCAAGCGCAGGGTTAGTCAAGAAGAGCTTTGTTATCCGCCACAGCCCGCACAAGATCGGCCAGCCGCTTGCGAATAACCTGCTCTTTTATGCGTTTAAATGCCTTCATCATTTCCAGTGACTCGCGATCAGACACACCCTGGTGATCGAACACATCGGCAGCACCTTCGGCAAATCCCGCCGATTTTGCAGACTGATCCAACCCATCAAAGAAATATGCCACCGGTACATTCATGAAATTGGCAAATTCAAAAAGGCGGCGCGCATTCATGGCATTGGCGCCCTTTTCATATTTCTGTACCTGCTGGAACGTGATACCTACGGCACGCGCCACAGCTTCCTGGCTTAATCCCATCATGGTGCGGCGTTGACGCAGGCGTGACCCGACATACGCATCGATGTCGCGTTTGGCAAGCGTCGAATTATTCTGTTTCTTGGCGTTCATTTTCTTCCTGAATCGGTTATAATTAAGAACTTAATGTTATGATTTATCTAATACAACTTGCAAGCGAAAAGTTAACCGGCGTTAGGTCTGTATGTTATTTTAGGTAAATATTCTTTTTCTTCATACCTAAAAATAAGAGCACCGCCAGCATAAGCAGAAGAATAATCGGACGGTCACCGATGAATCCATATAATGTTTTGCTATTCTCAGGTTGCGGCAAGCGGGTGTCAATAACTGCAATCTGGTTCAAACTGGAGCGTTTCAGGACTCTGCCCATCGCATCCACAACCAGTGACATCCCTGTGTTAGCCACCCTAATAAGGGGTATACCCTGCTCCACCGCGCGCATGCGGCTCATATGTAAGTGCTGGTATGGGGCAGTGCTGGTGCCGAACCATGCATCGTTCGTAAGGTTTAAGAATAATTTTGGCCGGGGATGCGCACCAGCTGCGAACTCTGGAAAAATTGCCTCATAGCAGATCAGCGGCGTAACACCCGGCAATCCCGGCCAATCCAAAGTTACCGCCCCCGGCCCACGAGAAAAATCTTTGTTGCCGACAGGCGTTGCCCACTTTTCAGGTATCAGTGAACGAAATGGCAGGAACTCACCAAATGGCACCAGCCGATTCTTGTCATATGTACCCACTATGGCGCCTGCGCTATCCACCATCACGATGCTGTTATATATTCGCCAGTCAGATGACTCACCTTCAGCACGTAACCCGCCTGTTATCAGTTTAGTATCAGCAGGCAACATAGCTGACAATATTTGCAGCAGTTTGCTGCGTTCATCAATAATGTAAGGTGCCGCCGTTTCCGGCCAAATGACGTGTGTGATATTCTCAATGCCTTCTGCCCGGCTCAGTTCGATATGCTTTTGCAGTCCCTGCACCTGCAAGGCCGGATCCCATTTGTGATGTTGTGCAATGTTGGCCTGCACCAGCCGCAGCATTACGCCATCGACATACTGTGTGTGGCCTGCCGCATGTAAACGCCATCCACCCCATGCCAGCGCAATGGCAAACAGCAGATATGCGGCACCGGTTACGCGTAGCGCACGGCGTCGGCCGATGTCTGCATCACCCAGCGATGAAGGCAACAGAGCCAGAAAAATGACCAGCCATGTCAAACCGTATATTCCCACCAGCGACGCCAGTTGAATGGAAACATCCGATACCGCCAGCGTGTAACCGGCAAGGTTCCATGGAAACCCGGTGAACAGGTGGCCACGAGCAAATTCCACCAACAGCCACACCACAGAAAACACGAATATTCGCGTAAATCCACTGACACGGAAGAATCCCATCAGCCAGCATATAAGCCCCTGATAGATGGCGATTACACCGGTCAGCCCGAACAATGCGAACGGCAGCAGCCATGCGAATTTTTCCGCATCAGTCATCAGCGCAATGCAGAACCAGTACAGGCCGGACATATAATAGCCCCAGCCCCAGAACCATCCGTCCCAGAACAGGCGCCTGCGCGACGCCGCACCATTGATCAGCCATAATAACCCACAACAGGCAGGCACCATAAACGGTACAATGAAAAACGGGGGCAATGCCAGCATGGCAAGCACACCGCAAACGAATGCGGTGAGGTTACGGCGCCATCCGGCAAGCTGCCCGATAGCAGGAAGCTGAGTGAACAGGGGAAGCTGCGCCTTGGTATCTGTATGCATCAGGCAAGATGGATACGTGCCCGGCGTATGCGGCGCATATCGGCATCGAGTATCTCAAAACGCGCACCGCTGGGGTGGCTGATCGATTCGCCCTTGGCAGGGATGCGGCCGAGCTGGAAAAATACCAGCCCACCCAACGTGTCGAATTCATCCGATTGTTCGTCCGATGTAAGGCTCAGGCCGAGCTCTTCTTCCAGTGTCTCGATCGGGATGCGGGCATTTACCTCCACCGTATTCTTGTTGACGTGGATGATACGCTCGACCTGCTCTTCGTCATCGTCATCATGTTCGTCGTGAATGTCGCCTACGATCTCTTCAAATACGTCTTCCATGGTCACCAGCCCGTCGGTGCCGCCATATTCATCCACCACTATCGCCATGTGGCTACCGGCGTGACGCATTCGCACCAGAAGGTCCATCACACGCATGGAAGGTGGAACGAATAACAGCGATCGTTTCACCGCATTGATATCGTAGGTCTTGTCGCCTGAAAGCATCGGCAACATATCCTTCACATGCAGGAACCCCTTCATCGTATCGAGCGTTTCCTTGTATATTGGCACGCGGGTGTGGCGTTCTTCGATGAAGTGGCGTTTTAAGTCTTCAAGGCTGATGTCGTGCGGCACCGCAATGATATCGGTGCGCGGAATCATGATATCGCCTACCTTGATATCGCTGAAAGAAAGCATGTTATGCAACATGACCTTCTCTTCCGGATCCATGGGCGTATCGGCCAGTTCTTCATGTTCCTCAATTACTTCTTCCAACGCTTCTTTGAGCGAGCCATCGTTCTTCTGGCCGGTGATACGGCGGAACAATCCGCGCAACTGATGCGTCAGTGACGGGCCAGAATACGGCTGCGTGTCCTCAACGCTACTACTCGGAGGTTCTAATTCAGCTTCGGATGATTCGGCGCTGCCGCCGTTTAAAGTTTTAGATGCAAATTGTGTCATGGTTTTCAAGCCTTCAGTGTAGCCGACCGTCGGCCCGCGTACAAGTAGGGATTGCTAACCCCTAGTTTTTCAAGAATTTTAATTTCAATGTGTTCCATTTTTCTGGCCTGTGTTTCTTCTTCGTGATCATATCCCATCAAGTGCAGCACCCCATGCACCAGCAGGTGCATCATATGGTGGCGCAGGCTTTTGCCTTGCGCGTCTGCCTCCTGTGTGATGGTTTCAAATGCCAGTATGATATCACCGAGCGAACCCTGCTCACCATGAAACGAAAGCACATTGGTAGGCTTGTTTTTTCCGCGATAGGTATGGTTGAGTTCTTTGATGAAGGCATCATCGGCCAGCACCACCGCCAACTCCTGTTTTCTTTTTCCCTGACTTTTATAAGCGGCCTGACAGGATCTTTCTATAGTGATCCTGTAGGTGCGCACCGCTTTTTTCCAGCGGTCGTCACGCACATCGACCGTGATATCAAGCATCGCGCGGATTACGTTTCTTCCTGTCCCACTCGTCATAGGCCTGGATGATCCGGGCCGCAAGCTCATGACGCACCACATCGCGATCATTGAAATGAATGATATTGATGCCATCAAGCCCTGCGAGTTTGCGGGTGGCATCGCCGAGGCCGGATTTCACATCGCGCGGCAGGTCGGTCTGCGAAAGATCGCCGGTCACCACCATGCGTGCACCCTGCCCCAGGCGTGTCAGGAACATTTTCATCTGGGTTGCGGTCGTGTTCTGTGCTTCATCGAGGATAATGAACGAATTGGAAAACGTTCGGCCACGCATGAATGCCAGCGGCGCGACTTCGATCTCGCCGTTTTCCATATAGCGGGTCAGGCGTTCACCGGGCATCATATCGAACAGCGCATCGTATAACGGACGCAGATACGGGTCGACCTTCTCTTTCAGGTCGCCAGGCAGGAAACCCAGTTTTTCACCAGCTTCCACCGCCGGACGCGATAATACGATCTTTTCCACCTTACCGCTGTTGAACATGGCTACCGCCATTGCCACCGCCAGATACGTCTTGCCGGTACCGGCCGGGCCGAGAGCAAAGACCAGGTCGTTCCGTCCCAGCGATTTGATGTACTCGGCCTGCATCGCCGAATACGGCTTTACGGTTTTCTTCAGCGTTTTGATGAAGACATCATCGAAACCGGACGGCACGCCTGTTTCTTCCCGTTTGCCGTTACCGCCGCCATGCAGGCGTATGGCCACATCGACCTGTTCCATTTCAACCTGTGCGCCTTTCTGCAGGTCGGCATACAGCGATTCGAGCACATTGCGCACCTGTCCCACATGCTGCTCGCTGCCTTTTATGGCCAGCACATTCCCGCGCGAAGACACCTCGACATCGAAATGCTTTTCAAGGCGGGTCAGGTGGGCGTCGTTATCGCCATAGAGCATGGGTAGCAGGGCGTTATCCTCGAACACGATGTTGATCGTGGCGGCGTCGCCCTTGCCATTCTTGCCTTTGCCGTTCTTATCTTTCATGCTGCTCCCTTTAACTGTGATTCGTTGACGATGGTTCCACCCAGGCTGTTGATGGAGGCGCTGGTGATGGCCACATCCACAATGGTATTCATAACGCTGTCACTGGCCTGCACATGCACCGATTGCAGCCACGGACTTTTACCCAGCAGCTGTCCTTCCCGCCTGCCGCGCTTATGCAGCAATACCGGCAGGGTTTTGCCGATGCAGGATTCGTTGAACTGCAATTGCTGGCCTTTGAGCAAATCCTGCAGGCGCGCAAGACGGTCTTCTTTGACCTGCTCATCCACCTGATTGTCCTGCGTGGCTGCCGGTGTTCCGGGGCGGGCGCTGTATTTAAATGAGAAGCTGGACGCATAACCCACAGCCTGCACCAGCCTCATGGTTTCCTCAAAATGCGCTTCTGTTTCCCCGGGAAAGCCAACGATGAAATCAGAGGACAATGCAAGATCAGCACGCGCTGCACGCAAGCGGTGAATGATATCGACATATATGGCGGCATCGTGCTTGCGGTTCATTTTTTTGAGTATCTCATCCGAACCGGATTGTATAGGAAGATGCAGGGACGGCATCAACTTTGGCTCGCTGCCATGGATGGTAATCAGGTCTTCGCTCATCTCGCGCGGGTGCGATGTGGTGTAGCGGATGCGCTCCAGCCCCCTTATCTGCGCCAGCACGTCGATCAGTTCGGCAAGTGACGCCTCGCCGCCATTGTGCGCACCGTGGTACGCGTTGACATTCTGCCCGAGCAGCGTGATCTCTATGGTGCCATGATCGACCATTTTCTTTGCTTCTGACACTATGGCGCTCAGCGGGCGGGAGTATTCGGCGCCACGTGTATACGGCACCACGCAGAAGGTGCAGAACTTGTCGCAACCCTCCTGCACGGCAAGAAATGCCGATACCCCTTGCGGATTCGTAGACTCTGGCAGGAAATCGAATTTTTGTACTTGTGGAAAATCCAGCTCCACCACGCCGCCTTTTTCCCGGCTGGCGCGTGCCACCATATCCGGTAGCTGGTGATAGCTCTGCGAGCCAACCACCATATCAACATAGGGCGCACGACGGATGATCTCGTCGCCTTCGGCCTGCCCAACACACCCCCCCACCGCGATCAGCATGCCTTTCTTGCGGTTTTTTTCTTCGCGGATGCGCCCCAGGTCGGAATAGACCTTCTCTTCAGCTTTTTCGCGTATGTGGCAGGTGTTCAGGATAACGAGGTCGGCCCCTTCCGGCGTGTCGGATAGACTATATCCCATTGGCGCCATGACATCGGCCATGCGTACGGAATCGTACACATTCATCTGGCAACCATAAGTTTTGATATAGAGCTTTTTACCCATACCCCGGCTTATAGCGGTTCTGTAGCGCTATTCAATCAGAAGTTGGGGATCAACCGGCCAACTCGCCGATCTTGGCAGCCATGATAAAGTCGTTTTCATGCAGCCCCATGATGCTATGCGTCCACAACACCACTTCTACATAACCCCAGCCAAGCATCAGATCCGGGTGGTGGCCTTCTTCTTCGGCAATCGGCGCAAGTTTCTGCACGAACGCCAGAGCACTCATGAAGTCCTTGAACGGAAAACGACGACGGATGGCTTTGCCTTCGATGGCCAGCTCCCAGCCCGGCATTTCAGACAGTATCTTTTTTGCTTCCTCCAGACTCATTGGAGGAGTATCGGCATTACATGGTACACATTTTTTATCGCTGAGCATTGTGTTTAGGCCCGGGGTTGTTTAAATATCCCAGTAATAATAGGTTGTTATTAAAAAATCGTCAAATAAATGCATGAATTTCCCACAATATTGGCCATAGAGTGCGCCTGCGGGCCTACCAGCGTTGCATTGTGGCAAAATGGCCACATTCTGGATATGCTAAATGACGGGCAGCCAAATGCCCAATCGGCCATCCTGATGCCGATGGTTGAGAAACTGCTGAAAAATACAGCCATCCGCTACGATGAACTTTCTGCCGTCGCCTGCAGCGTAGGCCCCGGCAGCTTTACCGGGATACGCGTGGGGCTGGCGGCAGCTGGCGGCATCTGTTTTGCAGCTAAAAAACCGGGGCTGGGTATCAGTACACTGGAAACGACGGCATACACCGCAAAAGATAATGGCCCGTATGTGCATGCGATATTGCGTGCCGGTAAAGGCGAATGGTATCACCAGCCGTTCGATATGCAAAATGAGCCGGTCGCCATGGCGGATATTGCGGTTGGCCTACCGGAATCGGTCATTGCGTCGGCACGAAGAGATACCGTGTGGGCAGGCAACGTAACGCACGATGACATTGATGTGATCGCCGCTGCCCCGCGCGCCGATACGCTGGCCATGCTGGCTGCAGAAAAATCCCACCATCTTCGCCTTACGCCATTATACATACGCCCGCCCGACGTATCATTTCCTAAGAAAAAATTATGAATCAACGGTTTGCAAATGCCGCTTTTTTGTTATGATGCCAGCACACTCAAATAAAGGACGAAATATGTTTGCGCGCCGCTTATTAGCCTCATTTTTTGTATGTGCCGTATGCATCCTGCCCACCGCCGGTTGCGAGGATGCCTCGCCGGTAGAGCTACCGCCGCTTTCGTTCAAGCAGTTCCTACCCATCCACATGGCCGTATCGCGCATCGATGTGATCGAAGAGTATAAATCTCCCATGGCATTACCTAACGTGGAGCATTTGGTTCCTTACTCGCCTACCGAAGCCATGCGTATCTGGGTGGATCACAGGCTGGTGGCGGTAGGAATCGATAACACCCTGCAGGTTATCATCAAAAATGCCCCGGTCACCGTACACCAGATGCCGATCGAGCGTGACTGGCCGTCTTTCTTCACCGGACAGCCGGATAAACGCTACGATGCCGAGCTGGAGGTCGAAATGCGCATTTACCAGTCCGGTTCTGCACTTTCGCTGGCCAAAGTCAATACCCGTGCCAAGCGTTCGGTGGTCATCAACGACAGCGTCACCGTACTGGAACGCGACCGCGCGCTGCGAAAAATGATCACCGAACTCATGACCATGATGAATGCCACCCTGGAAGAACATATGTTTGAACATATGGCCAATCATATCAGCTTCTCGCAAAACCCCTGAGCCTGCATGGATGAACATATACCTCCCCATAGCTGAAATGTCGGTGAACGTGTTCGTGATCCTCAGCCTGGGGGGGATCACCGGCATTCTTTCGGGATTATTCGGTATAGGCGGCGGATTCCTTATTACACCATTGCTCATATTCATCGGAGTGCCGCCCAGCGTATCGGTGGCTACCGCCGCCAATCAGATTGTGGCGTCTTCGGTATCCGGGCTGGTGACGCACCTGCGCAAGGACAATGTCGATTTCAAAATGGGCAGCTACCTGCTTGCCGGCGGCATCACCGGGTCTACCCTTGGTGTTGGGTTGTTTCGCTGGCTGAAGGATATCGGGCAGATCGATATTGCCATATCGCTGCTTTATGTCACTTTTCTCAGCGTGATCGGCGCGCTGATGGCCAGCGAAAGCATTCGCTCCATCCTCAATATCCAGAAGACCGCCAGCAAGGAAAAGATGCTGTGGATCGACCGCATGCCTTATAAGATCGAATTCCCGCGCTCCAAGGTCGAGATCAGCGTCATCATGCCGGTGGGCATAGGGTTTCTTATCGGCATCATGGTCTCGCTGATGGGCATCGGGGGTGGCTTCCTGCTCATCCCTGCCATGATCTACCTGTTGGGCATGCCAACCGCCGTGGTCATCGGCACATCGCTATTCCAGATCATTTTCATTACCGCCAACGTAACGTTCTTGCAGGCCATCACCACCCAGACTGTCGATGTGGTGCTGGCGCTGCTGCTGCTGACCGGCGCGGTGGTGGGTGCGCAATTCGGTGTGGGGTTGGGCAACCGGTTGCCCGCCGAGCACCTGCGTGGACTGTTAGCAATGCTGGTGCTCGGTATGGCGTTCCATCTGGCATTCGACCTGTTTACGCCACCGGAAAACATATATAGCGTGAGCACGTTGGATGAGTAAATGGATACGGGGAATATGCTGCCTGCTGGGGGCGTGGATATCAACACCGGCAGTAGCCACGCCATTGGTAGCCGATCTTTCCAACTACCGCGTGCAGGTGGATTCCAGCTTTAACGGCACGCGTATCTTCCTGTTCGGCGCCCGCAACGACAACGGCGATATTGTGGTGGTTGTACGCGGCCCTTCCAAAAACTATATGGTACGAAAAAAAGAACGTATCGCGGGTATGTGGGTCAACCGCGAACGCATGAAATTCTTCAACGTGCCGGACTTCTATATCACCGCCAGCAGCCGCCCCATGTACGAGATACCGGAATACGGCGTATTCGAGCAACTGAGCATCGGCAAAACCCACCTGCTCTCCCCGCCCGGCGGCCAGCATGACCCGAGCCGGTTTGAGGAATTTTCCAACGCGTTCATCAATTTTCAGGAACGCAAGAAGCTGTACAGCGGTCAGAATATACCTATCTCGTTCATGGCAGAAACCCTGTTCAAGACCGTGATAGAATTTCCCGATAACATACCCCCGGGAAAGTATGCCGCAGAAATATACCTGCTGAGCGACGGTAATGTGGTTGGCATGCAGTCCACCCCAATCACCGTGCAGAAAGCCGGGTTGGATGCGATCATTTATAACTATGCCCACAATCACCCGGCATTGTATGGCCTGACTGCCGTCATACTGGCACTTTCTGCCGGCTGGTTCGGTGGGCGTCTGTTTGGAAAAAACTGATTCGGAGAATCATCTTATGGAATACGTATCATCTAAACCGGGCGGCATTCGCCCCCCCAAATACCTTGTTTGTGTTGATAGCCGCGAAGAATCACGCACGGCTATGCGACTGGCCTGCATGAAAGCACAGGCACGCAACGGAACGGTGGAACTGCTGCATATCGTGCCACCAGCCGACTTCCAGACACTGGGCGCCGTGGCCGACCGCATGCGTGAAGAACGCAAGGAGGAAGGCAAGGATCTGCTGAAGAAACTCGCCAACGATGCCAGCGCTGCTTACGATGTGACGCCACGCATGGCCCTGCGTGAAGGCTCGACTGGCGATGAGATCGTGGCCGCCGCCACCGAAGACCATGATGTGACCATGCTGGTGATCGGTATTGCGCCAGACGGTGGGCGTGGCAAGCTGTCATCATGGCTGGCCGGGCAGATCGGCCAGAAACTGTTCACGCCCCTTCTGATGGTTCCGGGGAACCTGACGGATCAGCAGCTGGAGAGTCTGGTTTAGCGCGCTTGCGCAATGGAATAGTGATGACCACCGTTTCAGCCAGCTTGTCGTGCCAGCCCTGTTTACGCTTGTCCAGTCCGATCCAGAAAAATCCGATCATTCCGCTGAACAGACACAACACATAACCGCACAGGCGCAACACGATGTGATACAGTGTGATCGGCCCTTCTGTACGCGCGTCAACGATCCGCAGGTGCATGACCATCTTACCCGGTGTCGCACTCCAGCGATACCAGAACGCGCCGATGATAGCCAGTAACACCATGAGCTGCGTAACCGTGCCCGCCACCCAGCGATCCAATGCCCCGGTCTCTTTTATAGTGGTGATAAAAATCTGTTTCTTTTCCTCTTCGGTGGCAGCGGCCTGCATTTCCAAACCCAGCTGCTGCATATCGATCGGGAACGGCCCGTATATAACGGTAAAAAAATAGTCCACCAGAGGTGCTATGAAAATCATCAGCAGTATCGTATCAATGGTGAAGGCAAACATACGGCGATTGAAGTTTCCGTATTTCAGCTGCTCCGGCGTGGGCTTCTTGTACCCCACATGAAAAAAATCGAGCAGGTTAAATAATGGCTTTTTCTCGTTCGTCATCCACAATCCAATCAATCAAAGGGGCCTGCTTCCATTTGGTTCCATTCTCTGGCAGGCGCGGCATTTTTACTACCGGAATATCGGAGGCAACAAACTGTTCGACAGTATCCACCGTAGCGGTCAGTGATACCGGGCTGCCTTCCGATTCACTTATCACAATCGCATGAATATCAACATTTTTTGTGCGCAGTGATTCATACGCCGTCAAGGTATGGTTTATCGCGCCGACATAACAGGCGCCAACCAGCAGCACCGGCCAGTCAAGCGCTGTGATGATATCACGCACGGTGTGTTCATGGTTGAGCGGAGCCATGACACCACCGAACCCTTCCACAAGTAAGGTGTGGGTGCCGATATCGCTATGGCTCTTGCAAAATTCCACGACCTGCGCCAAACGGGGCACATCCGATTCATCTCTTGCTGCCATGTGCGGCGCCAGGGCGGCCTCGAAACGCCACGGCGCAATCGCCTTCATAACCGCAGGTTCAGGGTGTATGCCACAGCTATGCAGGATCAATGCCGGATCGCTCTGCACATCGGTATCGCTGAATCCTGTGACAACCGGCTTAAGCGCCGTCACTTTCTTACCGCGCTGGCGCAGCTGCCAGCATAAGGTGGTAGTTACCAGTGTCTTGCCGACTTCCGTGCCGGATGCGGTGATAAAAAAACGCTTCATGGCTGGCCCTTGCGCAATACCATTGTCAACACCTGCCAGCTGGCAGGCAATCCCTGCGAACGACCATAGCGCGTATTATACATTTGTTCCAGCTTTGCGAGCTTTGCCGGGGTCATCATGCCTTTGCTGCGCCCTTTATGCTTGTTGCTGGCACCAATTGCCTTGATCGAGCGCATCAAGGCAATAGTATCAGGGTAATATTCAATAATGGTCTTTTGTCGTGCCAGACATAGCTGCATCCCGCCCTGCTCGGCGCAACACAATATGCTATGCGGCATATGAAAATCGCTTATGTGCGGCAGCCCATCAAGCGCAGCAAACGCGCTTTTTAATTCCTTCAGCGTGCCATCGGTCAGTGTGGCGATAGCGGCTGTGCCACCAGGACGAAGCAGCCGCGCGATTTCGGCAAAGGCCAGTGTGGGATGGCTGAGCCATTGCAGCATCAGAGAAGAAAACACCAGGTCGAACGAACCAGAAGCAAACGGCACTGCTTGTGCCAATGCCTGCACCACAGGAAGATTTCTAGCACGCGACATACTGCACATTCCTGCTGCAACATCCAGCCCCACCAGCGAAATATGCTTCCGGTGTGTACGAGCTTCTTCACGCAATGCACCGGTTCCACAGCCCAGATCCAGTACATTCGTATCGTCCGTCCAATACGGCAGCGCAACTTTCAGCAAGTGGCTGCGTACCTGCTGTTGCAAGTGGGCATGCTGGTCGTACTGCCCGGCTGCCTTGCCGAAAGATATCGCCACCGCCTGCGTATCAAACATGCAGGAACTCCTGTATTTCATTTTGCGCGCGCGCGGAATCATGCCAGTGCGGTGCATGACCGGCCTCATCGAACACCACCAGCATAGCATCCGGCAGATGCTTCAAATAGTGCTCGGATTGGTTCGGCTTCACCACCACATCATTGCGACCGTGCAGCAGCAGGGTCTGCGGGAAATGTGTAAAATCCAGCCCGTGGCATGTCAGGTCATCGAGCTGATGCAGCCAGTTATGCCACGGCTGGACCAGCATTTCATCTTTACCGGCGGCAAGATGGGTTTGCCGCAGCAGCCCGGCTTTTGCATCGCCTTTAATCACCAGTTCCCACGCCTTGTGCAGGGTACGGCTGGGATCAGCGAGGTAATTATTCCGAAACAGGTTGAATTGCGTCCGTGGCATACCCAATGGGAGTATCTCCGAATGTACGAACTGGAAGGGCGAGGCAATCATCACCAGCTTTTGCGGGCGCATCATGCCGCGTGCCGTTGCCATCGCCGCCAGCTGCCCGCCCAGCGACCAGCCGATAATGGCATCGTGTTGTGCCGCCTGCTTGCTCAATTTTTCCAGCGCCGCTTCCAGATTATCGTTCGCATAGGTAAACGGTGTGACATCAAGTCCCGGAAGATATACATGCTCCGGTGGTTGACCCCAGCCGGCCAACGTCAGGATGCGCATGGCATCCCCCGTTTCTTAAGTTGTGCAGCCAACGCATCGATCTGCTCTTTGGTGTGCAGCGCCGAAAACGCCACGCGCAACCGCGCGGTGTTTTCCGGCACGGTGGGTGGGCGGATGGCAGCAACTAAGAATCCTGCGTCTTCCAGCTCCTGGGATAATTGCATGGCCTTTACCGAGTCCCCCACTAACACCGGCACGATGGCGCTTTGCGCCAGCGGTAAGCCCAGTAGTTCGGTAAAATATTGCGCATGCCGCAATGGTTTCGCGCAGCGCTCCGGTTCTTGTTGCATAATGCGCAATGCCGAAATGCTGGCAGCCAATGTGGCCGGCGGCAGTGCTGTAGAGTAGATCAGGCTACGCGCAGACGTTTTTATGTAGTCGATCAGCGTGGCAGTCCCTCATACTTACCCACCT
>JBFWQQ010000044.1:0-15006 GCA_050249355.1 Alphaproteobacteria bacterium | reverse complement strand
ACGGTATGACCTGATGAACGACCTGATGAGCGCAGGCATGCACAGGCTGTGGAAGAACGACATGGTGCGCTGGCTTGCCCCGCGCGCCGGTCAGCAGATACTCGATGTGGCAGGCGGCACCGGTGATATCGCCCAGCGCATTCGCAAAGCAGCGGGTTGCCATGTCACCGTGCTGGACATCAATGAGCAGATGATTACCGAAGGGCGTGACCGTGCCATCGACACCGTTTCCACCGAAGGGTTCAGTTGGTTGTGTGGTGATGCAGAGGCCTTGCCCCTGCCCGATTCCAGCTTTGATGCCTATACCATTGCATTCGGCATACGCAACGTCACCCATATCGATAATGCGCTGGCCGAGGCGTTCCGTGTATTGCGTCCGGGTGGACGGTTCCTGTGCCTGGAGTTCAGCCACCTGCCCAATGAGTTTCTGCAGACATGGTATGATCGTTATTCATTCAGCATTATCCCGACCATTGGTGAAAAGGTCACCGGTGATAAAGCGGCCTACCAGTATCTAGTGGAAAGTATCCGCCAGTTCCCCGATCAGGAAGCATTCGCCGGGATGATCCGCACAGCCGGGTTTGATAATGTGCAATACCGCAACCTTAGCCACGGCGTGGTGGCGCTGCATTCGGGAAGAAAATTTTGATGCTGCGCAATCTTCGTAACGGCCGCAGGCTGGTGTCCATCGCCATCATCCTGGCACGCGAAGATGCGCTGTTTATCTTCCGCGAGTTGGGCATTGCCCCTGCCGTTGCCAGCATTGCACAATACATATTCGGCAGACGTAAAAAGGGAGTGCGTGAAGGCGAACGCCTTGCCACTGCGCTGGAAAAATTAGGTCCGACCTTCATCAAACTCGGTCAGGCGCTTTCCACCCGCTCCGACCTGATCGGGGAAGAACTGGCCATGGATCTTTCCCGCCTGCGCGATGATCTGCCGCCTTTTCCCAGCGCTATTGCACGCCAGATCATAGAAGAAGAACTCGAAGGCCCGCTCGGTGCATTCTTCCAGCATTTTGAGGGAGAGCCGGTGGCCGCTGCATCCATTGCGCAGGTGCACAAAGCCATCACGAATGATGGGCACGATGTGGCAGTGAAGATATTACGACCGGATATTGAAAAGGCATTCGCGCGCGACCTCGACCTCTTCGAATGGATCGCCGAACTGCTGGAGCGCAATATAGAGCGCAGCCGCCGCCTGAAACCGATGGAGGTGATGCGCACCTTCCGCGAATCGGTGTTCTTTGAACTCGACCTGCGCTTTGAAGCTGCCGCCGCCACCGAGCTGACTGAAAATATGAAACGGCATGATACCGGCCTGCGCATTCCCGTCATCGACTGGAGCATGACATCCAAACGTGTGTTGACCATGGAATGGGTGGATGGCATTTCGTTTAATGACATCGAAGCGATAAAGGCTAGTGGCCATGATACGGACAGGATACTGCAAAAAGCAGCGGACAGTCTGTTCTATCAGGTATTCCATGACGGATTTTTTCATGCCGATCTGCATCCGGGCAATTTGTTCCTTGATAAGAACGGCGATATTGTGGTGGTGGATTTTGGCATCATGGGCCGGCTCGATATCCATTCACGTATGTATATCGCCGAAATATTGCGCGGCTTTCTGGAAGAAGATTACCAGCATGTGGCAGATGTGCATTTTCGTGCCGGTTATGTGCCGCCAAGCAAATCACGCGAAGCATTCCGTCAGGCCTGCATGGCTGTAGCCAAGCCGATCATGGGCCGGCCGCTGAACGAAATATCGGTAGCCAAGCTGCTGGGACAGATGTTTGCTATCGCCACAGAATTTGAAATGGAAACCCAGCCGCAACTGCTGCTGATGCAAAAAACCATGATGCTCACCGAGGGCATGGGCCGCATGCTGAATCCCAAGCTGAACACATGGGAGCTTTCACGCCCGTTGATAGAGCGCTGGGCGACCGAACAGTTCGGGGCATCAGGCAAAATGAAAGAAGCGCTGCGCGAAGGCGCCGAAAATATCCGCAAACTACCGCAGATCATGCGCGATGTGGAGACCATGATCGGTCATTTTTCCGATCCCGCTGGCATCCGCCTGCATCCGGCCAGCATTGAAAAATTGTACCTGCAGCGTAAGCAGCAGCACCGGCAATGGCTTAGCCTTGGCTGGATAGGTGTGGGCATTGCTACGTTGGCGTGTGCCCTTTTAATCCTTCAGTAAATTCAAAAATGCCTTTGATACGGGCACGGTAGCGCGCAACTTTCTTGAAGTTGAGCAGGAAAAGGTATAGCGAGGCTTTAAAAGAATACTCCCACTGTTGGCGGCCCGCAAGTTTCCTCGCGGCTTTATCGCCATGGTATTTTTGTTCTATATATAACCGCGACCACGCCATCTGTTCCTGACGAAAAAATATCTGCGCGGTCGTCAATTCGCCACTGGAGTTACCCATGTCGTGTATGGCACGCGCCGATTGCACGAGCACCAGCCCAAACCCCGCCCTGCGTGCGCGCAGGCACATATCATCATCCTCATAATACAGGAACAGCTGGGTATCAAAAAACCCGACCGAACGCATATGTTTGATATTGAGCAGCCACACCGCACCGGACAGGAATTCGGCACACAGGTCTCCCCCAGGCTCGCAGTAATTATCCCGCCATGCTTCGCGTGCGAAGACACTACGCTTGTAACTTTTATGTATATGCCCGTTGCCATCTGCCAACTGTGGCGCCAGTATGGCCGCATCATGGTAGCGGCTGGCAGCCTTGAGCAGTGCATGCAACGCGCCTTGCTGCAGTACCGCATCCGGGTTGATAAGCAGGGCATACGGTGTGGTGACTTTTTCCAGCCCGATATTATTGGCCCAGCCAAACCCGAGGTTACGCGGGTTTTCTACCAGTTCGACATCGGGGAATTTCCCCTGCACCAGTTCGCACGTATCATCGGTACTGCAATTATCCACCACGATAATGCGCGCCACCTCCGGCTCCGCGCGCAGTGCACACAGACAGCCCGCAAGGACATCCTGGCTGTTAAAGGTAACGATTATGGCCGTGATGGGTGCGTTCGGCATGAAAAATAAAAACTTTTTTAATAATGTCGGCTTACTTTACCTATACAATTCATAATCGGTGCGTGGTAAACTGTAAACATGCGATATGTACTGGCAATACTCATCATGGCGGCAGGCTTCTGGTACTGGATGCAACCGCGCGGTGATAATATATTCACCGGCACCTACGGCAACAGCATGAGCGACGCAGAGAAAGTCTATTATGTGCAATCGTTCAACCATGCCATGAGCCATATACACGATGGCGATCATTACAAATGGGAAAGCTACAACAGCAGAGGAAACGTCCGTCCGCTGACCACCTATGCCAGTAAATCGAAATCGCTGTGCCGCACTTTCAAAGAAACCTACATTATCGGCAGTTATTCGGGTGAACAGGACGGCATTGCCTGCAAGCGCATGGGAAAATCCGGCTGGTGCCGGTTAAAAAAAGGCGATGCACAGACCTGCGCACTGGAGCGTGACCGCACCGATATCGTTTTCGGCAACATGAATGTCGGGTCGGTGAGCATGGGCAGCATAGACCTTGGCGGCATGCAGATAACTATTCCCACCTACGATACCGATATCGGCGGGCTTGGCCATGTGGAAGCTCCTGAATCGCCGGACGGCCCGGATTCGGACGATATGAAATTCCTGCCGGCCGATCCAAGGAAAAGTAAGAATAATATCGACTGGCTAACTAACTAGCCAGATACACCCGTATGGTGTGCAACACCTCGTTGAACATATCCTGCGACAGCCTGTTCGTATTGATATTGTAACGCGAGCAGTGGTAGCTGTTGAACATGGTATAACTCCCCAGCACATGCACAACCCCATGGCCAAATTTTGCATGCGACGCCTTGTAGCCCAGCGCACGCAGCACCGCATTGTGCGATACCAGCCCCAATGTAAGGATGGCCCGCAGGTTCGGCATGGCCTGAATTTCAGCTTTCAGGAAATTATTGCATTGTTTGATCTCGGATGTTTCCGGCTTGTTCTCCGGCGGAACGCAACGCACCGCGTTGGTGATACGGCAATCTTCAAGTTTCAGCGTATCTTCCTGGTTGCTGCCATGCTGGTACACGAAATCTTGGCCATAACTTTCAGGATTATAATGGCCGCTGGCAAAACCGGCATCCAGAAGGCCTTTATACAATATCAGCCCGGCATAATCGCCGGTAAATGGCCTGCCGGTCTGGTTGGCGCCATTCAGGCCGGGGGCCAGACCAACAATAAGCAACCGGGCACCCAATGCACCGAACGATGGCACCGCGCCATTAAAAAAATGAGGAAATTTAAGCTGGTTATCCTGCCTGAAAACACTAAGCCGGGGGCATAACGCGCAATCGGCGGGAGCGAGTTTGTTCTGCATGCCCCCAGATTAATTGCACACGCAAAATAGTAAAGTAGTAAAAAAATCATCTTTTCCCCTTGAAACCATCTGCATAACCCCTATATCTGGCCGACACAGAATTTATGTGATTATTCATTATCAACCGTTTCTAGGAGCAACCATATGAATATCAAGCCGTTAGGAGACCGCATTGTTGTAGAGCGTCTCGATGAGGAAAATAAGACCGCCGGAGGCATCATCATTCCGGATAACGCCAAGGAAAAACCTAAGCAAGGCAAAGTGCTGGCCGTAGGCCCGGGTGCCAAGGATGAAAATGGCAAACGCGCGCCAATGGATGTTAAAGTGGGTGATACCATCCTGTTCACCCAATGGGCCGGAAACGAGATCAAACTCGATGGCAAGGAATATCTGGTGATGAAAGAATCTGATGTCATCGGCGTCATCGAAGGAACCGGCAGCAAGAAAAAAGCTGCATAATTCAGTCGCCAGTCACCCGCCACCAGTCTCCAGTTTTTATCTGGCGACCGGGGACCGGAGACAGGAGACTTATCAAAATTTAAATTAAACTGGAGAAAGACAATGTCTGCAAAAGAATTGAAATATGGCTCGGAAGCACGTGAACAGGTGCTCGCCGGTGCCCAGAAACTGGCGAATGCCGTAAAAGTAACTCTTGGGCCGCGTGGCCGTAATGTCGTGATCGATAAATCATTCGGCGCGCCGCGCATCACCAAAGATGGTGTGACCGTAGCCAAAGAGATCACCCTGCCCAACAAATTCCAGAATATGGGCGCGCAGATGCTGCGCGAAGTGGCCAGCAAATCAGCCGACCTCGCTGGTGACGGCACCACCACCGCCACCGTGCTCGCACAGGCCATTTTCACCGAAGGCAGCAAAGCTGTTGCCGCCGGCCTGAACCCGATGGATCTGAAACGCGGCATTGAAAAAGCCGTGGAACATGTGGTTTCTGAGATCAAAAAGAAAAGCAAGCCGGTAAGCTCTAAAGCTGAATGGGCGCAGGTTGCGACCATCTCTGCCAACGGCGATAAAGTGGTGGGCGAAAAGATCGCTGATGCCATGGAAAAAGTGGGCAAAGAAGGCGTGATCACCGTAGAAGAAGGCAAAGGCCTGGAATTCGACGTGGAAACCGTGGAAGGCATGCAGTTCGACCGTGGTTACCTGTCGCCGTACTTCGTGACCAATGCCGAAAAAATGGTGGCCGAACTGGACAACCCGTTCATCCTGATCTTTGAAAAGAAACTGTCCGGCCTGCAGCAGATGCTGCCGCTGCTGGAAGCTGTGGTTCAGTCTCAGCGTCCGCTGCTCATCATCGCAGAAGACGTGGAAGGCGAAGCACTGGCTACCCTGGTGGTGAACAAACTGCGTGGCGGCCTGAAAGTGGCTGCTGTGAAAGCTCCGGGCTTCGGTGATCGCCGCAAGTCCATGCTCGAAGACATCGCGATCCTCACCAAAGGTGAACTGGTCAGCGAAGACCTCGGCATGAAACTGGAGAATGTGAGCGTGAAAAGCCTCGGCCAGGCGAAGAAAGTGGTGATCGACAAGGATAACACCACCATCGTCGACGGCGCTGGCGACAAAAAATCGATCGAAGCGCGTTGCAGCCAGCTGCGCGCCCAGATCGAAGAAACCTCCTCCGATTACGACCGCGAGAAGCTGCAGGAGCGCCTGGCCAAACTGGCCGGTGGCGTTGCCGTGCTGAAGGTTGGCGGTTCGTCAGAAGTGGAAGTGAAAGAGCGCAAAGACCGTGTGGATGATGCCCTGCATGCAACCCGCGCAGCAGTTGAAGAAGGTATTGTACCGGGCGGTGGCACCACCCTGCTCTATGCATCAAAAGCGCTGGATAAGCTGAAAGTCGATAACGACGATCAGAAAGCCGGTGTAACCATCGTGAAGCGTGCATTGCAGGCCCCGGTTCGCCAGATCGCTGAAAACGCCGGTCTGGATGGTGCAGTGGTTGCCGGCAAGCTGCTGGAATCGAACGATACCAATTACGGCTACGATGCGCAGAACCTTGAATACTGCGACATGATCAAAGCCGGTATCATCGATCCGACCAAAGTGGTTCGCGCAGCACTGCAGGGTGCAGCCTCGGTTGCCAGCCTGCTGATCACCACCGAAGCGGTGATCGCCGACCTGCCGGACGAAAAACCGGCTGCCGGTGGCGGCGACCCTATGGGTGGCATGGGTGGTATGGGCGGCATGGGATTCTAACCTTCTGCCTTAGCACAATAAATGCCTGCGGGCGGATATTGTTACAAAATGAAGGGCTGTGGTTAACTCCACAGCCCTTTTTTGTATTTCCGTCACATAAGTTTAACATAAAAAAATCAATGAATTATGCTACTATACCATGATGAACACGTGTGTGGATAACTCAGCATAATGGCATGAAAGAGCTGAATATTGAACAAAAACAAGATAATACTGCACCGCAGCAATCTGCGGGCCCACGCGTCATATTGCCTGCCGAGAAGAAATTCAACAACCGCCTCTATTGGGGGCTGAATTATGCCATCCAGGTTTCAACCGCCGTCGCCGGGTCGTACTGGATAAAATTCGGCGGTGGTAAGAAATACTTCGATAAGGCAGCCCAATGGGCTGGTGAACATATAATCCCAAAGGTAACCAATAAGCGCGGCGCAGAAGCCATTAAAGAAACCAACACCTATCTCATAGGTGCCACCCAGCTCATGATCGGTAATCTGTTTTTCATTCCGATCAAATGGTTTGAGAATAAAAAGCCAGAGTATGTGCGCAGGATCGATGAAGCCATGCTGGTCCAGCAGGAAAAGGACGGCCTGCCGGTAACGCCGGAGCAGAGACGGCACCACGAAGAGGCATTACAGGCGCTGGAAAAAGAGCCAAAGGCCAGTTGGCCTACGCTGGCTGCCGCACGCATTGCCGGTATCAGTTCATTTTTTGTCAGCAACTGGATCATAGGCGAAAATCGTAGCAAATGGATGCAGACTAAAACCGCCGAAGGCGTACAGTCTGCGCTGAAACATTCCGGCCTTAAGCCACTAGAAAAACTTGGACACTCGCCAAAAGTAAAAAATTTTGCTGAGCTTGCTTTTATTGACTTTTTCTATTCAATTTTTGTGGCCAACACGGTGTTCCAGGTAACCAAATTCCTTACCCCGTTGCAAAAACGAAAAGATGAGCTTGTAACGCAGCAGCCTGAGCAGCCGACAGAGACACAACCTATGCATGAGAATGCGCCTGCAAAGTTTGCCGAAAAAGAACGCCAGAAAAAAACAGTGGAAATAAAGCCTTCTAACGCGCATAAGAAGTTTACCGATTATGTACAATCCAGCAATACCGAACCGCAGGTGAGCGTATGACCGATACACACGCTATAGTACCTGAAAAACAACCGGTTGCAGCAACGCCACCCGATAAGCCGCAGACCAAGGAATTACGGGCTGAAGTCACCTTCGACAAGGCGGTGTACGGTGGAATCAGTTATGGCGCGCAGGCCGGCACCGGTATCATCCTCAGCCACTGGCTCAAATATGGCGGCGGCTTGAAATACTACGATAAGATGGCGGAGTGGACAGGCAAGCACGTCATCCCGCTGGTCAGCAACAAGCGTGGTGCGGAAGCCATAGTGGCCGCCAAAGCCCCGGTGATTGTGACCACCATGATCATGGTGGGCAACTCGTTCATACCGCCGGTGAAGTGGATCGAGGCGCATAAGCCGGGTATCGTGCGTTGGCTGAATGACAGGAATAACAAAAAGCTGGCAAGAAAAGGCTACGTGCTTACCGATGAAGAGCGCACAGCCCAAGAGGCGCGGCTGCAGCAGCTGGAAGAGGAGCCGCCACAGAACTGGCGTTCACTGATGGGTGGGCGTGTGTTCGGTCTGGCCGCTGTATACGCAACCCTGTTCGGACTGAACCGTACTCCAAAGATCAATAACGAGTCTATGGAAAAAGCATTCAGCAAAAGCCTTAGCAAGATAAGCGAAGGGCTGGGCATGAAAAAACTGGCTGAGTCAAAAACCTTTAATACCTACACTGGCATTGCGTTTTATGACATATTCTACTCCATGATCTCTGCCGGGGGGTTATATGTATACAGCCACTTCATAGAGCCACCCAAAGATTATGAAAACCCAAACCCGAAACGTAATAGACATAAAGCAAACGATGCTGCTTTCGTAGAGCAGGCTATTGCTCCCGAAGCGTCACATAGAATACATGCACATGAAGCGCTGAAACAAAAGAAGCAAGGTATATCAGATACTTCTTACGCAGAACGTATCACAGCGGAATCCGCTGATCCGGAAATGCGGCATGGCCTGTGATATTGTTATGTTAGCGACATATTATTATTAAAACTTAATAACTTCTTCGTCATCAAACCTTAATACACACTATCTGGCAATTTATGTTAATATAAAAGCTGGGTAATAGTATGTGGATGAACCTGTACAGGCAAAAGATATAAATGACTGAAAAACAGGAAGATATAAAAAAACCGGATACTGGCAAGTGCGATCCTTGCCTAAAGGACGCTGCACGCGCAGTTCCTATAAAAACGGCCTCAAAAGGGGAGAAAACCTATAACTGGATCGTATACAGCGGTATCAATTTCTGGGCTAACCTGATTTCATCGATCGCAATCTCTGATTATTTTCAGCATGGTGCAGGCCGTGACAGGCTGGACAATAACATCCGCCGCTTCGCCAAAGGTGTGGATGCTGCCGGTATTCTCAAGGGTTCGCATGCGTACAAGCAAAGCAAGGTGATCGTAGAAACTGCAACCTTATTGTCGGGTGGTTGGCTGTTGCTGGTTCCCATGAAAGTCATGGAAGACAACAAGCGCCCTATCGTACACTGGCTGGATAAGCGTTTTGGCACACAGGAGCGCGATGCAAACGGTAAGGAACTCTCCGTCGATGAGATTCACCTGAAAGAAGAACAGCCCAAACAAAGCTGGGCACGCGTTCTGGCGCGCCGCGTCATGGGAACCGTTGCAGTAATCGGCACCGGCAGCGTACTGGATCATGTTGCGCAGGATAAAAGTAAAATGGTGGAAACATCTTTCCGCTTCAATGGCAAGATGTATCGCGAAACCCACCCACTTGGCGGCAAAGAGCGCACAACAAATTTCGTGGTCAGTAAAATCAACGGTATCGGTAATGCCGTACTGGGTGAAGGAAAACTGGGAAGCAACCCAAAATCCGTAGGCCAGCGCTGGATGCATTTTGCTGTGCTGGATACCATTTTTACCAAAATGACCGCAACGATCATGTATCTTACCAACGGCGCGAAACGCGTCCAAAAGAACAAGGCAACAAATACAGCGCAAGCCACAGAACCCTCCTGCGGCGGTGCATGCAATGACGAACCGGCCAAACCTTTTACGGATCGTATACAGCCGCGAATGCACACACTGACCGAGAAATCACAATCGTTCACCTCACAGATACTGAATGCACAAGAAGCAGGAGTACAGCAGGGAATATGAACATGGCAGAGCAAAAGGATAGCGCACAGATGGCCGGCACACCCCCGGCTGTAGCTATTGCTGAGCCTGCCGCATCAAAAGCAGCGGCTAATCCCATGCGCTCTGCTGAAGTCAGCATGGACGATACCCGCCCGCAGACCCGTGGCGATACGTTCTATGACATCACCCAATTCCTGATGGGCAAGGTATTCATACTGCTTGCAACGGCTGCACTGGCTTTTACCGCGCATAAGGAATATGGCCCCGAAAAAATCGGCCCATTTCCTAATGTATTAAAAAGACTGCAGACATACCTCGAAGATAAAATGGCCTTCATGCACAAATGGGGCATGAAAGACGGAAGAGAGATCAGCCCCAAGAAAAGGGACATGGGTATACTGCTTTCTGTGGGGACAGCCAGTACAGTGGTATTATCGTGGGGCGGCAATGCGTTTGCACCCGTGATCAAATGGCTGGAGAATAACCGCGAAGGCATCACCAACTGGTACAATAAACGTTTTGGTACTCCGCAAGAGGTGGAGATCACAAAAGAAAAGTTTTCCGATATGCCAAAGCAGAACTGGCATGATGTGATCAAAGGACGTGCAATGGCGTTCGCTACCGTATTCACCGCAATTACCGGCGCATATTTAACCTTCGGGCGCAGCAAAAGCCCGAACCACCACTTCAAGCTGGACTGGTATGAAGACGCTTTTGCGCGCAAGTTTTCATGGCTTAGCAAAGGAAGCCATGATATTGCTGCCACCCCTATGAACAAGGCCCTGGACGCAGTACAAAGAAAAAACAAAGTGTACCGCTTTGGCAAAGTGCTTGCGATAGACCTGTTTGCCACTTCCACGGCTATCGTAGTATGGAACACTGTCAGCCGTCTTTCAGCCAAAAATCGCGCAAACGGCCACCATCCGGATCCATCACATCCTGTCACACAGAATAGTGTGGACACCGCCCCGCAACCCGATGCAGAGCGACAGCCTGACCGCTACACCGACAAACTGGAATCGAAAACGGTACAAACACAGTATCTAGGCAAGAAAGTGCAGGCCCAGCCCTATGCCGACAGGGTCAGTAAGCAAAGAGCCGCCGCCGAGCAAGAGAATAGTGCTGCTCTAAGCAACTGAGGCTGCTTGCTTGCGCAAAACTAAATGCCTGTGCTATAAGCCTTCAGGAAATACCGACCCGCTATAGGCTGTATGCTCAATTATTTTACGCAAACCTCTCTTTCGCGCGATTTCACCCTGTTGGCAGCTACCGTGCTGTTTGTGGTGCTGGGCATATCGGCGTGGTTCACTTATAGCACGTATAGCTATTACTCAGCCCGCATCACACAACAGCTGCAAAAAGAATCTGAACGTATCGAGACCACGTTGGCCGGTGAAATCGAGAAGGCCGGCTACCTTCTGACCGCTTTGGGAAAACAGATCACACTGAATGACGCAGGCGATTTGCCGAAGCTGGAAAAACTGCTAAAGACCTTTAATACCAAAGACCATATATATACCCTGTTTTCATGGGTGGATATCGACAAGCGCATCGTGGTTAGCAGCAACCGTGGCATCCTGCAAGAACCGGTGGATGTGTCTGACCGTGATTACGTGGTCAAAGCGGCTATGACGCCATGGAAAGTGCAGATCGGCCGGCCGGTGGAAGGCCGCGTATCCGACCGCTGGGTGATCCCGGTCACTATGGGCATCACCGATTATACCGGCCATTATGCCGGCATGATCATGGTCAGTATCGACATCAACCTGCTTACCGAACAACTGAGCCAGCTGGTGCAGCGCGATGGCATCAGCTTTGCTATTATCAGCAAGACACTGATTCCACTCACGCAGGTTTCAGATGACAAGGATTTCGTGAAAAACAACTTCCCGGCCGATACGCTGATGGATGTGAATTTCACCACCCATCCAAATGGCCTGATACGAGAAGGCAGCCTGTTCTGGGGTAAGGGAAATTATTCCTATTACAAGGTATCGGCAAATTACCCCTACATCATCCTGCTGGGCTTCGACTCGTTCTACAACAACGCCACCACTCGCGACATACTGTTCTCAAGGCTGCTGCAGGTATTCGTGGTTGGGGTATTCCTGATCGGCGTGTTGTGGATCATGCGGGTACGCATGATCAAGCCGATCATTGAAATGACCGGGTACGCCGCATCAGTTGCAAAAGGCAAGCCCATGGAATTCCGGCACATAAAAGGACCAGTGGAAATCAACATGCTGGCGCGTGAAGTGTTCCGTATCAACGAGTACATAAACGAAACCAAACGTATCGAAGACGAGCTGCGCAACAAGGTATTCATGCTCAAGCATGCTAAAGAGCAGGCCCAGATCGACCGTCGCAGCAAATCTGAATTCCTTGCCTATGCCTGCCAGGAAATGCGCACGGCACTTAATAATATTGTGGGATTCGCACAAGTCATGCGTGACCAGCTTTATGGGCCGATAGAGAATCGCAAATACCGCCAGTATTCCGCCGACATCTACCAGACCGGTAACAACCTGCTCAACAATATGCAAGACCTGCTGACCTTCTCCAAGCTGGAAACCGGTTATACCGACCTGTTAGAAGAACCGCAGGATATTGCCATGCTGGTGAACAAGGTACTGCGTTTTGTTTCGGATAAACTGCAAAAACAGCAGCTGAGTATACGGCTGAATATGCAAGATCCCCTACCCAAGCTGATGGCCGACGAGTTCCGCCTGCAACAGATACTGATGAACGTGATATTATATGCGCTGGAACAGAGCACACCGGAACGCCTGTTGACGCTGGAGACCGTGCAGATCACCGAGGGTAAGGATAACAGCTTCTTCGTGTTCACGATAAACAATACCGGGCGTACTGCATCACCGCCTGCCGACCTGCTGCAGATCGTCGCGGCCCTGCGTGAAAAGCGCTACACACGTAAGCAGCCCGGCGAAGAAAGACTGGAAGACCGCCCCGGTTTGGGTATGGAGCTGGCCAGAGGGTTAGTGGAAATGCATCAGGGGTATATGGATGTACAACAGATGGAAAACGGTGACCTGACCATCCTGCTGTTCTTTCCTGCCAGCCGGTTGGTTTAGTACCTAAAACACCCCAAAAGACAGTTCTTTGGCGCGTCCCCTCATACTGAATACAATCGAAACTGGTTATTTTGCCTCAAAGCTGCAACCGCCGTATATTGGTAATTGCCCGCGCATCAGATTCCAGTACCCATTTTATAAGGAAATGATATATACACTGTATTTTAGTAACTTACTGGCGTTTTATGGGCGTCTTTGTTGTAATAGTTCTTATCTTTTTTCTGACAGCGCATTTTCTATTGTCGTTATGCCATATAATGTCAGATCTTCACTCACGGCAGCGTCCTGCCTGTCTGGCTATATTGGGCACTGCATAAACTTACAGCGAGAAAATTATGACTTATGCATCATCATCTGAATGGAAATGTTTTGGACTAAACATGTGGCAACAGGTGCTGCTGGGTCTTGTGCTGGGTATTATAACCGGCCTGCTGCTTGGTGAGTCGGCAGTGGATTTAAAAGTTTTGGGTACGATTTTCATCAAATTGATTAAAATGGTGGTGGCACCACTTATTTTCTTTGCGCTCATAGCCGGCATTACCAGCCTGACGCAGGCACACCACTTCAAAGGCATCGCCCTGAAAGGAACAATCGCGTATCTGGCTACTTCATTAATGGCTGTGTGTTTCGGGCTGCTGCTGGGAAAGCTGTTTGAGCCGGGCGTTGGCATGCCGTTGCCCCCAGCGGACAGCGCTTCGCCGGTGACCACTCCTCCTCCGGGCATACAGGATTTCCTCATGGGACTTATTCCCGGAAATATTGTAACTGCCATGGCTGCGGATATGTACCTGCAGATTGTTGTGTTTGCTATTTTCACCGGCATTGTCATGAATAACATACGTGGCAAAACGGAGATGGTAAAGGAGCTGAACCAGCAGATGGCGCATATCATCTTCAAGATGATCGAATGGATCGTGCGCCTTGCCCCGCTTGCGGTATTCGGTTTCATGGCGGCAATGGTCGGTACAACCGGAATGGACGCTATCATGAGCCTAATGGAGCTGGTGGTGCTAGTCATTGTGGCATGTATCGCACAAATCCTCTTTTTCGGCGTACTTATTGCCGTTTTTGCCCGGATGTCGCCCCTACCCTTTTACCGGAAGATGATCACCACACAGGTGATGGCGTTCTCCACTTCCTCCAGCAAGGCAACGCTGACCACGGCGATGCGTGAGTTGCAGGATAAGATGGGCGTGTCGCAAAGCAGCAGTAATTTCATGATGCCGCTTGGCGCCTGCATCAATATGGATGGCACAGCAATCTACCTTGGCATGACCGCCATGTTTTTCGCGCAGATGTATGGCATTCCCATTGAAGGAACGGATTACCTCATGCTGATATTGACCTGCACGCTTGGCTCCATTGGGGCAGCGGGCGTGCCCAGCGGTTCTATCCTGTTCATGGGTATGGTACTGGCCTCTGTCGGCATCCCGATGGAGGGCATTGCGGTTATTCTCGGGGTAGACCGGATTCTCGACATGTTCCGAACCACGGTGAACATCACCGGCGATGCTGCCATTACCCTGATCGTCGATAAAAGTGAAGGGCAGCTGGATGAAACCCAGTACAACGCATAAGTTCTAATAAGCACAACGTATTAAGTTTCTAGGACATTTGAATATATGGCTATTGCTCGGCATCATAGCTACTTCCATATTGGCACAAAAAATATATGTGGAGCTAGGGTCAGGACTTATGGAAGCCGTTTTGAACTGATTGCGCTAAATTCCCAGATGCGATGATTCAATACAAGGCCAATATTATCAGGTAGAGATAATATGTTAGTTATTTTGGCTCCACATACTGGATACAGTCGGAACTGAATACTACACCCCTATGGTACAATTGCGACCTGTTTTTGAAGAAGCCTGCCGGGATATGGGATTGGCAGCATAGTATGCAGAAGATTGCAGATAATTTAATATGAAAGTATCACAACAATGATGCCGTTTGACTTTTGATTAAAAAGACAGGTTGCAATTAATTATGGATATTCCGTATGTTAATAAAAAATGTGCCCAATGATGCCGGAGGGACTTTCTTTAGAT
>JBFWQQ010000043.1:0-15916 GCA_050249355.1 Alphaproteobacteria bacterium | reverse complement strand
GCGTATACCCCAAACCATATTTTTCCGCCATGGACGCATCGGTGAAGAACCTTATCGAACAGGTGCGGGGGAATGAATGATGGGGCTGGGTGATATAACGCTGCAGAGCATCAGCGCCCTGATGCCGGAACTGTTCCTGTGCGTGGCAGGCGTATTGCTGCTGCTGCATGGTGCATATGTCCGTCCGAAAGCGGATGGCGTGAATGTGTCGCTGACCCTGTTTGCCACCGGTCTGACCCTGATGATGGTCATCATGGCGGCCGGGCCTGCACAGCTTCTTATGAATGGCATGTTCATTGCTGATGGCTTTGCCAGCTTTGCCAAATCGCTGGTATTGGTGGCCGGTATGCTGGTGCTCCTGCTGTCTGCTGGCTGGCTCTCAGAAGAGGGGGGGCGGCCGTTCGAATTTCTTATCCTGATACTGTTCTCAATGCTGGGCATGCTATTCATGGTGTCGGCGGCAGACCTGCTGATGTTATATGTCGGCCTTGAAATGGCCAGCCTATGCCTGTATGTGCTGGCGGCATTCCAACGTGACGAAGGCAAATCCAATGAGGCCGGCCTTAAATATTTTGTGCTGGGTGCGCTGGCATCAGGCATGATGCTATTCGGCATGTCTCTGGTCTATGGGTTTGCCGGAAGCACCGGTTTTGCCGAACTGGGCCAACTATTTAACGAAGGTGCTGCATCCAAAGGTCTGGTGGTCGGCCTGATCTTGCTGATCGTCGGCTTCTGTTTTAAGCTGTCTGCTGTTCCGTTCCATATGTGGGCGCCGGACGTATACGAAGGTGCGCCCACGCCCGTTACCGCATTTCTGTCCACCGCGCCTAAAGTAGCAGCGTTTGC
Source organism: Alphaproteobacteria bacterium (assembly GCA_050249355.1). Classification (GTDB taxonomy): domain Bacteria; phylum Pseudomonadota; class Alphaproteobacteria; order Rickettsiales; family SXRF01; genus CAZAQK01. The sequence continues at coordinate 15,070 of JBFWQQ010000043.1, read as the reverse complement.
GCTCTTTGCTCGTTTGCTTATCCAGCCATTCGGCGACCTGATCGGTCAGTGGCAGCAGGTCGTTGTATTCGCATCCGCTGCGTCCATGCTGGTGGGGGCGCTGGCGGCCATCATGCAATCGAATATCAAGCGCCTGCTGGCCTATAGTTCCATCGGCCATGTTGGCTTCATGCTTATGGGGCTGGCGGCGGGCAGTGTGGCCGGTGTGCAGGCCATGCTCATCTATCTGGCGCTGTATGTATTCATGAGCGCCGGGGCATTCGGTTGTGTGTTGCTGATGCGCCGCAGTGGGCAGGCCGTGGAAGATATCCGGTCGTTGGCCGGCCTGTCGCAGACATCGCCCGGTATGGCAATGGCGCTGGCCGTATTCATGTTCTCTATGGCGGGTATCCCGCCACTGGCCGGGTTCTTCGGCAAGATGTATGTGGTGTTGGCCGCCATGCAGGCCGGGTTGGTGTGGCTGGCCGTGTTCGGCGTCATCACCAGCGTGATCTCCTGCTATTATTACCTGAAGGTCGTCAAGGTCATGTATTTCGATATCCCTGCCAGGGAATTTGACCGTTGTGTTTCGCTATCGCTAAAAGGTGTGGTAGTGGTTTCCGCGCTGGTGGTGGTATTCTTTTTTCTTGCACCTTCGCCGCTGGTGCACAAGGCACAGGCGGCCGCCCAAAGCCTGGTGGCAGCGTTATGAGCAGGAAGCAGGCCGATCTTTTAAACGATTATCACCTGCTTTCATTTGAAACGCTGGATTCCACCAATGAAGAAGCCAAACGACTGGCCGCCGCCGGTGGTGGCCATGGCGCGGTGATCTGGGCCAAGCAGCAGACCAAAGGCAAAGGGCGCATGGGGCGCAGCTGGGTTTCGGATGAAGGAAACTTGTTCGTGTCGGTATTACTGCAGCCCGAAAAACCATTGTCCGAAGCGTCACAGCTTTCGTTCGTGGCAGCGGTGGCGATGATGGAATCGATCGAGGATATGCTTCCTGAAGGCAAGCAGCTGCGTTCCAAATGGCCCAACGATATTCTGGTTGGCGACAAGAAACTGGGCGGCATCCTGCTCGAATCGTTGCAGGTGCCCGATGGCGGCAAGTGGGTTATAGTGGGCGTTGGCATCAATATCGAAAGCCATCCCAAAAAAACGGAATTTCCGTCTACCTGCTTGAAGAAAGCAGGTGTTGAGCTGATATCCGCCAAGATAATATTGTCACGTTTTATCCACCATTTCATCGAGCGCTATAACGAATGGAATGCCAAAGGGTTTTCGCCTGTGCGGGCGGCGTGGCTGGAATCGGCATGGGGCATGGGTAAACAACTCACTGCGCGGCTGCCGGACGAGCAGATCACCGGTATTGCCGAAGGCATCAATAAAGATGGCGCACTGATTCTAAAAACCAGAGACGGCAAAGAACGTCATATCCTTGCCGCCGATGTATTCCCGGCTGGCCGCCAGAAGGCTGAGGCGTGAGCATGCTGCTTGCCATTGATGCCGGTAACACCAACGTGGTGTTTGCCATATTCAAAGGAGACAGCATTGTCGGCCAGTGGCGCATCTCCACCGATGCCCGCCGCACCGCCGACGAATACGGCGTGTGGTTGACGCAGGTTATTGAACATGAAGGCATCAACCCGAAAAATATCTCGGCCGCGATCGCGTCATGCGTGATCCCACAGGCGATGTTCGACCTCAAGCAACTCACCAAACGTTACTTCAACGTTGAGCTGATGGTGGTTGGCGACGCGTCGGTCAAGACCGGTATGACCGTGAAGATCGACAATCCCAAAGAGATCGGCGCCGACCGGCTGGTAAATTCGGTGGCGGCGTGGCAGCGTTTCAAAAAGCCGCTGATCGTGGTCGATTTCGGTACCGCAACCACTTTTGACAATGTGAACGATAAAGGCGAATATGTAGGTGGAGTGATCGCGCCGGGCGTCAACCTGTCGCTAGATGCACTGCAGAAGGCGGCTGCCAAACTGCCCAATGTCAGCATCGCCCGACCTGAAAAGGTTGTTGCCACCAACACCATCGGAGCCATGCAATCGGGCATATATTATGGTTATGTCGGGCTGGTTGAAGGTATCATCAGCCGCATTTGTGAAGAGCGTAATTTCCCTGCTCCTGCAGGAGCAGCGAATGAAGTGGTGGTGATCGCTACCGGCGGCCTGGCCAGCCTGTACGCTAGGATCTGCCGGGTAATAGAGCATGTAGAGCCAGACCTGACCATGCTGGGCCTGAAGCAGATTTATGAAGGTAACCGCTCTTAAGCGTTGCCCCAAGCCGATAGGTGGTCTATGACTGCCCTGAATAAAAACAAATGGTTAGCAAATGAGTTTTGACTTTTCCCGGCATAAGGATGATTTGCTGTTCGTTCCGCTCGGTGGATCGAACGAGATCGGCATGAACCTGAACCTGTACACGATCGGTGGCAAATGGCTGATGGTGGATTGCGGTATCGGGTTTGCCGGCGATTACCTGCCGGGTGTGGAAGTGGTGGTGCCGGATATCTCTTTCATCGCCGAACGTAAGGACGATCTGCTCGGGCTGGTCATCACCCATGCGCACGAAGACCACCTTGGCGGTGTGCCTTACCTGTGGCGCGAACTGGAATGCCCTATCTATGCCACGCCGTTCACTGCGGCATTCCTGAAACATAAAATGTCGGAAATGGGGCCGGGCAAAAGACCCAAACTACATGAGATGGATATCGGCGGAAATCTGGAAATCGGCCCGTTCTCGCTGTCGCTGGTAGAGCTGACCCACTCCATACCGGAAATGCAGGCGCTGGCCATTACCACTAAAAAAGGCACCGTGCTGCACACCGGCGACTGGAAATTCGATGAGGCGCCGATGATCGGCCCGGCCTCGAACTACGAGCACCTTAAGCAGCTGGGCGACAATAATGTGCTGGCCATGGTGTGCGATTCCACCAACGTATTCGTGGAAGGTGAGGCAGGCTCGGAAGGCGAGGTGCGCAAGCATCTGGTTGATCTGATCGGCTCATGCGAACAGCGCGTGATCGTGACCACCTTTGCATCCAACCTTGCGCGTGTGCAATCACTCATGCTGGCCGCCAAGGAGTCGGGCCGGGTAGTGGCGCTGATGGGGCGCTCTTTGCACCGCATTGTGGCGGCTGCTAAGGAAAGCGGTTACCTGAGCGATGAGGTGGAGATCGTAAGCGATAACGAGATCATGGACCTGCCGCGCAAGGATGTGCTGGTGATCTGCACCGGTTGTCAGGGCGAACCCCGGGCCGCGCTGACGCGTATGGCGCGCGGCGAGCATCCGGCCCTGCGCCTGCAGCGTGGCGATACGGTTATATTCTCTTCGCGTCGTATTCCGGGTAACGAAAGCAAGATCAACTGGACGATAAACCAGCTGATCCAGCGCGGTGCGGAGGTCATCACCGATAAGGATTACTACATCCACGTGTCCGGCCATCCGGCGCGGGATGAGCTGACGCGTATGTATGGTATGGTACGCCCACGCATTGCCGTGCCGACGCATGGCGAGCCGTATCACCTGCACGAGCATGCCAAGCTGGCGCGCTCACTGGGTGTGAAGGAAACTGTCGAGGCCTGCAACGGCGCGGTGGTGTGGCTGGAAGAAGGCGAGGCGAGTGTGATCGGCAATGTGCAATCGGGCTATATTGCGGTTGATGGCACATCGCTGATCCCCACCGATTCGGACATCATCCGTATCCGCCGTAAGTTGCGTGATGACGGGTTGGTGGTCGTGACCCTCGTGCTGGAGTCTGGTGGACGGCTGGCTGCCGATGTGGTGCTGACCACGCCGGGACTGCTGAGTGCCGAGGACGATGCTGAGCTGATTGCTGAATATACCGACGAGATCACGCGTATTGTGGAATCCGGTAAACATAAGTCCGATAAGGATGTGCACGAGGCGGTGCGTCTGGCATTACGCCGGTTGATCGCTCGCGAACTGGGTAAGAAACCGGTGATCGAGATCCATGTGGTACGGATCTAAGCCTCAATGCATCTGCTGCTGCGTGTGTGCACGTGCGGCGCGTTCTTTTAATATCTTATCGCGGAAATGGGTCTGAGCTTCCTGCGCCGCCTGTTCTTTACCGATCGTATGGCCTACGCCCATGCCTTGCGCATAGGAGATGGTTGCCACATTTACCACATCCTGCGCGGTTACCTGATTCTTTTCACGGCTTTGCACTACGCCGGTGGTGGTGCCTGCTAAAGCGCCTACGCCGCCCATAGCTGCCGCGCCGATGATTATACCATCTAAAGCGGCGGCACCTATGACAGGCAAGGCCAGTCCGCCGGTGACTACGCCGATAACAGCGCCTACCACGGCTCCGCCAATAGCACCTACCAGCCCGCCGGAAAGCGCGCCTTTGATGAATCCAGCTATACCGCTTGCGGTTGATTGAGCGAACGTTGCTTTAGGTTGTTCTATTGTAATATTTTCCATTTTCTTGCTCCTTGATTTATCCTACGAATGGGCCCGTTACAATTTTATCTGCCGCCAGCGGCAGGTCGGTCTGGGCTTTGACTTCCAGCTCGTCCGTCAGGTCATTGCCTTGCTGGCGCGACCGTGCACGCTCACGGTCACGAACTATTGCTTGCTGTTGCTGCTCTATTTCCATGTTACGGTAATCCGTATGTGCCTTGATACCCTGATACGCGCCGATGGCACCCACCAGGCCGGTCACAATGGCCACCGTGGTGGCCACGCGTGTTACAAATCCACCCAGGTCAAGATTGGCCACACCTTCCAGCCATGACATGCCGGTCAGGTTGCCGATCAGCATCAGGGCGCCGGTTGCTGCTGCACCGATAACAATGCCTTTTGGAATATAATCCATTGCCGTTTTCACGAACGAGGTCACGCCGATCTTGGCCTTTTCCCATAAGGTCAGCGGCTTTTTCATTCCGGGTTGGTTGTTTTCAACTGCCATTTAAAATGCCTTACTGATTGCTTGCCGCGCCAGCCTGCGTTCTTTTTCTCTTTGCGCATAACTGCTGGCTACCGGATCCAGGTTGACTTCCCCTATATTCACGGCACTGGCCACGCTTTTGGCTGCCCTGCCGTTAGTGGGCTCTTTGAATTTTCTTTCTATCGATTCGGTGCGCGCATACTCCACCGCAGGTGGGGTGGTGTGCTTGCGTATTTCTGACTCGCGCTCCTGCATCTGCTGGTTACCTCTTGCACGCGCTATTTCCAGCCGAGCCGCCTCGTCTTTTGCCATCTGTTCGGTGATGCGGCCCTGATGGCTTCTGGCATCTGCCACTGCGCCGATTGCACCGCCTACTGCAAGCGTCAGTAATCCCGCGCCATGGGTAAGGAAATTGACTGCATGCAGGAATCCTTCTTTTACGCCAGCTTCCACCAATGCGCCACTGATGGTGGCATCCGCCCCCCCGATGATCATACCGGCGGCCAGTGTGATGGCGGCAGCGATCAGCACGCCCTTGCCAAACCCGCTGGCGGCGACCTGCAGCATACCGCGCCATGCCTTATTCAATCCAGACGCAACGGCATCATCGATGCGGTTTTTAACCTCATCGGGAATACCTGTGTCCGGGTGTTCATAGCCCAGATTCTGTATGGCGCGAATATCTACCATGTTCTGCTCATAATGCTTCGGTGGCCATCATAGTCCACAACGATAAAATTGTACCATATAATACAATGATCTAATGTTAATATTTTATGACAGCCCGTATGACGGCTGCCAAGCGCTATCAATGGGGGGTGGCGCGGGTATGGTCAAAGGAAAGCAGGGCTTTTTCCGCCGCCGCCAGTACCTTGTCCTGATAGTAAGTATCTGATTCCGGGTATTTTATGCCGTCATAGGCTGGCTGGGCCTTTATTTCCGCTTTAGGAGCCTCTGTTTTCTGGTCATTCTTGCCATTGGTGTCATCTTCAAGCTCACGGCCAGCTGCCAGCTGTTGTTCGCGCACCCGTTTATGCGATAACATGCCTTTCGACCACAGGTCGGTTTTGTCGAATATCTTGCGGAAAAGGTCGCGGTTTAGGCCAAAACTAGCGCCAAACATACCAAACGTGATGACCGATGCCACCATGGTTCCGGCGGCTTCAAGCCCTTTGATGCCGAGCGCATGGAATATATGCTCTGCACCACCGCCAAACGCCAGCAACGCACCGGCTATGGCACCCACCACAAGGCCGATGGCCGCCACTTTTCCGAATATCACACGGTTCTTTTTATCCGGGCTGTAATTGGCGTAGTGGGTAGTGCGGTAGGTTTCGAGTTCTTTTTCCAGAGCATCCGCCTCTTGATCGGCTTTCTGGGTTATTGCATCGACGTTCTTCTTTGTCTCACCGCCAACGCCGATTTTGACTGCTTCTGTGAGTGCGTCTATTTTCTTTTCGAGCGCGGCAAAGCGCAAGGCTTCGCGTCCGTCGGCCTGCTCCAGGCCGGCCGCTACCGACCCTTGTATCTTACCGATATCACCGAATTCATGTGCGCCATACAGTATACCGGCGCCGGTAATGCCGGCAAACGCCATGCCCAGTGCGAGTGTAGGCAGCGTGGAGAACGTGGCGAGCGTGGCGGCAACTGCAAGCCCCACGATCGCGCCCATGAGGCCTCCGATGACAACGCCGCCCAGCTTGCCTTTGATGCTGCCTTTGTACGATTCCCACCAGCCGTGATGATAGAAAGGGCCTTCGTCCGTGGGCGACAGGCCTTTTTCTATCTTCTTTTCAAGTATCAGATACTTTTCGGTATCCATTTGCTACACCGGGTGTCATGAATTCGATTGCACTACACTAATCTTACCTTATTCTGTGGCGAGGAAAAGTGAAACTTTTATGACAAACCAACTGCTTTGTTAAGTAAAACAGGAGGATAAAAGGCTGTATGAGTTGGACCATGGCGTGTTTTACCTATGTCAACCTATGGTGGGTGTGCCTGTTCTTCGTTTGGCCATTTTGTATAGAGCAGGGCCAGCCAGGCAGCTTGGCGCCCCTGGAATACGCTGCGGCACCTAAAAAAATATACTGGAAAAAGATGCTGGTGGCGAACTCACTAGTCAGTGCGATAATTACCGCCATCCTCACTCTTGTTATTCTTAATCTTCAATAAGGAAAAACATTCATGCGGCTAAGCCACTATTTTTTGCCCCTGATCAAAGAAAACCCGTCCGAGGCACAGATCGCGTCGCACCGGCTGATGCTGCGTGCCGGCATGGTGCGCCAGTTGGCTGCCGGTATTTATAGCTGGTTGCCGATGGGGTATGCCGTGCTGCGCAACATTGAGCAAATCGTGCGCGATGAAATGAATAAAAGCGGTGCAATAGAGCTGCTTATGCCAACATTGCAGCCAACTGACTTGTGGCAGGAATCCGGCCGCTATAATGCCATGGGCAAGGAACTTTTAAAGTTTCCTGACCGTGCCGAGCGCGAACTGCTGTACAGCCCGACCTGTGAAGAAGTCATCACCGACATTGTGCGCAACTCCATAAAAAGCTACCGCGACCTCCCGCGCAACCTGTACCAGATCCAGTGGAAATTCCGCGATGAAATCCGCCCGCGTTTCGGCGTGATGCGCGGCCGCGAATTTTTTATGAAGGATTCCTATTCCTTTGACATGGATTATGCCGGAGCCGAAAAACATTATAACCTGATGTACGATACCTACCTGCGCATATTTTCGCGCATGGGGTTGGCGGCGGTGCCGGTGAAGGCTGATTCCGGCGCTATCGGCGGCGATATGAGCCACGAATTCCAGGTGATCGCTGACACCGGCGAAAGCGCGCTGTTCTACGATGCTGCCTTCGACGACATCCGCACCGGAAAAACCACCATGACCACCGAACAGATGCGCGGGCTTTATGCCGCCGCCGACGAGCAGCACGACGCGGCGAATTGCCCGATCCCCAAAGAGCAACTGCGTGAAGCGCGCGGTATCGAGGTAGGGCACATCTTCTATCTCGGCAAAAAATATTCCGAGGCCCTGAACTGCAAGGTGCCCGGGCCGGACGGCAAGGACGTGATATTGGAAATGGGATGTTACGGTATAGGGGTATCTCGACTTGTGGGTGCTATCATCGAGGCCAGCCACGACGATGCCGGTATCGTCTGGCCGGAATCGGTGGCGCCATTTAAGGTCGGGCTTATCAATTTGCGTGTGGGGGATGCCGCGTGCGATGCGATGTGCAGTGATATTTATGGCAAGCTGCAACAGCAGAATATCAGCGTGCTATACGACGACACGGATGAACGCGCCGGTGCTAAATTCGCCGGTATGGATCTGATCGGGCTGCCATGGCAGATGGTCATCGGCCCTAAAGGCGCGGCGGGTGGTATCGTGGAATTCAAGAACCGCAAAACCGGTGAAAAGCAGGAATTATCAGTCGATGCAGCGCTCGGACGAATTGTCGGATAGGAGCGGGAATGTTCTCAACCTTTGAACGCATGGTGGCAATTCGGTACCTGCGCGCGCGGCGCGAGGAGGGGCTGATATCGGTCATTGCGCTGTTCTCCTTGGTGGGCATTGCGCTGGGGGTTGCCACGCTTATAGTCGTGTTGGCGGTCATGAACGGCGTGCGCGACGAGATGATAAAAAGCATCATCGGCCTTGAAGGCCATATCAGCGTGTATGCCAGGGCGGGCGGGCTGGAAAATTATGATGCGCTGGCAAATAAGCTGACAATGATGCCGGGCATTAAAAGCGCCATTCCCAAGATCGAAGGGCAGATCATGGCCAGCCATAAAGGCAGGGCGCTTGGCGCCATGGCCGTGGCTTTCCGCGATGATGATCTGAAATACAAGCCGCTGCTGTCGGGCCGCATGGCCGAAGGCAGCTTAGAAGCGCTGAATGCAGGCGGCGGTGTAGTGATCGGTTACCGTATTGCTGAAAAACTGGGCCTGAGGCTCGGTGATTCGATCACCTTGATATCGCCAGAAGGACGGGCCACTATCGCGGGGATGATGCCGCGCGTAAAAGCATACCCTGTGGTGGGTATCTTCAATATTGGCATGTTCGCCTACGATAACGGGCTTATCATCATGCCGTTCGACGAGGCGCAGGTTTATTTCAAGCTGCGCGATGATGAAGCTAACAAGGCCACCATGCTGGAAGTGATGGTAGAAATCCCCGACCGCTCGGCACAGATGGCGCAGGCCATAGCAAGCGAGCTGGGCCCTCATGCACGTGTGTATGACTGGCAGCGCAGTAACGGGCAGATATTGCAGGCCGTTATCGTGCAGCGCAACGTAATGTTCCTTATTCTCATGCTCATCATTATTGTGGCATCGTTCAACATCATCTCCTCGCTTATCATGCTGGTGCGCGAAAAGGGAAAGGATGTCGCCATATTGCGCACGATGGGTGCAAGCCGTGGCATGATACTGCGTATTTTCCTTATGTGCGGTGCCAGTGTCGGCGTGGCTGGCACACTCATCGGCGTTGTATTCGGGCTGCTGATTGCGTTCAACACCGAAACCATACAGTTATGGCTGGAGAATATGATGGGGCACAAGCTGTTTGCTGACGAGCTGTATTTCCTGTCGCATTTACCGTCCAAGGTCGATGGCAGCGAGGTGATCACGGTAGCGTTCCTGTCCTTGCTGGTAGCGTTTCTTGCCACGCTGTACCCGGCGCGCCGTGCGGCATCCATGAATCCGGCGGAGGCACTGCGTTATGAGTAATGCCGTGCTGAACCTCCATGATATCCATCGCACATACAGCCAGGGCGGTAAAGACCTGCATGTATTAAATGGCTTGAACCTTGCCGTGCAGGCTGGCGAAAGCGTGGCGCTGGTAGGGCCTTCAGGATCGGGAAAAAGCACGCTTCTGCAGATTGCCGGGCTACTCGATACCCCCACCTCGGGATCTATCCATATTACGGGCAGGGAGCTTGGCAAGGCGGGCGAGGGAGCGCGTACGCAGGCGCGGTTGCAGTGCATAGGATTCGTATACCAGTTTCATCATTTGCTCCCGGAATTCTCCGCGCTGGAAAATGTCATGATCCCGCAGATGATATTGGGCAGGAATAAAATGCAGGCCGCTGATAAGGCGCACGCCTTGCTGGATCGGCTAGGTTTGGCAGACCGGGTAACGCACAGGCCCGCAAGGCTTTCCGGCGGCGAGCAGCAACGTGTGGCGATTGCGCGCGCACTGGCTAATGATCCCGTACTGCTGCTGGCGGATGAACCGACGGGTAATCTCGATGAGCATACCTCCGAGCGGGTATTTGCATTGCTGATGGAAGTGGTGAAGGAAAACAGGCTGGCTGCACTGATAGCTACGCATAACACGCAGTTAGCCGCCCGCATGGATCGCACGGTGCATCTCAAGGACGGTATGCTGATATGAATCCATCCTTCATACATCTGCGGGTGCATTCCACCTATTCACTACTAGAAGGCGCTATTTATATAAAAGAATTGGTCGGTTGGTGTCAGGAGCATGATATGCCCGCCGTTGCCGTAACCGATAATGGCAACCTGTTCGGTTCACTGGAATTTGCAATGGCAGCGGCCAAAGCCGGTGTGCAGCCGATCATGGGATGCGTATTGCAACTTAAACCCGTGCTATCGGAAAACAACCGTCCGTCGCACAGCCAAAAGCCCGACCAGATGCTGGCGTATGCACAAAGCGAGACCGGCTGGAAGAACCTGCTGAAGCTGGTAAGCAAAGCCTATCTCGATTCCGTCAGTGAAAATGGCACGCCACTGCTGGCCTATGAGGACCTGTTTACCCACCACGAGGGGCTTATTATACTATCTGGGGGTATACATGGCGGCATTACTCGTGCCCTCTTGGCCGGTAAAATGGACATTGCAGTGCAGGCGACGAATGTCTGCAAACGCATTTTTGCAGATCGTTTCTATATTGAGATATCGCGTCATGGCATGCCGGAAGAGCAGCAGGTGGAAGCCGCGCTGATCGAACTGGCCTATACGCACAACGTGCCGCTGGTAGCCACGAATGATGCATATTTTATCGAAAAGGACATGCATGAAGCGCACGATGCCTTCTTGTGCATATCCGACGGTACCTATGTGGCAGAACAGAACCGGCGACATCTGACGCCACAGCACCGTCTCAGGGAGCCTGAGGAAATGGTACAGCTGTTTGCAGATATTCCCGAGGCTGTGGCTAACACGGTGCATATCGCCCGCCGGTGCAGTTTTTTCCCCGATGGTCGCGCGCCCATGCTGCCCAAATATGCATCAGAGGGATTAAGTGAAGCCGACACGTTGCGCAAACAAGCGATGGATGGGCTGCAGCAGCGATTGCTCAAACACGTATACACGCAGGATATGGACGTGCAGGCGCAACACGACGCTGCCCAACCATATATTGAACGGTTGAATTTTGAGCTGGATGTCATCATCAAAATGCAGTTCCCTGGGTATTTCCTTATCGTATCCGACTTTATCCGCTGGAGTAAGGATCATGGCATTCCTGTCGGCCCGGGCCGTGGTTCAGGCGCCGGTTCGCTGGTGGCGTGGGCGTTGCAAATCACGGATCTCGATCCGCTACGCTACAGCCTGCTCTTTGAGCGCTTTTTAAACCCCGAGAGGGTATCCATGCCCGACTTCGATGTCGATTTCTGTCAGGATCGCCGTGAAGAGGTAATACGTTACGTGCAGGGTAAATACGGGACCGACCATGTGGCACAGATCATCACGTTCGGTAAATTGCAGGCTAGGGCGGTGCTCCGTGATGTAGGGCGTGTACTGCAAATGCCATATGGGCAGGTGGATCGTATCTGTAAGCTGGTGCCCAATAACCCTGCGAATCCAGTGACACTCGCCGAAGCGATAAAAATGGAGCCGATGTTAAAGGCCGCTATCAGGGAAGATGAGACAGTTGCCAAGCTCGCTAGTATCAGCCTGAAGCTGGAGGGGCTGAACCGTCATGCTTCTACCCATGCGGCCGGTGTGGTGATTGCCGACCGCCCGCTGGATGAGCTGGTGCCGATGTATCGCGATCCGAAGTCCGATATGCCGGTGGTACAGTATTCAATGAAATATGCCGAAGCCGCCGGTTTGGTGAAATTCGATTTCCTGGGATTGAAAACGCTGACCGTACTATCGCGTACAGTCGGGTTACTCAGGGATCGCGGTATTGAAATTGACCTGCAGGCTCTGCCTGAAGGGGATATTGCTACCTATGCATTGTTGTCACGCGGGGAAACGGTCGGCGTATTCCAGCTGGAGAGCGCCGGCATGCGCGATACGCTTAAAAAACTGAAGCCTGACTGCCTGGAAGATATCATCGCGCTGGTCTCACTGTATCGCCCCGGCCCAATGGACAACATTCCCACATACATTGCGCGAAAGCACGGCCGTGAAAAGGCACAGTACCTGCACCCACTGCTCGAACAGGTGCTGAAAGAAACCTTTGGGGTGATCATCTATCAGGAACAGGTGATGCAGATCGCCCAGCTTCTGGCGGGCTATAGCTTGGGGGAAGCAGACCTGCTGCGCCGCGCCATGGGCAAGAAGATCAAGGAAGAGATGGAAGCCCAGCGGGGTATATTCATCGAGCGTTCCGTTGATCGCGGTGTCGAAAAAGATGATGCCGAAAGTATCTTTGAGCTGATCGCGAAATTCGCCGCTTACGGCTTCAATAAATCGCACGCGGCGGCTTATGCCCTGATCGCCTACCAGACGGCCTTCTTAAAGGCGAACCACCCGGTGGAATTTCTGGCAGCGTCGATGACCTACGATATGCACAACACCGATAAGCTGGGCATATTCCGTGAGGATGCAGCGCAACTTGGAATTGAAATGCTGCCACCCGATATCAATGCGTCGGAAGTATTATTCAGCGTAGAAAATGGTGCCATCCGTTATGCCTTGTCGGCCGTGCGCAATGTTGGCGAACAGGCGATGCACGGTCTGGTTGCCGAGCGCCGTTCAAACGGCCTTTTCAGGGACATATTCGACTGCATGACACGCATACCGGCTGAATCGCTCAACAAGCGTGCGATGGAGTATCTTATAAAGGCCGGCGCGTTCGATAGGTTGCATGGCAACAGAAAGCAGCTGTTCGATCATCTCGATATGCTGCTTGCGCATGGCCTGTCAAGTCAGCGCGATCGTGACAGCAGCCAGAGCAGCCTGTTCGCGGGCGAATCGGCGCTGGCCAATAACAAGCCTCGGCTGGCAGAGGGGGCGGACTGGAACTCACTGGAGCGATTGGAGCATGAATTTTCTGCTATCGGTTTTTACCTGTCATCGCATCCGCTGTCTGATTACCAGAATGCCCTGCAAAGCATGCGTGTGACGTCCTCGGCTGATCTTGCGGCCAAACTGGGCATGGCCTATGGCCCGCTGCGCGTTGCGGGCATTGTCACCGGTAAGAAATTCAAGGTATCGGACAAGGGGCGTTTTGCATTCTTACAGTTGTCTGACATGGGGGGGGTATTCGAGGTTTCCATTTTTAATGAAGTGCTTCTAAACGAACAACGTGACCTGCTGGAAAACGGAAAAATACTTTTTATACAGGCCGAAGGGAAGCTGGATGAGAATGGGCCGCGCCTGATCGCCAACAGCATACGTTTATTCGACGATGCATTCAACGACCAGCCCGCCATGAATATGCGCGGCCAGCTGCGTATTGTCATCAGCGAGCCGCAGGCCGTGGCTTCTATCCGCTCATTATTGGGTGATGGCAATGGAAGCGGTATGGTTGTGCGGCTCACTGCGCGCGCCGATGGAAAAGACGCCGATATTGACCTGCCGGGAAAATATACTGTATCGCCCGGTCTTCTCGACAAGATCCGCTCTGTGCAAGGAGTTGATGAGGCCAGTGAGGTAGCTGCCTGATCTCCCCCTTTAACCCTTTATTGGTATTTAACTGCTAAGGATGATACTAACGTATTATTTTTAGGGAAAATTTTCACCGATGCTTGTACTGGCCGGTCTTATTGTTGTGTTCGTCTGCATATTCGGTACGTATATCCATGCCGGCGGCAAGATCGAGATTATTTTGGTGGCGCTACCACACGAGCTTGCCATGATCGGCGGCGCGGCCGTAGGTGCGTTTCTGATTGCCAACAAAGGTGTGGTGGCAAAAAAAACCGGCAAGGAGCTTATCAAGTCCTTTAAAGGCCCCAAGTGGAAGAAGCAGGATTATAAGGAGCTGTTGCTGTTGTTGTTCACGCTGTGCAAGCTCATGAAAGCCAAGGGCCTGATCGCGGTGGAGCAGCATATAGAAAACCCTAAAGAGAGCAGCATATTCACCCAATACCCCAAGATACTGAATGATCATTTCTCACTGGATATTATTTGTGACACGTTGCGCATGCTTACCATGGGCATGGAAGACCCGCATCAGGTAGAGGATAATATCGAAAAACAGCTTGAGAAGCATCACCATGAAGCAACAGGACCTGGGCATGCGTTGCAGAACATAGCCGATGCCTTGCCTGCACTGGGTATCGTTGCGGCTGTGCTGGGGGTTATCAAAACCATGGCCAGTATCAACGAGCCCCCAGAGATTCTGGGTAAAATGATCGGAGGCGCGCTGGTAGGCACATTTCTGGGGGTATTCATGGCCTACGGTATTGTAGGCCCGCTCGCGGTGAAGAATGCCGCCGTGCATGATGAAGAACAGCAGTTCTATTTTATCATACGCGATGTGCTGGTGGCGCACCTGAAGGGTATGGCGCCACAGATTTCCATGGAAATGGGACGTGCTAACATACCCAGCCATTATCAGCCCAGCTTTGCCGAGATGGAACAAAGCAGCGGGGAAATCAAGATCGAGGGCTGAGTACCAGTCCCAACTTAGAATGTAGCCTGTATACCTTCAGAAATTATGCGTGCTGAATATCGTGCGGGTATACGGATTCATTATCACAACGCCTGATGTATTATATGCCTGTTCCACTGCATTCGGAAATGCAGCCCGCGGGCCAGGGTTTGCACATGCCTGCAGAAAGGAACATGCCACCAACGCAAGCAATGGATTGGATATTCTTCGCATTTTCATATCAACCTCCCAAGCAATATACCTAGACGGGGTATGATGCCTATGCATACGCACCATACGAGGGCAATCTAACGATTAACCGACTATATTAAAAATGCTCATTTCGGGATGCGGGCTTGAGAA
>JBFWQQ010000042.1:0-16150 GCA_050249355.1 Alphaproteobacteria bacterium | reverse complement strand
CAAAAGAAGAATCGCATGTATTCGCGGATATCTAGTATACTGCCGCCTGCTTATGCCAGTTTCGTATTTCTCGTTGCGTTCATCGGTTATGTTGTTGCCGGTCAGCCGGTATTCCTGAATCCTGATATACCATGGCACATAGCTGCCGGTGACCTGTTTCGTGCCAACGGGATAATTGCCACGAATGACCCGTGGTCATATTCGGCTGGCCATACTCCATGGTATGATGTTTCGTGGTTATGGGATATATTGCTCAGCTGGTTGAATGAGAATTTTGGCGTTGTTGCGTTATATTATCTGGCGGCGTTCCTGCTAGCCACCATATTAGCCCTGCTGTGCGTAACGCTGCACAATCGCAGGGACATACCCCAGTTTTTCATACTGCTTACGTTGATGGTGGTATGGTATGTGCAACTGGCTTTCATGTATGCGCAGCCGGTATTGATGAGCATGCTGTTCGTGGTGATCTTTCACCATTTTCTTCATCAGAGTCGTACAGCAGAAAAGCGCTCACTGCTTGTCTTGCCTCTGTTCATGCTAGGTTGGGTCAATATGCATGGTGGCTTCATCATCGGTTTTGCACTGATTGCAATATATGCCTTGGAAGCGTGGGAAACGCAGCAGCGTGCGTGGTTCCGGCGCCTGGTATGGTGCGCCGCCGCCTGTGCGGCGACCAGCTTGATCAACCCCAACCATATATTTCTGTATGATGCGGCATACCGAGTGATGGTGAGCCCGATCAACCCATACCTGATAGAGTGGAAAACGTTGACTATTGGAGATAATACCAGTTTTTCGGTTATCATCCTGCTGCTGTTCGTAGTAACCAACCTGCGGGACGTGCGGATCCCACTGGCCGACCGCATTCTGGCATTGCTGTGGTTATTATACGCATTGCACGCCCAGCGCGCTTTTGCAGTGCTTGCACTGGTTGCGGCGCCATATCTTGCCTATAGCTGGTATACATTGGCTAGGCATGCACAGCCAGATAAAGTGGATGCCAACGTGATCGTGATAAAGAATGGCAATAAGGAAAAGCTTCTGGGAGCAACCGGGATCGTGCTGGCACTTCTGTTGTGCACAGCCACGCCGGTATTTTCCGCGTTAGTCCCGAAAGAAAAACTTGCGGATGACCCGTATGGCGTGCGTGCTGCCATGGCGGTGGTAGAACAGAAAATTCCCGGAGCACGCGTATTGAATGACTTCAACATTGGCGGTTACCTTATATATAATGGTCGGGGTGAATTTCCGGTGTTTCTTGATGGGCGGGCAGGCACGGCTTATCCCAACCACGTCATGGAAGAATACATCACACTCATGGCCTTGGAGCCGGGACATGAAAACATCATCGCACGGTACGATATCAATGCCATCCTTACCCCGAATTTTGGCCGCTTGTATGAGGCTGCTAAAGCATCACCGCACTGGAAACGGATATATACTACGGAATCGATCAGTGCATTCAAATATACGCAGCATCACTAGGCTTTTATGAACACAACAATATCCGTTGGTCTTTTATGCTGCGTTGCTTTCACGCTGGCCCTTGCGTTGTGTACGTTCTTTGCCAAATATTGGCTGGCAGAGCTAATCACGCACTGGCAACTGCACATGGCGGTGTTCTGCCTTATGCTGTGTGTTCTGCTTTTCTTGAAGCAGCACCAGTTTCTGGGGTTGTGGATGTTGTTATTGTGTGTGGGGTTGGTGATACCGATAGGCAGCGCGTTCGTCGCGGCCAAGCAGCCAGCCGGAACTATCAAAGACTCATTGCGCCTGCTGCAGTATAACATCCAGTACCGCAACAATGAATTTGCACAAAAAGGTGTACCATGGATACTGCGGCAGGATGCCGATATTGTAATACTGCAGGAGGTGCATCAGGATCGTGCCAATGAACTGGGCCCCCTCAAAGAACATTACCCCTGGCATAAAGTGGAGCTGAACCCCGGCAGGCAGGCTTTAAGCAAGGCTATCTTCAGCAAGCTGCCTGTAAGTCAATACAATTCCGAACCTACTGGTGGCGGACACAATCGATATGCCTATATGGACATTACCCTGCCATCAGGTGAATCGTTACATGTGTATGAACTGCACACGCCACCACCCATGTCACCACAGATGGCGGAATGGCGCATGAACGACCTGAGCGTGATCCAGAATGTACTGAAAAAAAATAACCATCCGTACAAATTACTGGTCGGCGATCTCAACTGTACGATTTACTCGCCGTATTTTCGTAGTATCCTTATCAACGCCCATATGCACCACGCGCAGCAGGACTGGCAGATGCAAGGCACATGGCCACGGCAGGCGCCCTTTTTCATGCGTATCGGCATTGATCATTTGCTGGCGTCTCCTGCCATCGATATCAAATCGCGTACAGTAGGGCCTACGCTGGGCTCAGACCACACGCCCATGTTATATGAGTTGGATGTTTATACAATAAACTAAGCAGCCATACCTTCTTTACGCATCAGCGCGTTTTTTTCTTCTTCTTCGATATCTGCCATTTCTTCACCGATTTCCTGCGCTTCGGTTTTTGGAATGTCCTTTCTGGCATCAGGGAATACGTCTTCTTCCTCTTCTTTCATATGGTGCGTAAGTGCTTTGCGCAATTCGCCGAATTGCTCCCACCACATATAATCATCAGGATCAAGCTTTTCGATGCTTTTGAATAGTTTTTCCACCTCTTCGTGCTCTTCTTTGAAGTGAGGGATTTCCTCTTTCATTTCCTTATCGCCGTTTTTGCGTAAGGATTTATAAAAGGTTTCTTCTTCTGATTTGGCGTGGCTTAAAATGGCGACCTTCAGCTGGCCGAACAGTTCTTGCCGTTTTTTAACCTGTGGGGTCTTAAGTATTTTGTCCATGATCTCACGGGCTTCATCATGGTCTTTTTTGATCTTGTTAAAAATATTCATGGCTCTCTCTCCTGTGTTGTAATAATGAACACAACGAAAATGCCTGTAAGGCCATAAAAAATCTATGTGGTGTCAGCCGACTTTTTCTTCCGTCGCTTCGTTGATGCCGAGCGTTTTAAGTTTGCGGTGTAACGCAGAACGTTCCATGCCCACGAAAGCCGAAGTTTTGGAGATATTGCCACCAAACCGCTCGATCTGCGCGGCAAGATATTGCTTCTCGAACAGTTCGCGGGCATCACGCAGTGCCATCGACATAATATCGGCATTAGTCTCCGGGCGGGCCAGTGCCGGGTTAGAAGCCAGTATCTCCGGTGGAAGATCGTCAGCCCTGATAGAATCCTTGCTATCGGCAGTCATGATCAACAGCCATTCCATCATATTGCGAAGCTGGCGCACATTGCCGGGCCAGCCGTAGGCTTGTAGCATTGCCAGTGCTTCATTGGATATGTCCCGTGCGGGCATACCGGCGGTTTCCGATGCACGGCGCAGGAAATGACGGCATAATTCTGCTATGTCTTCCCGCCGGTCTTTGAGCGATGGCATGCGCAGCGGCACCACATTCAGTCGATAGTATAATTCCTCACGGAAATGACCGAGCTGTATCTCTGATTCCAGATTGCGATTGGAGGATGCGATCACGCGTACATCCACTTCTACCCGGCGGTTGCCGCGCACACGGGTAAAGCTTTGGTCCTGCAGCACGCGCAGCATCTTACCCTGGGTTTCCAACGGCATATCGGCCACCTCGTCGATGAACAAGGTGCCGTTGTGCGCGCGTTCCAGCAGGCCCAGCTTTTCGGCGCCGCCGGTAGGGTTGGAGTCTTCCACGCCAAACAACTCAGCTTCCACACGGTCAGGAGCAAGTCCGGCGGCATTGAGCACAACAAAATTACCCTTAGAACGGGCGGATTTTGTATGGATCATGCGAGCCATCATTTCCTTGCCGGTGCCGGGTGCGCCGGTGATAAGTACACGGCTCGATGCCGGTGCTATCTTTTCAAGTGCCTGCCGCAGCTGTTGTATCGCTGGTGACGTACCGTTAAGCTGCATCTCCGTGGAACCACGCAGCTTCAGTTCACTATTCTCATTACTCAGCCGGGCATGCTCCAGTGCACGGGCAACAATCAATAGCAGGCGGTCTTCCTTGAAGGGTTTTTCAATAAAATCATAAGCGCCGATCTTAATGGCATTCACAGCGGTTTCTATGTTGCCATGCCCGCTGATCATGATGATGGGC
Source organism: Alphaproteobacteria bacterium (assembly GCA_050249355.1). Taxonomy (GTDB): domain Bacteria; phylum Pseudomonadota; class Alphaproteobacteria; order Rickettsiales; family SXRF01; genus CAZAQK01. The sequence continues at coordinate 11,995 of JBFWQQ010000042.1, read as the reverse complement.
AGCGTCGGGTATTTCTTCTTGACCATTTCCAGTATGCCCAGCCCGTCGAGCTCGCTGCCTTGCAGCCAGATATCCAGTATGATGGCCGTTGGAACGCGCTCAGCGAGTGCCTGAAAGGCGGAATCGCTGTTATGGGCTGTTCGGGTGGTGTAGTGGGCGTCCTTGAGGATATCCGATACCAGTTCACGGATGTCTTCTTCGTCGTCAACAATGAGAATATCAGAGGTCATGACCTGTCCGTCTTATTATCGTATGCGGCATTTATATCACAGTGTTGTAAAAAGGAAAGCACAACTCTTGCCCCCTGCCCGCTGTTAGAGAGATCAATGCTACCTTTATGTTCTTCAACGATTTTCTTGACGATCGCAAGCCCAAGGCCGGTACCTTTGGTGCGCGTGGTAACATATGGTTCGAACATTTTCTGCAACGCGCCTTCCGGGAATCCTGTGCCATTGTCTTCCACCAGAATACGCAATGTTTCATCGGTTCTTTCAACCGTAACACTGATACGGCCTGGTTGGCTATCGGGCTTGCCAGCTAAACGGCTTTCTATGGATTCGGCAGAATTCTTCAGCAGGTTGGTGAATACCTGTGTCATCTGGCGTTCATCGCATACCAGTTGCTGAGGCTGCGTTGGCATATGCGTGATAAAACTTATATCCGGGCATGCAACTTCGGCGGAAAATACCGCTTTTTTAATCAGGCTGCCAATGTCGTGTTGCGCGAATATCGGCATTGGCATACGGGCGAACGACACGAATTCCTCCACCATCTTGCCGATATCACCGGCATGCTTGGCAATGGTATCGATATAACGCAAATAATTATCCTGATCTTCGGTGATGTATTTCAGGTATTTCTTTTTCAGGCGTTCGGTAGAGAGCTGAATCGGCGTCAGCGGGTTGCGGATCTCATGCGCCACGCGGCGTGCCACATCCGCCCATGCAGCGGTACGCTGGGCTGAAACCAGCACGGTGATATCATCGAAGGTCACGATGTATCCTTCGATCGCATCATCGAGTTCTTCGGTGCTGACTCGTACGTGCAGCGTGATGCTTTTGCCTTCGTTATCCAGCGTAATGGTGTCCTGTACGACCTCGCCCGGCATCTGCTCAGCACGTAGCAACAGCTCGCTGGTGCCGGGCAGTATCTGGTTGAGTTTTTTCTGCTTGTCTATCGCAATATCCACGGCTGAAAGGATACTGACGGATGAGGGGTTGAATAATGTAATCTGTTTATCCTTGCCCAGTGCGATCACGCCGGCCGATACACCGGACAGTACTGCTTCTGTAAAGCGGCGGCGTTCGTCCAGCCGCCGGTTCGCCTCTATCAGCTCGGTACGCTGGGTCTGCAGTTGTTCGGTCATTCGGTTAAAGGTACGGCCTAGCGTCGTAAGTTCATCTTTCTGGGTGCTGATAGTGGCACGGGCACTGTAATCACCGCTGCGCACCTGTTCGGCTGCGATTACCAGCGCTGAGATCGGCCTGCTCAGTCGCGAGGCGAACACCATGCCGTAGCCTACGGAAGACAGCAGAAGTAATAACGCGAGTGTAATGAACATGACCGAGAACACCATCTGCAGGTGGTCCAGTTGGCCCTTGAGCTGGTTGTATGCCGACACGGCGCCCTTCGAGTTTTCCATGTGTGCGAGCACTTTGGAATCAACCAGACGTCCCACGATCAGGAATGCATCCGGCATGGCTTCCAGTTTTACCAGCGCCCTCACCTTATCGCTGGTTTCGTTGCTCATGAGCACGACCTTGCCGTTCTCGGCCTGCTCGATCTGGTTCTGCGGTATGCTCTCGAATGCCAGCGCAAAGCTGAACCTTCCCTGGGCGATGATCTTGTTGTGCTGGATAACCAGCGCCTCGGTCAGTTCGCGCACGGTAGCCTGCGTGGCAACAATATGGTTGAATTCCGCCGGATTGGTAATAGCAAGCTGGGCTGACTGGTTCAGGTCATTGGCCATGGCCATGATATCGCCACGTATGTTTTCCTGATGCTCGGCAAGATAAGCCTGTGCTACCGCATACGATTCATTGACAGCGGTCTGCACCTTATCGTTGAACCATGTCTGGATGCCGAGGTTAAAGAACATTGCTGAAAAAATGGACACGGCAATGGTCGGCAATATGGTTACGAGACTGAACAGGATAAGGATGCGTTTTTGCAGCTTCGATCCTGCCATGCCCTTTTTTAGGGCGGCCCGCAGACTGAAAATTTTACTTATCACTAATGTTACCAATACCAGTAACAGCGTGATGTTCACCAGCATCAGCGTGCTGATGCGGCTCGACTGCATGTCGTCCAGCGGCTTACTGTTTCCTGTAATGCTTACGTAGGTAAAAATTGCCGAAACACAGGCGGCTACGATGAACAGCAGCATGATATTCCGGCCGAACCTGCCGCCCAGCCTCATCCTATGCGCTGCCTGCATTGCCACGCATCACTCCGTGAGCCTGGCGATGTCGATGCGCAACAGGCGGATCTTTTTGCGCAGCGTGTTGCGATTTATGCCAAGAATATGCGCGGCCTTGATCTGGTTGCCACCGGTAGCACGTAGCGTCATTTCTATCAGCGGTTTTTCCAGCAGTGGCAGTACCCGGTCATAGAGGCCCGGCGCGGGTAACTGGCTGCCTTCATGTGCGCGGAAATACTCTTTCAGGTGGTATTCCACGCTTTCGGCAAGGCCAGATGATTTTTCCGGGGTGGGTTTGGCAAGAGGTTGCATACGCTATACTCGATTATGCTGCTAACGGTAGTTGTTCATGATGTTCCATAGTCCTGAGGTAAAAGGCGCGTGTGGCCTCTTTTACTGCATCCGGATCTGTCAGTGTGTTGACGTGCTGGCGGTATGAGGTTGAATCGAAAAGTCCGGAGGAATACCAACCCAGATGTTTGCGCGCGATCATTATGCCGTTCTCTACGCCATAATGCGTCAGCATGTCATCGTAATGCTCCAGCACCACTTCCAGGCGCTTTTCAAGTGTCGGGTCGACCAGCTTTTCGCCCGTCAGCACGTAGTGCCCTGCCTGTGCAATGAACCACGGGCGGCCATAGGCACCACGCCCGATCATCACCCCGTCGGCACCGGATTCGTCCAGCGCCCGGTCGATATCATCGAAACTGCATATATCGCCATTGACCACCACCGGCAGAGACACGGCTTCCTTCACATTGCGCACGAACCGCCAGTCGGCATGGCCTTTATACATTTGGCAGCGTGTGCGTCCATGCACGGTCAATAGCCGGATGCCAGCATCCTCGGCGATACGGGCCATGCTGGGGGCGTTGCGATTATTGTCGTCCCAGCCGGTGCGCATTTTCAGCGTTACCGGAATGGATACCGCCTTTACTACCGCGTTCAATATCCTGCCTGCCAGCACCTCATCCCGCATCAGGTGTGAGCCGGCATAGCCGCCCACCACCTTTTTCACCGGGCAGCCGAAATTAATATCAATGATGTGCGCGCCACGGTCTTCGTTCATCTTGGCTGCTTCGGCCATCACTTCCGGGTCGCAACCGGCCAGCTGGATGGCAAAGGGAAACTCGTCCGGGCTGAACGAGGCCATGCGCTGGGCGTTCTTGTTATCCAACAGCACCGCGCGTGATGCGATCATCTCCGATACCACCATGCCCACGCCGAAACGCTTCACCAGGCGGCGAAACGGCAGGTCGGACACGCCGGTCATTGGGGCCAGCCATACCGGGCTTTCCACCTTTACCGGGCCGATGGCTATCGGTTGCAAAGAATTAACCATTGGGTATTATCGTAGCGCTTGTTTTGACATGGTTCCACTTAGCCGAAATCCGGCCTTTTTTCAAGGATTACCGCCGCTCTTATGGGTAAAAAGCCACAGACTGTTGCACTTTTGGTAGCCGCAGGGACCAGCCAGCGGTTGGGTTCCAGCCTGCCCAAGCCTTATTTATCTATAGGAGGCCAGACCTTACTGCGGCGTACGGTGGCGGCATTTTTGGGCCACCCGTCCATCGACGGGGTGCGCGTGGTGATCCGGCGTGACCACCACAGCATGTATAAAAAGGCTACGCAGGGCCTTTCGATGTATGCCTGCGTGGTGGGTGGGGAAACGCGGCAGGAATCGGTGCGTCGTGGATTGGAAAGTCTGATATACAGCAAACCAGAAAAGGTACTGATCCACGATATCGCCCGCCCTATGGCCAGTGCCGAACTGATTCACCGGGTGGCAGAGCGTATACGCCCCAAAGCGGCCGTGCTGCCTTGCTTGCCTGTTACTGATACGGTACGGCGCATGGCCGATGGCAGGTCCACCGAAACCATTGATCGGCAAGATCTTTTTTCGATACAAACCCCGCAAGGGTTCATGTTCGAGGAAATATTAGCGTTGCATCGCCGCTATGAGGGCCATGGCCTGAGCGATGATGCGGCGCTGTACGAAAAGGCCGGACTGCTTATTAGCCGGGTGGATGGCGAGGCCGCCAACATGAAGATTACGACCAAAAAGGATTTAGAGCATATGCAGGCAGCCATGGGATTCCTATATGAGACGCGTACCGGCATGGGGTATGATGTGCACGCGCTGAAAGCACATAGCCCGGATACACCGGTGCAACGGCAGAACCTTACTCTGTGCGGCATTAAGATACCCCATACCCATTATCTCGAAGGGGTTTCGGATGCTGATGTGGGCCTGCACGCGATCGTGGATGCCATACTGGGGTCTATAGCTGCCGGTGATATAGGCCAGCACTTCCCGCCCGACGATTTGAAATGGCAGGGTGCGGATTCTTCACGTTTCCTGATGTATGCGTTCGAGCTGCTCAAACAGCGTAAAGGGGAACTGATCCATGTAGACCTGACCCTTGTGTGCGAACGTCCGCGCATTTCGCAATACCGTACCCAGATGGCTGAACATATCGCAGCGCTCCTTAAGCTCTCCTCCGACCGTATCAGCATCAAAGCCACCACTACGGAAAAGCTTGGCTTTGCCGGGCGTGGCGAAGGCATCGCAGCGCAGGCGGTGGCAACCGTAAGGATACCAAGGGAATGATCGCAGCATTCATAAGAACACATAAACACAAGCCGCTGTGGTGGTGGCTGGCCACGTGGTTCGGCAGCGGCCTTGCGCCCAAGGCCAGCGGCACGTTCGGCTCGCTTGCTGCATTGCCGTTCGCTTTTGTGATCCATTATTTTTTCGGCAATATCGCATTGCTGGGTGCGTCGGTAGCAGCATTCATCGTGGGCTGCTGGGCATCCGAACAGTTCGTGCGCCACGGTGGCAAGGGTGAAGATCCCAGCGACGTGGTGATCGACGAAGTAGCCGGGCAATGGTTCCTGCTCGCCGTATTATTCCCGACATGGCAATCCTACCTTATTGGTTTTTTGTTGTTTCGCATCTTCGATGTGATTAAGCCATGGCCGGTGTGCTGGGCCGATAAAAAAGTCAAAGGTGGCATTGGTATCATGCTCGATGACATGCTGGCGGCATTTTACCCCATACTCACCTATGCCATATTGCTGCTGCAATCCGAGTGGCTCGACAGTCAGGATATCATGTACCATATCATCAATTTTCTTGGCGGCACCTATGCCTGATGCGGTGTTACTAAAACAGGCAGAAAGCATATTGCAGCGCTGTAAGGCCAAAGGTTTCATGATGAGCACGGCAGAATCCTGCACCGGCGGCATGCTGGGGGCGCTATTTACCGAGATTCCCGGTTCGTCTGCCGCTTATGAAGGCGGCGTAGTGTCGTATTCCAATACACTGAAACACCATCTATTAGGTGTTCCGCAGGAGTTGCTCGACCAGCACGGTGCGGTCAGCAAACAGGCGGCCGAGCATATGGCGCGTGGCATGCAGGCCAAAGCGGGTAGCGACATTGCCATCAGCGTGACGGGGATTGCCGGCCCGGGCGGTGGCACTGCGGAAAAACCGGTGGGTCTGGTATATATCGGGCTGATGACCGGCAACCATGTGAAGGTGGAAGAATGCCGTTTTACCGGTGACCGTGCGGCCATACGCCAGCAGACGGTAGAGCGTTGCCTGCAACTGGTCAGCGACGCGCTTTAGCCGCTTTTCTTTTGCTTGTTTCGCAGTTTGTCAGCTATCCCGGGCTTGTTTATTTGCTCGCTGCGGGTTAATGCCAGTGCACCCGCCTCCACATCTCTTGTGATTACGCTGCCGGCGCCGATAATGGCACCTGCCCCTACCGAAACCGGGGCAACCAGCGCGGTGTTCGACCCTATGAACGCACCGGCTCCGATGGTGGTCTTATGCTTGCTGATGCCGTCATAATTGCAGGTGATGGTGCCTGCGCCAATATTGGCATCCGCGCCTACTTCACTATCGCCGACATAGCTTAAATGGTTCACCTTGGCACCCTCGCCCAGATGCGCCTTTTTGAGTTCTACAAAGTTACCCACGCGCGCACCCTCTTCCAGCACGCTGCCGGGGCGCAGCCGCGCGAACGGGCCAACGATGGCATTCTTTTTGAGGTGGGTGCCTTCGATGTGGCTGAAGCTGCGTATCTCCGCGCCGTCTTCTACCACCACGCCGGGCCCGAACACCACATGCGGGTGTATCACTACGTCCTGCCCCAGTTTGGTATCAGCACACAGGAAGGTGCTGGGCGGGTCGATCAGCGTAGCGCCGTTTTCCATGGCGTTACGGCACAGGCGGTCTTGCAGCTCGGCTTCGGCTTCGGCCAGCTGGATGCGATCATTGATCCCCAGCAGTTCTGTATTCTCCGCTATCGCCACCCGGCAGCGCAGTTCACGTTCGTTGGCCTTGCTAACAATATCTGTCAGGTAATATTCACCAGCGGCATTACGGGTGTCTAGCTGCGCCAGTAACTCGAACAGCACGTGCGCTTTAACTGCCATTATACCGGAATTACACAACGTTATGCTGCGTTGTTCCTCGGTGGCATCCTTGTGCTCAATAATTTCTTTCAACTGCTCGTGCGAATCGATGATCAGGCGGCCATAGCCGGTGGGATCGTCCAACTGCATGCCCAGCACCACCACGTCCGCCGACAGTGATGTATCGAGCATGTCTTGCAGTGTTTCCGGAGTGATCAGCGGGGTATCGCCATACAGCACCAGCACAGTGCCGTCATAATTGCCTAGCGTACCCTTGGTACAGGATACTGCATGGCCGGTGCCCATCTGCTTGTCTTGTACCGCTGTATCGCAGGCGCTGAAAGTATGTTTTACCGTGGCTTCCACATCGGCCATACCCGGCGCCACCACTACAACCGCACGTTCGGGCTGCAGGCTTTGCACGCTGCGCAGCACATGGGTGATCAGCGACCATCCGGCCAGCTTGTGCATCACCTTGGGCAGGCTGGATTTCATGCGTGTGCCCTTGCCGGCAGCAAGGATAACGGCAGCGAATTTGTGCTTGTGGTTATTGCTCATGGGTCTAGAATCCTCGATCAAAGCAGTCGTACTGGAAATAGCAGGTTTTGCAATGGATTTTATGCCGTTTTTATTCGCATTCGTGGGGATCATACTGGGTTTTGGTCTGGCATGGACCATATTGAGCAGCCGCAGCAGTAATATGGCAACCCAGCTAGCTGCACTGCAGGAAGAAAAACAGCAGCTGCAAAGCCAGAGCACGCAATACCATGAGCGTGCGGTAAAGGCCGAGACCGACCTGAAGAACGAGCGCGAAAAGGCCACCGACCAACAAAAGATACTACGGGCCGAGTTCAAGGATACCACCGAGAAGCTGCTCGAGCAGATGAGCAATAAATTCTCCAGCCATTCGGAAAAAAAGATCGGCGATTTGCTGAATCCCATGCAGCAACATCTGAACGAGTTCAAAAAGCTTGTGGTCGATAAGTTCGACATGCAGGGCAAGGAACAACACACACTCAAAAGCGAGATCGAGAAGATCGTACTGCAGGCCGACAGCCTGACCAAAGCGCTGCGTGGTGATGTGAAGGCGCAGGGTAACTGGGGCGAGATCATGCTCGAGCGTATACTGGAAGAGTCTGGCCTGCGCCGCGATGAGGATTATGTACTGCAGGGCGAGTCGCTGGGCATGAAGGCGTCCGACGGTAGCCACCAGAAGCCGGATGTAATCGTGAGGCTGCCGGATGACAAGCACATCATTATTGATTCCAAAGTATCGCTCACTGCTTACGACCGTTATTGCAACAGCAACGATGATAACGAACGCGTGCAACATGCGCGCCAGTTCGTTGATTCCATTAAAAGCCATGTAGTCGGGCTGGAAAAGAAGCGGTATCAGGACAGCGACAAGCTAGGGACGCCGGATTTCGTGCTGCTGTTTATGCCGACCGAAGGCGCATTCTCATTTGCCGTACAGCAGGATAAAGAGCTGCACAGCTTTGCATGGAGCCGTAGGATCGCTATTGTAAGTCCTACAAATTTATTTGCCATTCTGCGCACCGTGGCCAGTTTATGGAAGATTGATCGCCAGAATCAGAATGCAAAAGAGATAGCCGAGCAAGGCGGCAGGTTATACGATAAATTCGCCGGGTTCGTCGAGAACATGGAAAAGGTTGGTAAACAGCTGGTCACCGTGCAGTCGACCTACGATGTGGCGTTCAAGCAGCTTTCCGCCGGTAAAGGCAATCTCATCAGCAGCGCAGAAAAGTTAAAAGCACTCGGTGCCAGAACGTCCAAAGCGCTGCCATCGCAATACGCCGATGAAGGCAGTGAAAGCGAAGTTGCCTAGCTGGTTGAAGGAATTAAAGTAAAATCCTTGTCTTTTACTTTAACAAACAGGTTCAGGTGTACTTTCTTTTCCAGCATGGCTTCCAGCTCCTTACGGCTGGCCGTGCCGACGCGTTTTAAGCCCTCGCCGCCCTTGCCGATGACGATTTTTTTTTGCCCCTCGCGTTGTACATAAATGACCTGACTGATCTTGATAAGCGTATCGCCTTCTTCCCAAGATTCGTTCTCAACAGCCAGCGAATAGGGCAGTTCCTGATTCAGGTTCAGGAATAATTTCTCGCGCGTGATCTCGGCTGCCAGCAGGCGCATGGGAATATCGCTCATCGTATCTTCGGGGTAATGCCACGGGCCTTCGGGCATCAGCGGCGCCAGCGATTTTTTTATGTCCTCCACCCCGTCGCCCTTTAACGCCGATATCATGAATATCTGCTGTGGCCGTGCCAGTTCATGGCATGCGGCAGCCAGTGCAAGCAGCGCATTTTTATCCATTTCATCGATCTTGTTGATGGCGATATATAGCGGCAATTGCGAGCGTTTCTGCAGTTGTTGCATGATTGTTGCCAGTGTTTCACTTATTCCGTGCTTTCCGTCGATAATCAGCAACACCGCATCCGCATCGGAAATGCCTTGCCACGCGTTATCTACCAGTGCTTTTTCCAACGGCTTTTTTGCATCGAACAGGCCAGGCGTATCGACAAAAATAAATTGTGTTTGTTCGTGTGCGCATACCCCGCGCACATTGAAGCGTGTGGTTTGCACCTTATGGGTGACAATGGAAACCTTGCCGCCTACCAGCCTGTTAATGAGTGTAGATTTCCCGGCATTGGGTGTTCCGGCTATTGCGATCACTCCGCAGCGTAATGTCATACCAAAAGCTGCCTGAGCAGTGTTTCGGCTCCCATACGTTCGGCCAGCCGTTTGGAGCGCGCCGTTGCTGTTACCGGATCATGGCCCTGCACAGAAACCTGCACAGTAAATTCCGGTTCGTGCGCTGGGCCTTCGGCGGCTACCAGCACATAGCTGGGCAGTGGCAATGCATGTGACTGCGCCCATTCCTGCAGCGCGGTCTTCGCGTCCTTTGGCGCTTCTTTTACACTGGCCGCCACGGGCTGCCAGAAACGCACCACCATATTGCGCGCGGCATCGTACCCACCATCGAGATATATCGCTCCGATCAGCGCTTCCATTGCATCTTCGAGGTTTCGCGGATTCTGGCGACCACCGGCGCTTTCTTCGCCGTTTGCCATCAACAGTGCGTTGGCAAGCCCCACCTGCCCGGCTACTTCAACCAGCGTATCGCGGCATACCAGTGCGGCGTGGCGGCGGGCAAGCTGGCCTTCCACCTCCTGCGGGAACATTTCATATAACAGGTGCGAAACGATCGAACCGAGCACGGCATCACCCAGAAATTCCAACCGCTGGTTGTTTGTCTTTTCGGCTAGGCTGGGATGTGTGAGTGCCAGTTTCAGAAGGGAGCCGTCTGAAAAGTCGTAACCGATCTGTTGCAGCAACCTGTCCATTAATTCAGGTGGGTAAAGAAGCGGTTATAGCGCATGGCAGAAAACCATGACACCGGATTATACCACCGCGCCCTTTCACCGATGGAGAAAAAAATCATATCGGCTCGTCCTACCAGATTTTTGTACGGAACAAATCCTACCTGTGAAAAGCGGCTGTCGGTTGAATTGTCACGGTTGTCGCCCATGAAGAAATACTGTCCTTCCGGTACCACGAATTCTTCGGTGTTATCGGCAACACCGAATTGGTCTTCCTCCAGCACTATATAGCTTTTACCGTCGGGCAGTGTTTCGCGGTAGCTGGGAATGGAATTGCGCATATGCTCGCCACCGGAATCTACGAAATTTTCGATACGTTCACGTTTAAGGGCCTTGCCATTCAGGAACACGGTACCATCCCTGACCTGCACACGGTCACCGGGCAGGCCAATCAGGCGTTTGATATAGTCTATACGCGGGTTCGCCGGCAGACGGAATACGATCACATCGCCGCGCTCAGGCTGACTCTCCATCATGCGCCCTTCAAAGGGAAAAACACCTAGAGGAAAGGAATACTGGCTGTAGCCGTAGCTAAATTTGGAAACAAACAGGTAATCGCCGACCAGCAGGTTATTCTTCATGGAACCAGAGGGTATATGGAACGGTTCATAGGCCAGGCTGCGAAATATCAGGGCCAGCAATAGGGCTATTAATACAGTGCGTATGGTCTCATCCCAAGGGGCCTTGGAGTTTTCTTCTGAATTATCAGATTCTTGTTCTATCATTTTTCCTTGATTCCTGATGTGCGAGGCAGCGCTAGGTATAGCCAGCTTGCCACAAATATGCAATGCCCTTGTATTATATGGATTCATTAAATATTTCTTAGGGATATCGGCGTAGACTGGACTAAATCTCGTAATCCAAGGAGCCGTTCGTGCACCATTCGCATAGGTCCCCGTCTATTCACCATGCTGTGCTGCCACTGGAGCGTTTTGAAACGTTGCAGGAGCGCTATCAGTCGTTGAAACTGCGTGAGCGTGCCTGTCGTATGCTGGCTGATGCAAAACCGGCGCTGGACGCAGCAGAGGAAGTATTGCGTGCCCTCGCCCAGCGCCCAAAGATCCGCAGCCTGATCAGCGATTTACGCAAAAACAACAGGGTGATCCAGAAAATGCGCCCTTCTGAAGCGCGTAATATGCTTATGGATCCGCATATGGATTTTATCGATGTCACCCGCCGCAAACTGCAGGCATGGCGCAAAACCATGCAAAGGCTGGCCGATGGCGAAGGTATCATCAGTGCAAAGGATATGGAATATATTCCCCGCCATTTGCCGGTGGCCGGGGCATATGCCTGTATAAGCGAGGTTTCCGGCTATCTTTCGATTGTCCAGCTATTGCTCATGGAGCTGGAAATGAAAGATAATAAGCACTCCGAAAGTTACCGTTTCAGCATCGCGCGTATACGCCGTTGTTCCACGGTGCTGTCGGATTGCCAGAACGCTGCCGATATTGCCACGCACATCCACTGATTCGGTTGACAAACCCCCTGTTTTCTGGCTTTTAACAGTCCTTGCACTCTGATGAGTGCTATACGCTGTGGAGACGTGGCCGAGTGGCTGAAGGCGGCGGTTTGCTAAACCGTTATACGGGTAACACCGTATCGGAGGTTCGAATCCTCTCGTCTCCGCCACCCTACGCCTTCGGCTTCGGGTGGCAGGCCATTCTATGGACTGACACACGAAAGCGATTAGGCTAGGGTGTCTCCCCGAAGCTTTAGCGTAGGGAGACTAGTGCCGCATATGTGGTATGTT
>JBFWQQ010000041.1:0-16200 GCA_050249355.1 Alphaproteobacteria bacterium | reverse complement strand
CTGCAGCTAGTGAGCATGCAAAAAACGCTTTAGATTATGCCAAGAACAGTACCCCACACTTTACTAAGCATCCGAGCGTAGGCTTAGTGAATGAAGAAACCCACAAAGACGTAATAAGACGCTTGCAAAAAATATAGCGCTTTAATGCATCTCGACGATTTCGTCCATAGACACCTGGTTGCGGCCGGTGTGTTTGGCGATGTATAGGCGCTGGTCTGCCGTTTTATAGAGCGCTTCGGCGTCGGTATTATGATCGAACTTGGCCGAGGCGATACCGATAGAAACGGTGCAGCCGAACAGCTTGTTGTCTTCGCCGATATTGAAGGTTTCCTTGGCCACCGAGGTACGGATGCGCTCGCCCACCCAATAGGCGCCATTGGCCGGTGTTTCCGGCAGCACGGCGCCGAATTCCTCGCCGCCGATGCGCGCGCCGACATCGGTTTCGCGCAGGCAGGACTTTATGATGCGCGCCACCGCTTTTAGTACGGTATCGCCCATCTCTTGCCCGTAATTATTGTTGATGTTCTTGAAATGATCCATGTCGATCAGCAGCAACGACAGGTCTTCCCGGCTCCGGCGGATGCGGCGCAGCTCCTCTTCCAGCTTGGTGAAGAACAGGCGGCGCGTGCCCAGTCCGGTCAGCGCATCGGTATTCTGTACGCGGGTAAGTTCTTCCTGCACGGCTTTTTCAGCCATCACGCGGTCGGTAATGTCGCGAAGCGATCCCACCGAGCCGATAATGGAACCGGTTTCATCGAACCACGGATAGGAAATGTCCGACACCCATATCTTGCGGCCATCCTTGGTGCGCATCAGGTAGTCGGCCTGCCATTTGTTCACTTCGCCGCGCTTGCGGTTTTCTTCCAGTGGCGCGAAGGATTCCACCGGACGCAGCGTGTTGTTGACGATACGCGTCTCGATAATAAGCGAGCGGATATTCATGGTTTCCAGCTCCGGTGGGGTAAACCCCAGCAGGCGCACCACCGAAGGGCTGATGTAATCGTAGCGCATGGTATCGTAGCGCAGGCGGTAGATGGTGTCGTTGGAGTAGGAAGTGAGCAGTTCGAGTTCCGCCCGCAGCTTTTCCACGGTATCGGGCGAGTAGCTCTCGGCATTCACTGGCGCCTTGCGGCGAAACCCTTTGAGCGTATTGTTTTTGGCCATGGTTCCTAACACTGTGCGGGCATAGGTTGGTCATGCACCAGCAATTAACGGCACTATACTCCCGCAATTATTAAAATTCAATTAGCCTACCTTTGCCATTCCGGCGAAGGCCGGAATCTATGTTTAGATATTCGCGATGCCATCAACATGGCCCCCGGCCTGCACCGGGATAACAAATCACCCTAGGCCGCGAGACTTTTCTGCAAAAATGCCTGCAAGCGGCGAGTGAATGCCGCCGGGTCGGATATCTCTTCGCCTTCGACGATGCGGGCCTGATCGAACAATATCCACGCCGCATCCTCCAACTCGGAAGACTGGCCGTCACTGGCTGCTCTAGCCGATAGCGAACGGATGATGGCATGCCCGGGGTTGATCTCTAGAATCTTGGCTGATGTGCCGGGCAGCTGCTTCTGCTCCACCAGGAAACGCTCGAACCTGAAGTCCATGCCGCCTTCTTCGGTGGCAAGGCACACGGCACTGTCAGTCAGTTTGCCGGTGGTACGCACGTCTTTCACTTTGTCGCCAAGAATGACCTTCAGCCTTGCGCACAGGGCGGACATATCCGGCTTGTGCTCTTCCGACTTGTCTTCTTTCTTCTCGTTCTTACTGAACTTATCGAGCTCGATATCGGCACGGGTGACGGATTTGAACTTTTTGCCTTTATATTCGGTCACCACGTTGACCCAGAAATCATCGACATGATCCTGCATCAGCAGCACTTCCACGCCGCGGCTGGTAAAGCCTTCTATCTGCGGGTGGTTGCGCATGGTGGCAAGATGGTCGCCGGTAAAATAATAGATATCTTCCTGCCCATCAGGCATGCGGGCCACATACGCATCAAGGCTGGTCTGCGCATCCTGCGTATTGGAGTGGAAACGGCACACCTCAAGGATGCTCTCCTTATTGCCAAGGCCCTCGCACAGGCCTTCTTTGAGCACCGCACCGAAATTATTCCAGAAGGTGAGATAGGATGTTTCGTCCTGCTCGCCTTTCTTCTTCAATTCCGACAGCACACGCTTGATAAGCGATTCACGAATCTTGTTGATAATGGGGTTATCCTGCAGGGTTTCGCGGCTGATATTGAGCGGCAGATCCTCGGAATCCACCACCCCGCGCAGGAAACGCAAATATGCCGGCACGATGTCGACATTCTTTTCGGTGATGAACACCCGCCGCACATACAGCTTCACACGGCATTTGCGCTCCGGGTGGAACAGGTCGAACGGCTTGGCCGACGGGATGAACAGCAGGTTGGTGAACTCCACCTTGCCTTCCACCTTGTTGTGCAGGGTCAGCCATGGCTCATCCGGCGCGTGGGCCACATGCCGGTAGAACTCGTTATATTGCTCGTCGGTGATGTCACCTTTGCCGCGCATCCACAGTGCCCCTGCGCTATTGACGGTTTCGGTACCACCCTCTTCATCGGTTAGGGTGATAGGAAAAGAAATATGATCGGAATAGGTCTGCACGATATGGCGCAGGCGGAATTTATCGAGGTAATCATCGGCCTCGCTATTCAGGTGCAAGGTGATAACGGTACCGCGCGTGTCTTTTTCGGTGGCAGCTAAGGTGAACTCGCCCTGTCCGTCCGATTCCCACTGGTACGCCTTGTTAGCGCCAGCGCGGCGGGATACCACCGTTACTTTATCGGCGACCATGTAGGAAGAATAGAACCCCACCCCGAACTGGCCGATAAGCGGCGCATTCTTTTTCGCATCCGCACTCATGGCGGCAATGAATTCCTGTGTGCCGGACTTGGCGATGGTTCCTAGGTTCTTTTTCAACTCATCCTTGCTCATACCGATACCGTTATCGGCTATGGTCAGGGTGCGGGCCTTGGGATCTACGGAAATATTGATTGAAAATTCCGGATTATCCGCCGTCAGCTGCGGCTGGGTGATGGCCTCATGGCGCAGCTTGTCGCAAGCATCCGAGGCGTTGGAGATCAATTCGCGAAGAAAAATGTCCTTATTCGTATATAGGGAATGGATCACCAGCTGCAGTATCTTACTGACTTCTGCAGCGAATTTATGGGTCTGTGCGTTTTTTTCCGTCATTTCTTTACTCTTTCATGCTATAATCCTGATGGTTACCATATGGTAACGGATAATTTAGTTTCAAGGTGCAAAGCGCAAGATATGAAAAAACTGCTCTATGTATTGCTTCCGCTGGTGCTGGCAGGACCGTTGCAAGCCGCCGAAAGCGGAAAATCCCTGCAGGATGAAGTGATCTACCGGGTGCATCTGGGCCGGGCACAGGATGTGGAACTGCTGCTCACAAAAGAAGTATCGCCACATATCACTAATTCCGAGGGCATACCCTTGCTGGCACTTGCCGCCAGCCGCGGCGACGCCCAGTCCATCCCGGTGATGGAAACATTGCTGGCCGCCGGGGCGGATATAAATGGTAAAGACTCGGTGGGCCGTACGGCCCTGTTCCATGCGGCCCGCGTGAACAACAAAGAATCTGTCCTGTTTCTGATGGAAAAGGGCATTGATTACTATAGCGTGGATAATAACGGCGACATCGCACGTACCATTGCACACAATGAAGGCTATGGTGATCTGGTCAAGGCAATGGATGCGTTCGTGGTAGCGCAGTCAAAAAAAGTGGGCGATCAGTATCTTGAGTATAACCGCATACTGCAGCAACGCTACGACGAACAGCGCCGCATTGTGGAAAAGCACGAGCGCCTGCGCGAAGAAGCACTGGAGGACGCCTATTATGAGGCGTTCATACTGGATGAACAGAATGAAGCAGAGTATGAGGCCGCGCTGGCTGAAATGGAGAGGCTGGAAGAGGAACGGCAAGCCGCCATCATCAAAAAACGCAGCAGCCCTGAGTTCGAGCAGAGCATGCTTTCCATCGCATATCATATGTGCGCATATCAGTACTGGTCGTTTGCAAAGATCCTGAAGCAGACCACCGAGATTAAGGAACCCGCCCTGACCCAGACCATTGATACGCACTATGCCAACGTGGTGGCCCTGCGCAATATGGTAATGCCGGAATTCCAGCTGGATCATACCTATGTCGATACAGTTATTGAACGTGCACAGAAGCGTATTTATGTTGAGTTGCAGCGCATGCCGTCAAAGACCTACCGATTCGAGCATGGTGTGGGCAAAGTGG
The DNA here is from genome assembly GCA_050249355.1 of Alphaproteobacteria bacterium. Classification (GTDB taxonomy): domain Bacteria; phylum Pseudomonadota; class Alphaproteobacteria; order Rickettsiales; family SXRF01; genus CAZAQK01. The sequence goes on along the minus strand of JBFWQQ010000041.1, from coordinate 11,904 downwards.
CAGATGTGCAACAGCGCTGCGGCCAAGTGGCGAAATACTGGAACAACGAACTGAGCAAATACGAAAAGAACTTCGGCAAAAAGAACCGTACGCAACCTTCCGATGCGTATGAATCAGACGAAGAGTAGCCTTCAGGCGCTGCGGGCCATACTGTCTTTGAGCGACATGTAATCCACCTTGCCGCTGCCCAGCCGAGGCAGGATGTCAATACGCTGGATCTCCTTGGGCAGGCAGATCTCGGGCACACCTTTCTTCTTGGCCAGCGCCAGCAATTTATCCCGCGTGATCTCATGAGATTCGGTATACATGATGATCTGTTCACCACGACGCTCATCCGGTATGGCAATAGCGGCATGGCCCTTATCTGCCGCCAGCTCGTTGGCCAGATCCTCCACCACGGTGAGCGAGATCATTTCGCCGGCGATCTTGGCAAAACGTTTCGCACGTCCCAGTATGGTTATGAAGCCTTCTGCATCGATCTCCACGATATCACCCGTATCGTACCATTCGTGGCCGGGCTGTATCACCCCGGGATTATCGGTTTTCAGGTAGCCCAGCATAATATTGGGGCCTTTGACGATCAGGCGTTTGCCGTGATCGAGTCCTTCCACCGCCTCAAGCGTATACTCCACATCCGGCACAAGCCGTCCCACCGTACCCGGATGATGGTCTTCCAGCGTATTGACCGATAACACGGGACTGGATTCGGTGACACCGTACCCTTGCAGGATGTCGATGCCAAAATCATTAAGCCAGAGCAGCCGGGTGCTTTCTTTCAGCTTCTCTGCCCCGGCCACCGCGTATTTCAGGCTGGCAAACTGTTCCTTGCTGCCGCTACGCGCATAGCCCTGATAGAAGGTATCGGTACCCAGCATGATAGTTGCCTTGCACTTTTGAATTTCCTCGGGGATCTGTTTGTAATGCACCGGGCTGGGATACAGCACGGTTTTCATACCCGACAACAGCGGCATGAACATGCCTACGGTAAGGCCGAATGAATGGAACAACGGCAGCGCGTTAAATACGATATGATCCGCCGTCAGCCCCAGATGAATGCGTGACTGTATCATATTGGAAAGAATATTGCGGTGAGAAAGCACCACGCCTTTGGGCGCACCTTCCGATCCGGACGTATATAACACAACGGCAGGATCTTCCGGCTTGGTAGCAGAAAAGACGCCCTGCAACGCCATGCGTGGGAATGCGGCGGCCGCTGCCCCCATCAGCTTGTCCAACCCGGTGATGGTGTTACGCTCATCTTCCAGATAGACGATCGTGCAGTGTTTTTTCAACGCCGTGATCAGATGGTCAAGACCAGCCTTTTCTATGAATGTGCGCGACGTGATAATGGTCTTGAGCTGCGCAATACGGCAGGCATGCTGTATACTGGCCTGGCCTGCGGTGAAATTGAGCATGGCCGGAACGGCGCGCATCATGTGCAACGCGAAGAACGTCACCATGGTAGCCAGTGTGTTAGGCAGCAGAACACCCACATACGGATCGGCCTTTACACTGTGCACCAGACGACGCTTAAGTACGAACGCACGCAGCAAAAGCTGGCCCAGTGTCATTTCCCTGACCATCAGGTCCCCGGCGATCACCCTGTCTTTACCATAAATCTGCTGTGCGTGCAGCAGTTCTGCCAGCAGCGTCTTGTTGTAATCTTTGAACTTCAGCTGATCGCTGTCAGCGGGTGAATTTCCATGCATACCATACCACGAGTAAATTGAGTGTTGCGAGTATAACAAATAAATCTTTTATGCCGAATCCCAAATTCAATAAAATATACGATGCCATTGCCGCACATGTCATGAACACCGAATCAAAAAGGTTGCTGGCCGCCATCACGCGGGAACGGTACTGCATGTGTGATTGTGACTGCACTATGGCGTATAGGGGAACGATATAGATGCCACCGCACACCGCCACCATCAACATGCATCCCAGCACCGGCCAGTGCGATGGCATGCCGATGAACTCTTCCAACCCCATCAGCCCTTCGTGAATCGGGGCTGGTGTCGTGGCCACCATCAGGTAGGTGAAAATGGCCGTTCCCAGCGCAAGGTACGGTGTAAATTTAGCGCTGATCTCACCCCTCAGCAGCGTATCGCACAGCATGGACCCGAACGCAATACCCACCGAGAACACCACCAGGAACAATATATAAACCTCATTGTCCGCACGCACCACGCCTTGCGCATAATTTGCAAACTGTGCCATGTACACCGAGCCGACCAGCAGGAACCACGACAATCCCCAGATCGCATGCAACACCGTGCGGTTATGATACGCATTGCGCAGGATGGATTTCGTGCCATGCCAGATGTTCAGGTTCACTTCGATCCCGGGATGCGCAATATGCGACTGCGGCACGAACAGGCTGGCAACCAGCCCCACAACGGCAATACATACGGCCACTCCACCGATGAGGTTTCCCGGCGCCTCTACCAGCAACCCACCGGCTATCAGCCCACCCAAAATGGCAAGGTAGTGTCCGGCCGCCATGAACCCGTTGGCAGCCAGCAATTCTTCGGGCTTGAGGTGATCGGGCAGGATGCTGAATTTAATGGGACTGTAAAAGGTGGTGTGCATGCCGCTGACGAACAGCATGCACATGAGCAGGTAAATGTTGTACGTGGCAAAGCCGTACAACACACACAGCATGATGAATAGCTCGGCGATCTTGGTATAGCGTACCAGCCGGGATTTTTCGTATTTATCGGCAAGCGGCCCGGCAATGGAAGAAAACAGCAAGATAGGAATTACCAGCAAAGCCGAACAAATTGTCACGAGTAATTCGGGGCGATCCGGCAACGCTATGCCGTTGCTGGCCCCGTATGCAATCATTACCACCAGCCCGGAACGCAACAGATTGTCATTGAATGCGCCAAGGAACGTGGCCATGAATATCGGCAGGAAGCGACGACGTAAAAACAAGCCATATTTACGCGTGGTCAGATCATCGAGGTGCGGGGGTAAGGCTTCCATAATTTAAAAGAGTATCAGCACCCACACCATGGCGGCATTGCACAGGCTGAGCAGAACAGCTCCGCTGGCCATATCCTTGGCACGCCCCGACAGTTCATGCAGTTCCAGTGAAATGCGGTCGATCGCCGTTTCGATGGCCGAGTTCAGTATCTCCACGATCAAAACCAGAAACAGGCTGCCGATCAGCAATATACGCTCGATCGCACTTTGCGTGATCCACATGGCCAGCGGCGACAGCACCAGCATACCATATACTTCCAGACGGAACGCAGGCTGCATCATGGCAGCCTGCAAGCCGTTCCATGCGTAGCCAAATGCCCGGATGAGCCGGACAATCTCGTTAGACGGCCTGGGAGGTTTCATATCCGAGTGGTGGAAGTTTGAACAGGTTAGTGACTACGGCCGGCCCTTCGTATCCTTGTACCATGAATGTTCCTGTGGCAGCATTGCATACGATGGCCAGCCGCGTATTGGCATTGATGACCGGCGCATGCAGCCAGTCAAAATCCGGCTGTTCCAGATCGTGCGCACCGATGGTTACCGCCTGGCGGTAACGACCTGCGCTGTCGATCTCGCGCGGCCACCAGCCATCGCCTACCTTGCTGAAGCTGCCGTTGAAATGATTCGTTGTACACACATGCAACCCGGCCACCAGTTTGCGTGTTTCATACGCGCTTTCCAGCCGTTCGATGACACACCCCTCGCCCGGAATCATGCCCGACAGGACAAATATGGCCGGCACAGCCAACGGCGTTTTTTCCAGCATGGACTTTGCATGCGCATAATCCGGCGCAGTCTCGAACACCATACGCAGCAGGTGTGATGGGGGCATGCCTTTACCCTGACTGGCCTCGAAGCGGTTGCTCACCCAGTCGAGCGCAAAACCACGCTTGTGTTTACGCATCGGTGCCTGATTGATGGCGGCACAGAAGCGTCCCGGCGCCATGGCGTTATAAATGCCCGACATGCCGGGCCACGTGACATTATAGAATACCCCTGCTATTCCCTGCTGGCAGGTGACGACGGTATGTTTACCTAATAACGGGAATGGCCAGTCCAGAACACGCAGCATCGATACCGCTTCGTCGTGGCGCCACACGCCACTGGTGCAGGCCCACTCGTAACACATATTCAATGCATAGATACCGCGCAGCTCAAGGATATCTGCGATAGTCTCAACCTCATGCACATACGGGCTGCGGCCCCTGAGCAGTAGCTTTTTCGAGCGCCAGTCCGCATATGGCATGATGAGTGCGCTGCCGACATAAGAGGCGGCGCCGTACATGCGCCTTACCCCATCGATAATGGCGCGCGCCTTGTCCGGGTAGCTGCGCAGCAGGTCCACAGGCGTCTTTCCGCGCAGATCGACGAATGGGATGGTCTCTTTTAGCATATCAGACCAGTTGGTTAAGGTTGTAAGATGCCATTGCAACCTATATAGTATGCTTCCTTCTTACAATGCCAGTATAATGTTTATGAGTGATACAAAAAACAAACCCACACGCGAACAGGCAGAAGATGCCGTACGCACATTGATACGTTGGGCTGGTGACGATCCGGCGCGCGAAGGATTACGTGATACACCCAAACGCGTCGCCAAAGCGTTTGAGGAATTTTTTCGTGGCTACACGATTGATCCGGGCGAAGTTCTGCAGCGCACATTTGAAGATGTAGGCGGCTATGACGAGATGATCGTACTGCGCGACATCAATTTCAGTTCGCACTGCGAACACCACATGGTGCCTTTCACCGGTTGTGTGCATGTGGCTTATATCCCCAACAATAAAGTGCTCGGCATCAGTAAGATCGCACGGCTGGTCGATACCTACGCCAAAAGACTGCAGATACAGGAAAAGCTGACTGCGGAAATCGCCAATACATTGAATGAACTTTTAGGGCCGCAAGGCGTGGCGGTGGTAGTGGAAGCCACCCATATGTGCATGACCATGCGCGGTGTACAAAAGCCCGGCACAGTCATGCAGACCAGTCACTTGCTTGGGTCATTCCGTGATGACCCGCGCACCCGGCAGGAATTCTTCAGCCTGCTGAAAGTGCCTGTGCGCGGATAAACTGTATTATGTATAGCTGCACAACCCGCTCTATTAAAGTGACCGTGGTGCCTGCCTACCTTCCCGACCAGTCGAGTGCCCTGCAGGACCATTTTGTATGGGCTTATACCATTCAGCTGGAGAATGTGGGAAGTGAAGTGGTGCAGCTGATCAACCGCTACTGGCACATCACCGATGCGACCGGCGCGGTACAGGAAGTGCATGGTGCGGGAGTGATCGGAGAACAACCGGTGCTGCAGCCGGGAGAAGTGTATCAGTATAGCAGCGGCGCCGCGTTGCAGACCTCATCAGGTATCATGCGCGGCCATTATGAAATGCACACCGCCGAGGGCGAAGAATTCACCATTGAAATTCCTGCATTTTCATTGGACAGTCCTGAGCAGGTCAGCCGCCCTAACTGAGATTGTAATAATACTATCACTTCATTTTAGCTTTCAATATGTTATAGTGCGATTATGAGTGATTTTAATATATTCAGCCACTTGAATACCATGGGGTTTGGCCGTGGCGGTCCGCAGGCAGGCCCGTCCGATCCCGCAAACGAAAAGGAATCCGCCCAGATCGTGGTGGATGCAGCAGGCGAAAAAGCCGCCAGCGTGGCAACCAAGATGTTGGGCGTACCCAACCTGTCACAGCTTGGCCAGGTAGGTATCAACAAACAGTTCGAATCGGAAGGCATCGCAGGAAAATCCATTCTGCCAACCAGCATATTGCCAGATGCGCGTGGCGGGTTTCTTGTTAATCTCTTCCATACCATTTTCATCAAGAACCGCGAGATCACTGACCATACACGGTACATCAACGAAGGCGGCACAGCTGCCGACAGCGGCAGCAGCGGCGGTGGTGATGGAGGCGGCGGGGGCGGCGGTGATGTTTTCACCGGTGGCGGTTCAAGCTTTTCTGACTATAATACCATGGATATGGGGGGTATCGTAAGCCCGTCTGATTTTCCGACCTATTCCATGAGTTCGGTTGCCATGGCAGACCTTGGGAATTTTGCACCGCCTTCGTTCGGCATAGGACAGTCCGCCGGTATCGAACTGGGCTAACCTTACGCCGCCAAATCATAATTTCTACTTTCCCCCGAACATAAAATCCTTTACACCTGTGGCCTCATATATCTTCGTGCATTACAGGAACCATCGCTTATGGTAAAAATCGCCGTACTTAATGAACAGGCCAACGGCGAGCCCCGTGTCGCCCTCACACCAGAGATGGCAAAGAAATACATTGCACTTGGGATCACTATCGCTGTGCAGGAGGGTGCCGGCAACGGTTCCATGATTCCCGATGCGGCATTCACCGCAGCCGGTGCGGATATCGAAAAGAACCCTGCCGAAAATGCGGACATATTGCTCACCGTGCGCGCCCCTGCCGCGGATATGCTGAACCTTGTGAAGGAAAGCGCCATCCTGATCGGTATGCTCGACCCGGTGGGCCAGCCAGGGAATATTACCATATACAACCACAAGCGCCTGTCTGCCTTCAGTCTCGAATGGCTGCCGCGCATCAGCCGTGCGCAATCTATGGATGTGCTGTCGTCGCAAAGCAACCTTGCCGGTTATCGCGCAGTTATTGAAGCAGTGGCAGCCATGCAGAAGGTCACTCCGATGATGATGACTGCGGCGGGCACCATCGTCCCGGCCAAAGTGCTGGTATTGGGCGCCGGTGTGGCCGGGCTGCAGGCCATCGCCACCGCCAAGCGACTAGGCGCCGTGGTGTCGGCGTTCGATGTGCGCCCCGCCGTGAAGGAACAGGTGGAAAGCCTGGGTGCTAAATTCATTGAAGTGCCCGCAGAGGAAAGCGGCGAGGCCACAGGCGGCTACGCCAGGGAAATGAGCGAGGATTACAAGCGCAAACAAGGCCAGCTGATCCATGAAACGGCAAAAAAACAGGACATCATCATCAGCACTGCGCTGATCCCCGGAAAACCCGCGCCAGAACTGATCACCGAGGCGATGGTAAAAGATATGCCGGAAGGCTCGGTTATCGTGGATCTTGCTGCTGTTTCCGGGGGAAACTGCAAGCTGACCGAGCTGGATAAGGTGGTCACCAAACATGGCGTGACCCTCATAGGTTACAGCAACCTGCCGGGCCATTGTGCCGTGGATGCCAGCAAGCTGTATGCGCGCAACCTGTTCAATTTCGTATCCACCCTGCTGCTGGGCAAAGACGGGCTAGAAGTCAAGTGGGAAGACGAACTGGTTCAGGGCACGCTGATATGCCGCGACGGCAATACCACACACCCGCAATTGGCAGCAGCGGCATAGGATAAGGAGATACGCATGTTCAACGCCGAAACCATCAGCCGTAAGGCCCAGCGCATAGCCGAAGAGTCTGCAGCATTGGCTGAAGATATCAAGGCCATGGAGCAGATGCAGCATTCGGGTATCGACCCGTTCATATTCGGCTTTACCGTATTTGTGCTGGCCTGCTTCATCGGGTATTATGTGGTGTGGAAGGTCACTCCGGCGCTGCATACCCCGCTCATGAGCGTGACCAACGCCATTTCCGGCATCATCATTGTGGGGGCCATCATCGCCGTGGGCCCGGAAGGCGACAGCACCGCCCATGTGCTCGGCTTCATTGCCGTGGTCATCGCATCCATCAATATATTCGGCGGCTTCATCGTGACCCAGCGCATGCTTTCCATGTTTCAGAAAAAAGAGAAAACTAAACCATGACCAGTACCACCATCCTGCTATACCTGCTGGCTTCCGTATGTTTCATACTGGCGCTTAAGGGGCTTTCCTCGCCGGAAACCGCACGTCGCGGCAACCTGTATGGCATGGCGGGCATGGGGCTGGCCGCCATGGTTACCTTTGCGATGCCGAATGTGAGCAACTATGGTCTGATTATTTTCGGCATTCTGATTGGCGGACTGATCGGCGCCGGGGTGGCGCGCAAGATACAGATGACCGCCATGCCCCAGTTGGTGGCCGCGTTCCATTCACTGGTAGGCCTTGCCGCCGTGCTGATCGCGGCGGCGGCTTTGTGGGCACCAGAATATTATGGTATCGGCAGCAGCGGTAACATTCCGTTCTCCAGCCTGATCGAGATGGGGCTTGGCGCCGTCATCGGTGCCATCACTTTCTCCGGTTCGATCATCGCCTTTGCCAAGCTGCAGGGCATCATGTCTGGTAAGCCGGTGCGTTTTTCCGGCCAGCACATGCTTAATGCTTCTATCGGCCTTGCTATCGTGCTGCTGCTCATGCTGTTCTGCTTCAGTGAATCGAAATTCTTTTTCATCCTGCTGCTGGCTTTGGCCTTTGCGCTTGGCTTTCTACTCATCATCCCCATCGGCGGCGCGGACATGCCGGTGGTGGTTTCCATGCTCAATTCCTACTCCGGCTGGGCAGCAGCAGGCATCGGCTTTACGCTGGGCAACATCCTGCTCATCATCACCGGCGCATTGGTGGGTGCGTCTGGAGCGATACTGTCTTATATCATGTGTAAGGCCATGAACCGCTCGATCATCAATGTTATATTCGGCGGCTTCGGTGCATCTTCCGAAGCTTCAGCGCAGGGAGAAAGCGAAGAACGACCCGTAAAAGCAGGCAGCCCGGAAGATGCAGCATTCCTTATGAAGAACGCCTCCTCCGTCATCATCGTACCCGGATATGGCATGGCGGTGGCACAGGCCCAGCATGCCGTGCGCGAGCTGACCGAAGTGCTGGAAGCCGAAGGCATCCGCGTGAAGTTCGCCATCCACCCGGTAGCAGGCCGTATGCCCGGCCATATGAACGTGCTGCTGGCCGAGGCGAATGTGCCCTACGACAGCGTGTTCGAGCTGGAAGACATCAATAACGATTTTGGTATTACCGATGTAGTATATGTCATCGGCGCCAACGACGTGACTAACCCGGCCGCCAAGACCAACCCCGAAAGCCCGATCTATGGTATGCCGGTGCTGGATGTGGAGGGTGCCAAAACAGTGATATTCAACAAGCGCAGCATGGCCGCCGGTTATGCCGGTATCGAGAACGAGCTGTTCTTTAAAGACAACACCATGATGCTGTTCGGCGATGCCAAAAAAATGACCGAAGAACTGGTGAAGGCGTTGAAGGATTGAGTAAGGTATGCAACCCCTTACTGATTGATATATGTCTCAAGAAACCGATATTGAAATTGCTCTTTTAGATGCAAGCAATGACGATGCCATAAAGCTGCAAAAGCTTATCCCTTCTGATTTTATTCTTGAAGATGCCCGCGACCGCGGCTGGGGTATTGTTCTACGCCGCACAGAGCCAGCGCAGCCACTTGAGAATATTGATGAAAACATCCATTTTTTATTAAAGCCGCTTAATGAGATTAGCGAATATATCCGCTCTCTGAATGGTGTATTACGGGTGGCAGTCTTTCACGACACAGTGAATTGTACAGTTGTTCTTTCCGTAACCCGATATTTGGATGATTTTGGGTTACGTCTTGAATTATCAACATACCCGGTAAATAATTGAGTAGCATCAGCAACACCCATTCCCCAATTCTTCAATTCTGCTTGCCCCTGCCCCTTGATTTACATACAATCGGCCGCCTATGAACAAAACCGCCGCTAAAACCCCCTCCCAGAGTTTCGAGGAAGCCTTAAAAGAGCTGGAAGCCATTGTCCGTAAACTGGAATCCGGTGCAGGCGACCTTGAAGCTTCCATAAATGACTATGTGCGCGGTACCGAACTCAAGGAATATTGCCAGAAAAAGCTGGATGATGCCCGCCTGAAAGTGGAACAGATCATCGCCAAGCAAGACGGCACCACATCAACCAAACCATTAGATAGTGAATGATGCTAGCGCACCCCACCCGCCTGCCCGATGACCTGAACGAAGCCCTTAACACCGTGGCGGACAGCCTGCAGGATCGCATGGCTGACCTGTTGCAAGCCCCCGAGCATTACAGCAGCACCATCATTCCGATGAATCAGGAAGAGCCGGAACCCGTTGATTACGACAATGTGGAAGGCGAAGAACGCGTACTGGAAGCCATGCGCTATTCCGCCCTGTCTGGCGGTAAGCGCCTGCGCCCGTTCCTTACCGTATGCACCAGCCGCCTGTTCGGCGTGGCCTACGAATCGGCGCTCGATACTGCGGTAGCCATTGAATTCATCCATACCTACTCGCTGATCCACGATGACCTGCCCGCCATGGACGACGACGATCTGCGCCGCGGCAAACCGTCGTGCCATAAGGCGTTCGACGAAGCGACCGCCATTCTGGCCGGTGACGGCCTGCACGCCTATGCGTTCGAAATTCTGGCCGATCCGAACACCCACGCCGATCCCAAGGTGCGCTGCGACCTTATCTCCGCGCTGGCAAAAGCGGCCGGTTGCTCGGGCATGGTCGGCGGCCAGATGATGGATATGCAAGCCGAGAACAAGCAGCTTTCCGTCGACGAGATCATCCGCCTGCAGCGCCTGAAAACCGGTGAGCTGTTCGCCGTTTCCTGCGAAGCCGGGGCCATCCTTGGCAAAGCCCCCAGCATGATGCGTAAGCTGCTGCGCGCCTACGCCCACGACATGGGCCTCGCTTTCCAGATCACCGACGACCTGCTGGATGCCGAAGGCACCCGCAAGAAGGTCGGCAAGGAAGTGCGCAAAGATAATGCAGCCGGCAAAGCCACACTGGTGGCAGGTATGGGGCTGGAACGCGCCCGCGAGCATGCGCAGATACTATGCAAACAGGCTATTTCGCACCTCGATGTGTTCGACCGCAAGGCAGACCTGCTGCGCGACCTCGCCCGCTTCGTGATCGAGCGCAAATCCTGATTAAGCAATGCGTAAAAACCCTGTAAAACATTTGTACGTCATCCCTGCGCAGGCAGCGATCTCTCTAACCAAATATTTTAACTGCGAAAGAGATTCCCGCGAAGGCGGGAATGACGGCGTGAGGGTATGAATCCGTCGCCGTATCTCGACATCATCCTGAACAGCGCACTCGTTGCATCCATCGTCCCGCTTGGTTCGGAAGCGGGCCTATATGCCATGAAAAGCTTCGGCACCTTCGATATGCAGCAGGCCGTAGTGCTGGCCACCATCGGCGGCACGCTGGGGATGCTGTTCAACTACTACCTCGGCAATATCATGTACCGGCTGGCCAAAAGCAGCGCCAAAGGCATGAATGAGAAAGTCTATTCACGCATGCAGCATTGCTTCAACAGATACGGCGTGTTCGTGCTGCTATTCTGCTGGGTTACAATCGGTAACGTGGTGGTGCTGCTGGCAGGCTACCTGAGAACCCCGCTAAAGATCGCCCTGCCACTGATCGTAGTAGGGCTGGCCGCAAAATATTCCTTCGACCTGCTGTAATTTTTTACGCCTGCAACACGCCACGCTGCGTAACAAAGAAACGTCAGCTCATTCCTCTATCGGTCGCGGCTGCACCAGGTAGCCGTTCCAGGAAGGTGCGTTTATGACCATCACGATCGACTGACCCCGCATGCGAGTCACTGGCAGGCCCCTGCAAAGTACAGGACTGCAATAGATATTCCAGTTGGCCAAGGTACCTGCGAAAAATCCTGCCAATGAATGGGAGAACGCGATCCGCTTCAAACTCTTCCTGAGCGAGTCTTACAAATTCAAGCGGCGAAACCGGCCTTTCGCTTGTTACAGGTCCTTCTTTCTTAATTCGCGTAGTAAAATCCGCGCCCATCGTATGCAGCCGCTTGATCAGCGCCAGCCAGTCGGCATGGGCTTTCGGTTTGTGAAGAAATTTTGGTGCGTTTATTATATAGTGATCGGTAATAGTGTGTATCAAACGCCGGTTACCGTTCTCTCTTGGGTTAGCCCCCATATCAAGCAAAGCATGTGCAAGCATGGGAGCAGGCATCTGCGCGGCTTCCACCAGGAGCGAG
>JBFWQQ010000040.1:0-16946 GCA_050249355.1 Alphaproteobacteria bacterium | reverse complement strand
GCTACGGTAGTGACCACTGACAGCGAAGGCCCGCGCGACATCATCACGCCGAATTATGACGCGCTGATGATAGAAAAATCAAATGCTGAAGCGATGGCTAATGCGATTGAGAAATTGCTTACCGACACGGCGTTGTCCGATAAGCTGGCTGCCAATGCCTTTGCCAAGGCGCAGACCAACTATACTATCGAGGTGGTGTGCGAAAAGGTAGAAAAAGCGCTGGAAGCTATGTTGCGGCCGGAAGAGCAGGCGTTGGCCGCGTAATATATAACTCCCTCAAGGAGAGATTATAATGAATCCAGGATTGCCAGCGCGGCTGCCTTTGGATCATCCACGCGGGTAATGGGGCGGCCGATCACGATATAATCAGCACCGCGCTTAATCGCCTCGTTGGGCGTCATCGTGCGTTTCTGGTCGCCTTTGGCGCTGCCTTCCGGGCGAATGCCCGGTACTACCAGCACAAAATCATCGCCGCAATGTTTGCGCAGCAGTTCAATTTCATGCGGCGAGCACACCACCCCGTCCAGCCCGGCGCTTTGCGCGAGGTCGGCCAGCTGCTTCACCTGTTCCTCGATCATCGCCTTCATGCCGATCATGGCGAGATCCTGCTGGTCGAGGCTGGTCAGTACCGTCACCCCTATGATCATCGGGCGTTCCTTGCCGGTGGTATCGGCCACATCCATGGAAGCATCCAGCGCGGCGCGCACCATCTGGCGGCCACCGGTGGTGTGTACGGTCATCATGAACGTGTCGATACCGGCGGTTGCCTCTATGGCTTTTGCAACCGTGTTCGGTATGTCGTGGAATTTCAGGTCTAGGAATATCGGGTAGCGGTGACGCGCTATATGCTGTACTCCCGCAGCGCCATTGGCGGTAAAAAATTCCAGCCCAAGTTTCAGCGCGCCAACACTGCCTTCCAGCTTGCTGGCGAGGTCGGATGCGAAGGAAATATCCGGGGTGTCAATGGCGCAGATGATGGGATTGTGATCCATATAATGACTATGCCATGCCTGCTTTAATATTCGGTGAAAAACCCATAGGTTTTTATGAAAACTCCTAGCTAATCCAAGGTATAGACAGTATCGCCGCCCACCACGGTGTGGATGGCGCGGCCCTTGACCGGGTAATCGTCGAACGGAGAATTTAAGGACTTGCTGCAGAATTCTTTCGGGTTGACAGACCAGTCGGCATTCAGGTCGATAAGTGTCAGGTCGGCGCGGGCACCTTTTTTCAGGCGGCCTGCGGGTACATGGATAATGTCTGCCGGGCGGTAGGTCATTGAGGCGATCACCTCGCGCAGAGGGAGTAACCCTTTATGGAACAGGCTAAGAGAAAGCGGCAACATCGTCTCAAGACCCACGATGCCATACGAAGCGGAAGCCAGCGGCACGCGCTTGCTATCCTGGTCATGCGGGGCATGATCGGTGGCGATGGCGTCGATGGTGCCATCCTTTAACCCCTCGATCATGGCTAGCCGGTCGCGTTCGGCGCGCAAGGGCGGGTTCATTTTGCTGAAGGTGCGGTAGCCCAGCACGGCTTCATCGGTGAGGATGAAATGGTGCGGCGCCACTTCGGCGGTGACGTTCAGGCCTTTGGCTTTGGCGCGGCGCACGGCATCCACCGCTTCGGCGGTGGAGATATGCAGCACATGGTATTGCGCACCGGTCAGGGCGGTCAGCAGGATATCACGCTCCACGATAATGGCCTCGGCAGCGTTCGGAACCCCGCGCACACCTAGCTGGGCCGATATTTTTCCTTCGTTCATGCAGGTGCCGGAAGAAAGACCGAGATCTTCAGCGTGCTGCGCCACCGGCAGACCCAGTTCACGCGCATAGGTGAGCGCCTGACGCATGACACCGGAATGCATAACGGGCAGGCCGTCATCGGTAAAGCCTACCGCACCTTCGGCGGCCAGCAGGCCCATTTCGGTTATCATTTCGCCCTTCTGGCCTTTGGTGATAGCACCATAGGTGCGCACGTTGCAATATGCGGTCTCGCGGGCACGTTTGTGCACGAATGCCACCATCGCCGGGCTATCGATGACCGGGTTGGTGTTGGGCATGCAGGCCACGGTGGTCACGCCACCAGCGGCGGCGGAGCGGCTGCCGGTGGCGATGGTTTCTTTGTATTCCTGTCCGGGCTCGCGGAAATGCACCTGAATATCCAGCAGGCCGGGGGTCAGCAGGTGACCTTTGCAATCGATCACCTCGGCATCGGCCGGGGTGCCATCTTTAAAGATATCCTTGCCCAATGCCTCGATACGGCTGCCAGTAGTCAGCAGGCCGCCCTTTTCGTCCAACCCGGATTCCGGGTCCAGCAGGCGTGCATTGATGTAAGCCACTTTTTTGCTGGAACTATCCTGATGGGTGGGCAGGGTAAAAGTCTGTTTCACTGGGCTACCTTCTGTAATGTGGCCGGAATATGCCAGAAAAAACCATGGCCTGCAACTCCTCCATTCTGCTTCCTCTGCATTATGGGGAATGATTTCTTAGCCCATGCTCACTCTCTACCGTCGGGGGAGACGGGATTATCATCTTGGGAAAAATACCCTGGCTTTATCGACATATACAGCACCGGTCACGAATTCCTGTGGCTGAGGGATCTCGAACTGTGGCCTGTAATACTGGCTCAGTTCGGGTACGGTCAGGAAATGCCCCAGTATCACCGCACCAAATTCTTTGACGGCAAGCCGGTTTTTAATATGCTCGACATAGGCCGTGCGTATGGAGTTCTTTTCACCCAGCTCCGCCCGCATGATATCAAATCCGGCCATGCCGATGCTGTAGCTTTGTTTCCCGGCGCGCGTCTGGATGAATTGCAGCTCAGAGAACAGTACCTTGCCGTCGATCTTTTTGATCTGGTCAACGAATTTCCAGCCTTTTTCCTCAGCCGACGGGGTTGGGATGAGTTTGGCGGGGTCATAAAGCAGTACATAGAACTGGGCGACCAGTCCTGCCATCAATATCACATTCACTTTAGGATATATGGCATGCATGCGTACCGCGCCGACCATAGCCAGCAGCACAAAAGCAAAGTGCGCCGGTATCAGTACGTTGACATGGCCGTAGGAATGTATGCGCGATAGATAGGCACTGCCGACGAACCCCAGCAATATCCCGGTATACCACAATCCGGTGCGCCAGTTGGTACGGGCCAGCAGCAGTAACGTAGCCGTGCTCAGTATCATCATGGCGGCGCAGATGGGTATCAGGTCGCGCTTCCAGAACAGGCTGACCTGCCGCATATCGTTTTTATGCCCGGTCGGCACATCGTAGATATAAAAACTATACCAGCCTCCTGATATATATTCGAACCATGCAGAGCCAACGAGTATCAGTAATCCGGTTACAGCGGCTGTGCGTATGGCATGGCGGCGGTCGATGAGTAATGCAGCGATGAATGCCGGAAACAATGCCAGGGGTGCCGATTGCTTGGTGAAGAATGCGAACGCGAACAGCGCCCCGGCCAGAACCGAATCCATACGGTTTTTACTGTACTGGAAAACATACAGTCCGCCCGCCATGAATAGCAGGTACATGGTATCCACGCGTGATACGTCGAACCAGCGGCCACTGATCTTATAGGTAGCAAGGAACAGACCGGCGGCCACCAGTCCCATCAGCCAGCTTCCACCCTCTTTACGTATCCACACATACAGCAGCCCGCCTGTTCCCAATGTGCACAATACGGAAACGAGCCGGGCCGCCAGAAAATCGACGCCGGTGAAAAGCGATACGAAAGCGGACACGTAGAAATAATACGGCGTGTAAATATATGGCACGTACTCTAATGTCGGCTCGGTGTAGAACGGTTTGCCATCGACGATGCGTTGCATGATATCGATGGTGTGGCCTTCCATCCATTCCAGCGGAAACGGGTAGAACAGGCTGATCGAAGATATTTTAAAAAAGCACCATGCGAACCACACGGCAAAGCCCAGACATGCCACTTTCAGCAGGATGTCAAGCAGCCGGATGATCATCCCGCGCTGTGCTCGGCCAGCAGTTCGAATACAGCCTGACGCACGGCCACTCCCATTTCCACCTGGTCGAGGATCACGCTGCGCTCGATGTCATCGGCCAGCGCCGAGTCGATCTGTACGCCGCGCAATATGGGGCCGGGATCGAGTACGATGGCATCTGGCTTGGCGTGCGAGAGCTTCTCGCGGTCTAGCCCCCAGAAGTGGAAATACTCACGGATGGATGGCACAAACGAACGGTTCATGCGCTCGGTCTGCAGGCGCAGGGTCATTACCACATCACAGTCTTTGATGCCTTTGCGCAGGTCGTGATATGGTGTCACACCGTAGGTTTCCGGCCCGGCGATCATCAGGGTGGGTGGTGCTATGATACGCACATCGGCGCCCAGCAATGTCAGCAGGCGCATGTTGGAACGCGCCACGCGGCTGTGCAGTATGTCGCCGCAAATGGCGATGGAAAGCCCTTCGATTTTCTTTTTATGTTGCAGGATGGTCAGCGCATCGAGCAATGCCTGTGTCGGGTGTTCGTGGCTACCGTCGCCTGCATTCACAACCGAGCAGTTGACCTTCTCTGATAGCAGCTGCACCGCGCCGGATTCATCGTGCCGCACCGTGATGATATCGGGGTGCATGGCATTCAGCGTCATGGCGGTGTCGATCAGTGTTTCACCTTTTTTGACTGACGAGGAATCGGCCGACATATTGATGACGTCCGCCCCCATGCGCTTGCCTGCCAGCTCGAACGAGGTACGGGTGCGGGTGGAGTTTTCGTAGAACAGGTTGATGATGGTACGCCCTTTTAATATGGCGTGTTTCTTGTCCGGCTTGCGGTTACGGGCGATATATTCCTTGGCGCAGTCCAGTATGGTGTAGATATCGGTGCGCGAAAGGTTCTCTATACCAAGCAGGTGCTTATGTGGAAAACGGGGGGTGGTTTTGGGCGCTGTACTCATCAAGGGCAACAATAATCACACTTAATAAAATACGCAAGTGCAAGAAAATCCTTGCGATAGGCCGCAGGAACGCTAGTTTATGGCAACTATTGAGCAGGCATCCCATGAAAAAAATATACCCATTACTCCTGATTTCCATTCTGGCGGCATGCCAGGGCGGCGTTAACCCTATCGATGCTCCAGCTTTCTTGAGCACCCTGGAAGGGCCGAAGGTTCCAACCATGGAAGAAACCCTGCAGGCCAATGCCAAAAGCGCCGAACAACAAGGTGAATGGGGTACTGCCGTGCAGATATACAAGCAGCTGCTGGACAAGGATCCCGATAACACCCAGTACATCGTAGCGATGGCGGAAAGCCAGCGCCGCACGGGTGACCATGACCGGGCAGTTGCGCTGTATGATCTGGCACTAGGTAAAGATGCCACCCTGCTGGCAGCTAAAGAAGGCAAGGCGCTGGCCCTACTCTCCAAAGGCGACTTCGAGCAGCCCGTGCCGCTTTTTGAAGAGGTGATGAAGGTTGATGATAAGCGCTGGAAAACCCTGAACGGTCTTGGAATTTTATTCACCACGCGCGGCATGTACAAAGAAGCCGGCCAGTATTTTGCGAAAGCGCTGGAGCATAGCCCCGGTAACACCTCGATCATGAACAACAAGGGCCTTACCATGGCGCTGGATGGTGATAGTTCTGCCGCCATCGATACATTGCTGCAGGCGGGTGCGCTTGCCGCAGGCAACGGGGTTGATCGCAAACGCATCGATATGAACCTGGCACTGGTCTACGCGATCGCAGGCCGCCTGGAAGATGCGCGTATGGTGACAGAGACCTATTATGCCGGTGCGCAGCTCAACAATAACATGGGGCTGTATGCGCATCTGGCCAAAGACGACCAGATGGCCAAGGCCTACCTGAACACCGCCCTTACCCAGAGCAAGGTGTTTTACGACAAGGCGTGGGAAAACCTGCAGTATGTAAATTCAGGCAAAAGCGATGATGCGACAGTCGCCAGCCCGGTGGAATTACAGACCGCTCCTGCTGCCGGTGGTGAAGCACCGCTGGCAGTTAAGCCATTGCAGGGCAGCTTCAAGGCAACGGCCGATGGTATGGCCAGCGCGCTCGAAAAAGAAGTTTCCAAGGAACCGACGGCTAAAGAAAATCCGGCCCAGCCACAGTAAGAAGCTTTTTCGCCACTTCCTGACCTATCTTTAAGGCATCGGCCACAGGGCCAGACAGCGTAGCTTCGTGGTGCGCGCTGCCATCGGGCTTTGCGATCAGCCCGCGCAGGTGGATGGTATTTCCGCTGATATCGGCATAACCTGCGATAGGTGTGCGGCATGAACCGTCCAGCACTTTCAGGAAAGCACGCTCGCAGGCCACCGCCGTATGGGTCGGTACGTGGTCGATGGGTTGCAGCAGTGCACGCAGGTTGGTCGCATCGCTACGGCATTGGATACCTATAGCGCCCTGTGCCACTGCTGGTAAAAACTGCGAAAGCTCCAGCACAGCGCCCGGAACGTCCAGCTCCAGCCGTTTCAGCCCGGCGCAGGCCAGCATAGTGGCCACCACTTCGTTCTGATCCAGTTTTTTCAGCCGGGTCTGCACATTGCCACGCAGCGGCAGGATAACAAGGTCAGGCCGCAGTATTTTTACCTGCGCAGCGCGCCGCAGCGATGAGGTGCCGAACGCGGCCCCGTTAGGAATTTCTTCCAGCGAGGCGTACGGGCCGACCAGCATATCGCGCGCGTCATCGCGCGGCAGCATGGCGATCACTTCCAGCCCGTCCGGTAGCTGGGTTGCCATGTCCTTCATCGAATGCACGGCGATATCGATATCGCCGCGCAGCAGCGCCTCTTCCAGCTCCTTCGTGAACAACCCCTTGCCACCGATCTCGGACAATGGCCGGTCGACAAAACGGTCGCCGCTGGTGGAAAATGTGATGATTTCCGAACGTTCAGCAAGTTCCGGGTGGCATTGCAGCAGGGCTTGCTGTACCAGCTCACCTTGTTTGATAGCAAGCGGACTCGCTCTGGTGCCGATTTTCATAGGTTTCAGGTTTTAGGTTTCAGGTTTTAGTGATATGAGTTTTAGCATGTAATATGCAAGGCTGACACCTAAAACCTGATAGCTGAACCTGATTTATGTACGTACTTGGAATAGAGACCAGTTGTGACGAAACCGCCGCCGCCATCGTAAGCGAAGACCGGCGAGTCTTGTCGAATATCGTGCTATCGCAGGTTGCAGATCATGAGCCCTATGGCGGCGTAGTGCCGGAAATCGCTGCTCGTGCGCATATCAGCCATATGGAAGCGGTGCTGCAGCAAGCGCTGGACGATGCCGGCATGCAGTTGAACGACGTAGATGCTATTGCTGCTACCGGCGGCCCCGGCCTCATCGGTGGCGTGATGGTGGGCGTAATGACCGGGAAGGCACTGGCAGCCGTTCATAAAAAGCCATTTGTCGCGGTAAACCATCTGGAAGGCCATGCCCTGACGGTGCGCCTTACCGATAACGTGCCCTTCCCCTATTTACTTCTGCTGGTATCGGGCGGGCATTGCCAATTTTTGCTGGTGCGTGGGGTCGGGCAATACGAAAAGCTCGGTGCCACGCTGGATGATGCGCTCGGCGAAGCGTTCGACAAAACCGCCAAACTGCTTGGCATGCCCTACCCCGGCGGCCCGGCGGTAGAAAAACTGGCTTTGCAGGGAAACCCGCATGCGTATAATTTTCCGGTGCCTATGAAAGGCCGGGATGATTGCAATTTCTCTTTTTCTGGTTTGAAAACGGCAGTGCGTACGCTGGTGGTGAACAAAACCGGGGAAACTGCCCTGACTGATGCCGCGCGTGCCGATATCTGCGCATCGTTTCAGTATACGGTGGCACAAAGTCTGAGCGACCGCACCACCAATGCCATTGCGCGCTGCAAGTCGTTATGCCCGGATATGCGGCATTTCGTTCTGGCGGGTGGTGTGGCTGCCAACCAGTATCTGCGCGGCGAGTTGAGCAAGGTGGTAGAGACTGCCGGATTAAAACTGGTCGCACCGCCGTTGAAACTGTGCACCGATAACGCCGCCATGATCGCATGGGCAGGTGTAGAGCTGTTCAAGGCCGGAAATGTTCACGATCTCGATTTTGAACCGCGTGCCCGCTGGCCCCTTACCTAATTTCGATTGCCGGGAGTACTTTCTTTTTCTTCGGGCATTCCTGCTTTTCACACTTAGCCTTGCAATTGTCATGGCTTGAAGCGGTAATGTGTACAAAGATAACTTTGTTTATTGTGTTGGAAGCATCCTCGAATTTACACCTGCATTCATTCGGGGGCGTAAAATCTGAATCCACCATGACACATTTGGATTCATCTTGGATATCAGCAAGCTGGCCTGCATAAGCCTGCGCCGGATTGATTACAAAAGCTGCATACAATGCAAAAAGCAGTAGATTCTTCATGTGCCGTACTCCTTGATGGCTAATTCATCTGCATAACTATATCACAGAGTTGTTACAGAATTATGACGTCCGCCAGAAATATATTATTGATTTATAACAAATCCATAGCCCAGCAAGGTACGCCGCGCATCTTTTTGCGTAAGGTAGTTCAGGAATTTTCTGGCTTCGTTCATATTATCGCCTGCGATCACCACCGCGTAATACCGCACAGGATCGTAGGTATCTTCCGGAAAAAAATCGATCACCCGGATGTCCTTTTTATTCCTAACGCTGGTGTAAAAAAAGATACCAAACGCATCACGCTGCGCGATCGCTTCCAGCATTTCATCGTATCGCCGGATATACAGTGTGAATTCCTCGAGGTCGGATGCCACATTCATGGAACGCAGCGCCTGCTTTGCATAGATACCTTCCATCTGGGTTTGCGGATTGCCGATTACAAACGCCGGCTGCCAGTCCATGCTGCGGATAATGTCGGCGGTAGGAAAGCCATTCGCCAGCGTGGCCGTGAGGGTATTGTTGGCTGATGTGACCAGTGCCAACCGGTTCGATGCGATCTCGGTTTTGGAATACACATCCACGAGCCCCAGCGTCTTCAGCTCTTCGATCCACTCTTCCTGCGGGGTGATGACGATGTCGGCGGCGCTGCCATCCATGATCTGTTGCTGCTGCACATCCGGCGTAGTGAATGCGGTATTGACCACCGTATTGTTTTCGAGTGAATAATTGCGTGCAATGGCAATGATGGCGTTATTAATAGATTTATCGCTCATCACGGTAACGCTAGGAAAAGCGGCAGATCCTTGCATGCCTGCCAGCAGGCAGCAGAGCAAGGCAGCAAATATCCTAATCGGTTTTGGCATGTTGCAGGCGTTCAAAACGTTCAATGTTTTCGGGTGATAGCTGTACGGTCAGGTCAATATAGTCATCTTTGTTATTTTGTTCCATCACTTTACCATGTGCATGCAGCCATGCCAGCAGCTTGCCGTCTTCTGCGCGCAGGCGCACGTGCGTCTGACGGTAAAAGCGCTCGCCAATCTGATCATCGATAAGCTGCAGCAGTTCATTGATTCCCTGCCCGGTGACCGCTGAAACGCCAATATGTCCATTGCTGTGGTATTCCGGGTTAAGATCGATCTTGTTGTGTACCTCGATAATATTGTCCGGCAGCTCTTTGCTCCCGAACAAATCTTTCAACACTTCTTCCACATCATGCTTTTGCGCATTGCTGTCCGGGTGTGAAATGTCACGCACATGCAGCAGTAAGTCAGCCTCCAGCACCTCTTCCAGCGTTGCGCGAAAGGCGGCGATCAGTGTGGTCGGCAGGTCAGACACAAAGCCCACGGTATCGGAGAGGATGATATGGGTGCCGCTGGGCAGGCGCGTCAGCCGCATGGTAGGGTCAAGCGTGGCGAATAATTTATCCATGGCCATCACCTTGGAATCGGTGATGCGGTTGAACAGGGTTGATTTCCCAGCGTTGGTGTAGCCTACCAAGGCGACGATGGGGTATGGCACATCGCGGCGTACCTTGCGGTGCAGCGTGCGGGTACGGGTAACAGTGGCCAGCTGCTTCTTGATCTTGGCGATGCGGTCACGGATCAGGCGGCGGTCGATCTCGATCTGCGATTCGCCGGGGCCGCCGAGAAAGCCAAAGCCACCGCGCTGGCGCTCCAGATGCGTCCATGAACGTACCAGCCGGCTTTTCTGGTATTCCAGTGCCGCCAGCTCTACCTGCAGCTTACCCTCATGCGTGCGTGCGCGCGCGCCAAATATTTCCAGAATCAGTGCCGTGCGGTCGATGACTTTGCAGTTCCATGCCTTTTCAAGGTTACGTTGCTGGCCCGGGCTGATGCTGTGGTTGATGATGACAAGGCCTATTTCTCCCGCCTCGATACGGTCGGCCAGTTCGGACACCTTGCCGGTGCCCAGCAGCGTGGCCGAGCGTATGTCGGAGAGCGCGACGGTCAACATATCGACCACATTCAGGTCGATCGCTGCAGCCAATCGTATGGCTTCTTCAAGACATGCTTCGGGCGAGCGGCGGTTGTCTGGCTGTCCTGACTTAAGCCAAGGGTGCAGTACGAGAGTACGCTGCGTAGTGGTCATGGATCAATGGCAAGGCTGTCGTCTTACGCCTGTGCGGCGGAATGATCTGCGCTGTGAGAATCGTCCACGTCTTCTTCGCTGTGCAAGGTAACGTTGGTAGAGGGCACCACGGTGGCAATGGTATGTTTATATACCAGCTGCACCTGCGGCCCGCGACGCAGCAGCACCGAAAAATTATCAAACCCGGTAATGTTGCCCTGCAGCTTAACGCCACTCGACAGGAAAATGGTTACGGGAACTTTTTTCTTACGCAACGTGTTCAAGAACACGTCCTGAATATTTTGTGACTTTTCGGACATTACTATCTCACTATACCCCTATAGTTATAACCAAGTTCATATAGCCTGTAGAGCGGCGACTGGCTAGCTTTTTTTTTATTTATGATGGTGTTAACTTAATTTATTTATATCGGCCACTTGTCAGCGGCACAAGGATGCGTTATAGGCACTGCCAAAGGTGGTAGTTAATGTCAAAAAAGGTTAAAAAAGTCGTTCTGGCTTATTCCGGCGGTCTGGATACATCCGTAATCCTGCGCTGGCTGCAGGAGCAGTATAATTGCGAAGTGGTCACATTCACGGCCGATCTGGGTCAGGGCGAGGAGATCGAGCCTGCCCGAAAGAAAGCCGAGCAGATGGGTATAAAAGAAATATACATCGAAGACCTGCGCGAAGAATTCGTACGCGACTTTGTGTTCCCTATGTTCCGGGCTAACACATTGTATGAAGGTACCTATTTGCTTGGCACCTCAATCGCCCGCCCGCTGATCGCCAAACGCCAGATCGAGATCGCGCTGGAAACTGGGGCCGATGCGGTGGCCCACGGTGCGACCGGCAAAGGCAACGATCAGGTGCGTTTTGAGTTGGGTTATTATGCCCTCAAGCCAGATATCAAGGTGATAGCGCCATGGCGTGAATGGGATCTGACATCGCGCACGAAGCTGATTGATTATGCCGAGAAGCATCAGATACCGGTGCCAAAGGACAAGCGCGGCGAGGCCCCCTATTCCACCGATGCCAACCTGTTGCATATTTCCTATGAAGGCAAGGTTCTGGAAGATCCGTGGGTGGCGCCGCATGAGGATATGTTCACCCGTAGCGTATCCCCTGAAAAGGCGCCGGATATGCCCGAATCCATTGAAATCGAATTCAAACATGGCGATGCGGTGGCCGTCAACGGCAAGGCTTTAAGCCCGGCCCAGCTGCTTACTAAACTCAATGAGTTGGGCGGCAGGCACGGCATTGGCCGCCTCGACCTGGTGGAAAATCGTTATGTTGGCATGAAATCACGCGGTGTATATGAAACACCGGGCGGCACCATCCTGCTGGCGGCGCACCGGGCCATGGAATCCATCACGCTTGATCGCGGTGCAGCCCACTTAAAAGATGAACTGATGCCACGCTACGCAGAGCTGATCTATAACGGCTACTGGTTCAGCCCGGAACGCGAAATGCTGCAGACGCTTATTGATAAGTCGCAGTCCAACGTGACCGGTACGGTGCGCCTGAAGCTGTTCAAAGGCTCGGCAACGGTAGAGGGTCGTAAGTCCCCTGTTAGCCTGTACAGCGAAAAAATGGTGACCTTTGAGGATGATAGAGGTGCCTACGACCAAAAAGATGCGGCAGGCTTCATAAAACTCAACGCATTAAGACTCAGGTTGTTGAAAAATAAGTAATAATATAAAATTGTCACAATATCTTAACTCGATATTTGTTTGACTGACTGCTAACATGGGTATCAGCAATCAGGAGACATTCATGACAATGAACGTGATTTTGCTACCCGACCGCTCCCAGCCTACGATGCGCAAAAAGGCAATCGAGCAGGTTGGCCACATGGTACGCCTCGATCCTCAGGTGTCATCCAAGGAACTGCTGGAAGCTTTCAGCAAAACCGTCTCCGCCTCTTGAGAATCAGGCAGCTTTCTGTTTTTTCATCTGTTTGAAGCCATGTTCCAGGTCGGCGATAATATCGTCCGTATGTTCCAACCCGATATGTATGCGCAGGCCCGGCCCTTCATATGGCCATTTGCTGGCGCTACGGATATTATCGGTCTTGAATGTGGTCATCAGGCTTTCAAAACCACCCCAGCTATAGCCAAGGCCAAACAGTTGCAGGCTGTCTATGAATGCCCGCATCGCCTCATGCGGGATCGGCTTGAATGCAACGGCAAACAGGCTGCATGCTCCGCTAAAGTCTCGCTTCCATAGCTCATGGCCGGGCGAACCGGGTAATGCCGGATACAGCACTTCTTCAATTTCCGGGCGGGCCTTCATCCATTGGGCCACTTTCATCGTGCTTTCATATTGGTGTTTTATGCGTAGCGCCATGGTGCGCAGCCCGCGCATGGCAAGATAGCAGTTATCAGCGGCCGGGCAGGCCCCCATGTTCCGGTAAGTTTTCACCAGATTCTCATGATGTGCATCATTGAACAGGATCAGCCCCATCACAAGGTCGGAATGGCCGGCAATATATTTGGTGGCCGAATGCACGATCACATCGACTCCCAGATCGAACGGCTTCTGGTATAGCAGCGTGCCCCATGTCATATCGCCGATCACCATGGCGCCTTTGGAGTGCGCCACCTTGGCGATAGCGGGTATGTCCTGCACCTCGAAGGTGAGCGAGCCGGGACTTTCCACAAATACCACGCGGGTGTTATCCTTCATCAGCTTTGCGATATCACTGCCTATCAGCGGATCATAATAGGTGACTTCCACACCAAAGCGGCTCAGCACGTTTTTGCAGAAGCGGCGCGACGGTGCATAGGTGCTATCCACCATCAGCAGGTGATCACCAGCCTGCAGGAACGCCATCAGGCTGGTGACAATAGCAGACAGGCCCGACGAGGTGACAATGGCATGGTCGGCATCGCCGATTTGCGCCAGTGCATGTTCCAGTGATCGGGTGGACGGCGTGCCGTAGCGGCCATAGCTGGCACGCGGATGTTGACCGCTGTCTGCTTTTTCAAATTCGTCGAGCCCGTTGAACAATATGGTCGAAGCCCGGTGGGGCGGCAGATTCACCACGCCTTCATAACGTTCATCACAACATCCCAACGTAGCCAGTAAACTTTCTTTTTTCATAATCCTTCTATTCCTGCATGTACTTATTCAAAATAACGGCACGACAGTCCGCAGATAATATGGGTGATACCATTACGCTCATTTCCCAACGGCAGCAGACAGGCACGGTAGCGTATCAGCTTGCCGTCAAAATTGATCAGGTGGCCATTATCCTGCATGGGCTGGCCGCCTAACTGCAGCAGGTTTTCCAACCGCTGGTGCAGCATCGATCCCGGGAAATGCGCCATTTTCGGGCTTACCGTAAGGCCAGTCAGGTCATGCCCATATAGCTTCACCAGCTCCTCGCCCATATATTCATAAGTAAAGGTAGGCGGTCTTGTATGGTTGATGCTGACGCGAAAGCAGAACGGCCAGATATCTTCGATCGCGCTGGTGTTAAAGCGGTGTATATCGGGGTACGGCTGGTCTTTACGCACCATATCCCAATAAGATCTGAGCCGTACCGTTAGGCGTTGTTCCTGCATAAGCTTACTTTATACCGTGTTGCCTGTTGCAACCCGGTAGTAAAAGGGTTAAATATCCAGATGCTGAAATTAAAGAATAGATATTATAAGTCAACCAATTATGCCTGAATCGCCCAAACATTACCCGCAAGTGAACCCAAACCCGGATTTCCCGAAAATGGAAGAATCGGTGCTTTCCGCGTGGAAAGCCTCGGATGCATTCTGCCGTTCGATTGGAAACCGTGGTGCTGCTGAAGAATTCATTTTCTACGATGGCCCGCCCTTTGCCAACGGCCTGCCGCATTATGGCCACCTGCTTACCGGCTATGTGAAAGACGTATTCGCCCGCTACCAGACCATGCGCGGCAAGAAAGTCGAGCGCCGCTTCGGCTGGGATTGCCACGGCCTGCCCGCCGAGATGGGCAGCGAAAAGGAACTGAAAATCTCTGGCCGCGCTGCTATTGAAGATTTCGGCATTGATAAATTCAACGAGCATTGCCGCACCTCGGTAATGAAATACACGCAGGAATGGGAAGATTACGTCACCCGCCAGGCGCGCTGGGTGGACTTTAAGAATGACTACAAGACCATGGATATTAATTTCATGGAGTCGGTACTATGGGCGTTCAAGCAACTATACGATAAGGGGCTGGTATACGAAGCCTACCGCGTGATGCCCTATAGCTGGGCCGCCGAAACCCCACTTTCCAACTTCGAGACCAAGCTGGATAACAGCTACCGCGAGCGCGAAGACAAAGCGATTACGGTGGCGTTTGAGTTGGATGAAGACTGTGCTGTTACAAAAGGGTTAGTAAAAAAAGATGTGTGGAAGCCTATCCGCGTATGGGCATGGACGACCACCCCGTGGACTCTGCCAAGCAACCTTGCATTGGCGGTACATCCTGATTTGGATTATGCATTAGTAGAGGAAAATGGCGGGCTGGAAATCGCACTAGCATCGCTGATGCAAAAAGAGCGCCCCGATAATATTCTGAATACGGTAAAAGGTTCTGTGCTTATCGGCATAGTGTACAAACCCCTATTTCCTTATTTCAAAGATCACCCCAATAGCTTTAAAATCCTAGATGGTTCCGACTTCGTAACCGATGGTGATGGTACCGGCATCGTGCATATGGCGCCCGGCTTCGGTGAGGACGATCAACGCTGCTGCGAAGCGAACGGCATAGAGCTGGTGGTGCCGGTAGATGAAAAAGGCCGCTATACCGATGCGATATTCGACCTGCCCGATTTGAAGCTGAAGGGCCTGAATGTGATTGCCCAGACCGAAGGGCAAGCTGCCGATGAGCCGTTCAAGCCGGAGCAAGTGGCCAAGTTTGGCCTTGTGAATTTGCGCATCACCCGTTGGCTGAAAGAACATGGCCAACTGATAAAAGACGAGCAATACAAGCACAACTATCCGCATTGCTGGCGCACCGATACCCCCCTCATCTATCGTGCGCTGCCCAGTTGGTAGGTGGAAGTGACCAAGTTCAAAGACCGGGCGGTGGAAATAAACAAAACCATCAACTGGATTCCTGAACATATCCGCGATGGCCAGATGGGCCATATGCTGGCGACTGCGCCGGATTGGTCTATTTCACGTAATCGCTTCTGGGGTACGCCGATTCCGGTGTGGCGTAGCAAGTCTGGCAAAATCAAAGTGTGTGGTAGTATCGCCGAGATTGAAAAACTCTCTGGCCAAAAGGTCGAAGACCTGCACCGCCCGTATATCGATGAGGTGAAATTCACCATAGACGGCGAAGAATATACCCGCGTCACCGACGTGTTCGACTGCTGGTTTGAATCCGGCAGCATGCCATTCGCACAGGTGCATTACCCGTTCGAGAATAAAGAATGGTTTGAAAGCCACTTCCCTGCAGATTTCATTACCGAATATGTTGGCCAGACGCGCGGTTGGTTCAACACGTTGATTATGCTTTCTACCGCGCTGTTCGACAAAGCACCGTTCAAAAACTGCATCTGCCATGGCGTGGTGCTGGATTCGGAAACTGGCCTGAAATATTCCAAGCGCCTGAAGAACTATAAAGACCCGATGGAGGTGATGGATAAATACGGCGCGGATGCCCTGCGCTGGCTGATGATAGACAGCCCCGTTATGCGCGGGATGGATCTGGCCGTTGACCCGGAAGGCAAGTTCATCCGTGATGTGGTGCGCCTGTATATCAAGCCGATCTGGAACGCCTATAATTTCTTCACGCTCTATGCCAATGCCGATGGAATCAAGGCCAAAGTGGTCACGGATTCACAAGACATTATGGATCGCTACATTCTGGCCAAGTGCGCGCAGGCAGTAGAAAAAATAAAAACCAGCATGGATGCGTATAATACGCCGGACGCTTGCGCCGCCGTCACCGAGTTTTTCGAAGTGCTGAACAACTGGTACATCCGCCGTAATAAGGAGCGTTTTTGGAAAGAAGAGCAGGATGCGGATAAGAAGGCAGCATATGATACGCTGTATACCGTGCTGGAGACCATGTGCCGCGCTGCTGCCCCCCTGCTCCCGCTAACACTGGATGATATTTATCGTGGCTTGACCGACAAAGAGTCTGTGCATTTGCAGGACTATCCGTCATTTGTAGGTATAGGAAATGACAATGCCATAATGAGGCAGATGGATAGGGTGCAAAATATTTGTAATGCAGCACTTGCCATCCGCAATAAACTTAATATCCGTGTACGCCAGCCCTTGATACAACTCACTTATCAGGCTGGTAGCACGGGCCAGCAAATGGATATCAGTCAGGATATTTATAAAAACATCATTGCTGATGAACTCAATGTTAAAAACATCGAAATCAATATTGGCATAGGAAATGTTGCCGATGTTAAACTCTCCCTCAACAACCAAAATCTTGGCAAACGCATACCTGCGCTCATGAAGCAGATCATTCCGGCCTCGAAAAAAGGCGAATGGAAG
>JBFWQQ010000039.1:0-17045 GCA_050249355.1 Alphaproteobacteria bacterium | reverse complement strand
TCATCGCCTTTCAGGCGTAGTTTTCCGCCTTTAGGCTTCCCTGCATCACGCTCGGAATCCAGATCGTCTTTTATCTTGTGCTTGTGCAGGGGTGCCTGCGGCTGTTGCTGTGAAGTTTGTCCTTCAGCGCGTTTCGCAGGCTTTTCTACCACTGGTTCCGGCGCCACGACAATACCATCGTCGCGAACCGGTATGGCATCCTCGTCATTATTCTTTTCTTTGCGTTTGTCTGCGGGCCGTGGCCGGTTTCTTTCTTCTTCAGCGCGGCGCTTGTTCTCTTCTTCGGCACGTTTGAGTACGGCCATGCGAGCCTCACGCTCATCATTGGTCAGGTGGCCAAGGTTTTCATCCAACGGGGCTGCCAGATTCGGTGCATCCTTGGGCTTCAGGCCACTGGTGTTCTTGACTTCCACCAGCCGTCCGCCGGTCCCCGTTTTGAAGGTGCGTGTCTTGCGCACTTCCACGGTCACCGTCTTGGAGCGGCCATGCGTAAAGTTCTGCTTTACCTTGCCGCTTTCAACGGTTTTGGTCAGCTGCAACTTACCCGGCTTCACCTTAAGGGTTTCATTCTTCTGTTCGTTTTTGTCACTCATAATACGTTGCTTATAGAAGGTTTACAAAAGAGAGTCCAGCCTGCGGTTGGCGGCAGGCATCGCCCTCTTTCTTTATGAAGACGATTCTCCGCCCTCTTCGCCTTCAAACCAAGATGCGCGGGCCGCCATGATAAGCTGTCCGGCCTGCTCAGAGTCAAGCTCCTTGTCTTGGATGATTTCCATAAGCTCGTCGGTGGCAAGGTCAGCAAAATCATCCAGAGTGTATATTTTTTTCTCACCCAGCTTCACTAGCCATTCCTGCGATAAGCCCTCGAAATTCATCAGGTCTTCCTGCATGCCCAGCGCCTTGAGTTTGGCTTCGTTCTCGGCCTGCGTTTTTTGCAGGTAATGCTGTGCACGGTTATGCAGTTCCTGTGCAATGCCTTCATCGAAGCCTTCGATACCGGCAAGGTCTTCCAACGGTACGAATGCTACTTCTTCAATAGAGGTGAAGCCCTCGGTCACCAGCAGGTGGGCGATAACTTCTTCCACATCCAGCGCATCCACGAAAAGTTGCGACAGGCTCTTGAATTCTTCGGCGCGGCGCTCGGATTCCACGGCCTCTGTCAGGATGTCGATATTCCAGCCGGCAAGCTGCGAAGCCAGGCGCACGTTCTGGCCACGGCGGCCAATGGCCAGAGACAGCTGGTCATCCGGCACCACCACCTCGATACGGTTCTTGATTTCGTCGATCACCACCTTGGACACTTCTGCAGACGAAAGCGCATTCACCACGAAAGTCGCCGGGTCTTGCGACCATTCGATGATGTCGATCTTCTCGCCCTGCAATTCATTCACCACAGCCTGCACACGACTACCACGCACACCCACGCACGACAGTACGGGGTTCACGCTGGGATCGTTGGTATAGACGGCGATCTTAGCACGCGATCCAGGGTCACGGGCCGCAGCCTTGATCTCGATGATGCCATCATAAATTTCCGGCACTTCCTGTGCAAACAACCGCACCAGGAAATCCGGGTGTGTGCGCGACAGGAATATCTGCGGGCCACTTTTCTCGCGGCGTACATCGGCGATATAGGCGCGTATACGGTCGCCGGTACGGAATACTTCACGCGGGATCAGCTCATCCCGACGGATCATGGTCTCGGTACGGCCGAAATCACAGATCACATTGCCGTATTCCATGCGTTTCACGGTGCCGCTGATGATCTCTCCTACTTTATCTTTATATTCATCGTATTGTTTTTCGCGTTCGGCATCGCGTACTTTCTGCAGCACCACCTGTTTTGCGGTCTGTGCAGCGACACGGCCAAAGTCGATCGGCGGCAACAGGTCTTTGATCTCATCGCCTATTTCCAGTGTATCGTCTACCTTCTTTGCGTCTTTAAGCGAAATATAGGCCAGTTTGCTTTCTTCTTCCTCGTTCACTTCGTCGAGGCTTTCGATTACGGTGCGCACGCGGTACATCTTGATCTCGCCGGTCTTTTTATTGATTTCGGCGCGGATATTGTGTTCATGGCCATATTTACGGCGACCGGCCACCTGAATGGCCTGTTCCATGGCTTCGATCACTGAATCTTTCGATAACCCTTTTTCACGGGCTACGGCGTCCGCTATCTGTAACAGTTCAGTACTTCCATAAATTGCTTGCGATGCACTCATTGACTTACCCTTTATGCGTTATGCAGGTTTAGCTTTTTTCATAAATTCCGCCACCAGCGCATCATTCATCACCAGTTTTGCGGTTCGTATATTGCCCAACGGGATGCTCATCTGCTGGCCTTCCACATGCAGGCGTACCTGTGTGTTGTCCGCGCCCTGAATGATGCCACGAAAGCGTTTGCGGCCATCGATCGGCAGCTGTGTTTCCAGTTTTGCTTCATATCCGTTGAAACGAACATAGTCTTCTTTTTTAGTCAGAGGCCTGTCAATCCCCGGCGAACATACCTCCAGATTGTATGCCCCGGAAATTGGGTCTTCCACTTCCAGCAGGGCGCCTATCGTATGGCTGATCTCGGTGCAGTCATCGAAGCTCATCTGCTTCCCGTCATTGCGTTCTGCCATCACTGTAAGGGTCTTGCGGTGTTTGGCGTCGGCCAGCTTGATCAGCACGATGGCATAGCCCATGCTTTCCAGCGAGGGTTCCACAATGCCGCGGATCTTTTCGGTAATATCCACTTGATTATTGACCTATCAAAGTTTTTTCCAAACAAAAAGGCGGGCGAAGCGCCCACCTTTATGGCATTAATATACTTAAATTCGCCTTTCTGGCAAGGTTTTTTGTTAAAATTTTGTAATATTGAAAAAAATTGCTTGGAATATACCCCCAAAGAGCTATAAAGCCACACGTTGTATGTTTACACGTTAACTCATTACCACGGAGTCTAGACTATGAATAAAAACCTTATGTACATCGTACTTACCCTGATCGCCGTAATAGCTGTTGCCATGCTGTTTTCTGGTAAAAAACCCAATGATATGGCTGATTCCGCCAATAGCGCCATGGAATCCGTCAGCGAAGCTGGCAACCAGGCAGCTGAAGATATGTCGGAAAGCGCTGAACAGTTTGGTCAGGACGTAGAAGAAGCAACCGAAGAAGCAGTGGAGGCAGTGGAAGAAACTGCTGAAGATGTTAAAGAATCTGCGTCTGAGGCAATGGAATCAACGGAAGAAGGCACCACGCCTGCTACCGAAGAAACCGCTCCGGCTACCGGTACAGAAAACCAGTAATTTCTTCTGGACAAGCAAAAAGGGCCGCAAAATGCGGCCCTTTTTTTGTGTCTCGCCTTAACAGAGAAATGGAGCGGGTGAAGAGATTCGAACTCTCGACATCAACCTTGGCAAGGTTGCACTCTACCCCTGAGTTACACCCGCTTAGCATTGTAAAACAGCAAGAGAAGCCGGATAATAGGCATTTTATTGCACATTGCAAGCGGGAACTGTATAAAATATTCTTAAAAAGGAGACGTTCCCATGCCTTACGCAGAAGCGCATAAACAGCGTGATTTATATACCCTCCATAATATGGCGCTGTTCGTGCTAACCCACCCCAAGGCGCAGGATAAATGGGTGCCAACTGGAGACAAGCAGCAGCTTATTCATAAAATAGGACACACATTTACCACCGTGCCTGATTTCGATGATACGATACATGATGAACTGACCGCTATGTTACAAAAAACTTTTAGCAAAGCGGGATTTGCCGTACAGGATGTTGCCGGTATAAGAGCCATGATCGACCGTGAAGAAGGCGATATAACTATTGATATACCGCAAACCATATTCAATGATAATATGCTGGCAAAGCTGGCGCCGGCGTGTGCCGCATTAAGGACGACCACCCAAGCAAGAGGCCTGTAACGGATATGAGCGCACTCGATCCAAAATTATTAGAGATACTGGTATGCCCGGTCACCAAGACCGCCCTTACCTACGACCAGAAAAAACAGGAGCTGGTTTCGCAGGCCGCCAAACTGGCCTTTCCTATCCGTGATGGTATACCGATCATGCTGGTGGAAGAAGCACGCCAACTGGAGCAATAGATTATCTGCTTTTTTGACGAGAATCGGAGCGTGCGACGGTTGCAAAGTGCCCGTGACCCCGACGTGTATTGTTTCCATGACTACTCTGCCCGTCATTATCTGCCGTGATCTCCTCATATGCTACTTGTTCCGTTGTGGGTGTAGCTGTATCAGATTGCTCTTGTGCTATAGCTATAAGGCCGTTCATAAAAGCAAAGTCATTTTCCATGACTGCATCAACACCAGCCTTGCAGTCGCTATCAACAAGCTTTGGTGTTGAGTTAAACTTCATATCTGTTGAAGTACTAAAATATTCCCTAAAACCTTCAAAAATTTTCTCTTGATCGAGGTCATCCTTAACAGGTAGCAGCTTGGAAAGCATTTTTGTTCTGTTCAATGCGGCAATCAAGCCGGTTATATTCACCAGCTGCATATTTTTATCGTTCATATGCTTACGAAATTCACTTTCAAGAAACCTTGTATCGTTCGTCAGCAATACCACCGGATGATCGATATCCGGATCGTCCAGCATCTGATTCACGCGGCGTGCGGTCACGCGGTCGGCAAGGTCTTTCGGCTTATTCTGCGCAAGCGTAATGAGTTCATGGCGAGCTCGCGGGTTAGGCATGCGATGGCGCATCATAACCTGTTTAACTGCGCGAACATGATCTGCTGATTCACCAGGCAAGTCACCGATAGGAGTAATTTCAACATTGGGGAATTCATGTTTTGCCACCAGTTGCATGAATTCTGCAAGAGCCGCCTGATACCTGATTTTTCCTTCTTTCCAATAGCCGTAGCGTTCTTCACGTTCTTTGCTTCTGGTGAAAAAGTCGCGGATACTCCGCAGCTTATTTCCCGCAAGCACCTGATTGGTGGTTTCAAATACTACGGCTTCCGGGATCTTGACTTTATAGCCCAGCCTGCCTAATGCTGGCAGGATTTCCAGATAACGCAGGTCGCTGTCATAGCCATTGGCCTGAAATGTATGCGGTATCTCTGCGCCAAGATCAAAAATTACACAGCTATCAACCAGTATGCTACCACGGGATTTTTTTTCTTCATTATGTATAGCCATGCCATCATCTTAAGGGCTACAGCAAGCCGCATCAATTATACTTTTGTGAAGCTTTTGTGTCTATCTCCGCTAACCAACTGGATATGAATAATTATTTTCTTGGTTGGGTTTGCAGCATGGTCGGCCGGTTATTGTAACTGTCAGCCCATGCTGCCAGAAACGGCTGGTGTTTGCGCCATTCAAGGTGGCCGAGTCGGAACTCCACATAGGCCAGTGTTACGCCAAGGGCAATAGTTGCCATTGTCACCGGCTGGGCAGGAATGATCTGCTGTTCCAGCGCGGCAAGTGTGCGCACGATGGAATCTTCCTTGCGCTTAACCCATGCGGGCCAGCGTTTTTCTTCCGGGCGGCGGCCTTCCATCACGCAGTGCACGGCGGCATCCAGAATACCATCGGTTAGCGCGACAAAACGCAACATAGCAATGCGGGCGCGTTCATCCGTGGGTATCAGGCGTGGTTCGCCCAAACTATCCAGATAAGCGCAGATCACGTTACTTTCGGTCATGGCGCTGCCGTCATCAAGCTCTAGTGCGGGTACACGCGCCAGCGGGTTGGCGGCCAGCAAGTCATCCGGGATCGGTTCATCCAGCGGCATGCGGTCGGTAAATTCCACCCGGTCTTGCAATCCTTTTTCCAAAACCAGCACCCGGCATTTGCGTGCATAGGGCGAGTTAATGGAGTAGTAGAGTTTCATAAACATTCCCCTTCGTGTCACTGCAGAAAAACCGTGAGGTTTTATCTGTAATATCGGGATTCCTGCTTGCGCAGGAATGACATTGTAAAGTCTAAAACTGTAACAACTTGACCTGACGCACGCTGGGCAGCTTGGCAATCTGGCCAAGCACATCTTTTGTAATACTGCCGTCCAGCTCAATCAGCGCAATAGCCTCTTTTTTTGACTCGCTGCGTCCTAAATGGAAGTTGGCAATATTTATTCCCGCCTTACCCAGCAGCGTACCCAGATCGCCGATAAAGCCCGGCTTATCATCGTTATTCACATACAGCATACATGGCCCCAGCCCTGCTTCCAGCCGTACTCCGTGCAACTCGACCACTCGCGGTCTATTGCCATACAACGTACCCGATACGCTGCGCGCGCCTTTTTCGGTTTCGATACAAATGCGTATCAGTGTCTGGTAATCTGCTTTTTTATCGACGCTGGTGGTACTGACTTCGATATCGCGCTCTTTGGCCACTATCGGCGCATTGACCATATTCACACCTTCAGCGATTGGGCTTAGGATGCCCTTAAGGATAACTGCCGTCAGAGGCTTGGTGTTGATCTTGCCCGCCTCGCCTTCGCACTCGATGCTGATACGTTTCAGGCCGCTTTCGGTAAGTTGGCCGGCAAGGCTGCCGAGCTGCTCGGAAAGCACTATGTAGGGCTTCAGCTTAGCCGCTTCTTCGGCCGAAAGCGACGGGATATTCAACGCGTTGCTCACCGCGCCGGTATTGAGATATTCGGCGATTTGCTCGGCCACCTGCACAGCAACATTTTCCTGAGCTTCTACGGTAGACGCGCCTAAGTGCGGCGTGCAGACAACTTGCGGCATTCCGAACAGCGGGTTGGATTTTGCGGGTTCTTCTTCAAACACGTCCAGCGCCGCACCAGCAACGTGGCCGGATTCCAGAGCCGCTTTCAGGTCGCTCTCGTTTACTAGCCCGCCGCGCGCGCAATTGACGATCAGCACGCCTTTTTTGCACATGGCCAGCGTATTCTTGTTCAATATATTGCGGGTGGTGTCGGTCAGCGGGGTATGCAGGCTAATGACATCCGAATGCTCAAGCAGTGTATCCAGATCGACTTTTTCAATGTGGAGTGCCTTGGCCCTGTCTTCCGAAAGATAGGGGTCGTACACTTTCACCTTCATTTTCAGGCCTTGCGCACGGTCGGCCACAATAGAGCCGATATTGCCGCAGCCGATAAGGCCCAGCGTCTTTCCCGCCAGTTCGGTGCCCATGAAACCGCTTTTTTCCCATTTGCCTGCATGGGTGGAAGCGTTGGCCGCTGGAATCTGCCGCGCCAGCGACATCATAAGCGCCACGCTATGTTCGGCTGTAGTAATCGAGTTGCCAAACGGCGTATTCATTACTACTACGCCACGAGCCGTGGCGGCTGGAATATCCACATTGTCCACACCGATCCCGGCGCGGCCCACTACTTTCAAGTTGATAGCGGCATCAAGGATATCTTTTGTAACTTTGGTGGCCGAGCGAATGGCCAGACCGTCATACTCACCGATTATCTTCTTCAACTCGTCTGGCGACAGTCCGGTTTTTACATCGGCGTCAACGCCATTCTTTTTGAAAATATCGATCGCCTGCTGGCTGAGCTTATCGGAGATGAGTACTTTGGGCATGATTGGTGGGGTTTCCTTAGGTTGATTGCTGAAAGGATGTGTAGCACAACGTTATAAAAATTATAGTGTTCTCTTACGCCGCCTTGCTCATGGAATGTTTCACTTCGCCCCATGCCCAATCGATCCATGGTAGCAGGGCCTCAATGTCGGAGGTTTCCACGGTCGAGCCACCCCAGATGCGCAAGCCAGCCGGTGCATCGCGGTAAGAGCCGATATCATACGCCACGCCTTCTTTTTCCAGCAGGCTTGCTATTTGTTTAGCGGCAGCTGCCTGGTCGTCGGCGCTTAGGCCTTGATACCAGCCATCAGTGATCTTCAGGCAGATGGAGGTGCTGGAGATCGTGGCTTTATCTTCGGGCAAAAAGCCAATCCAGTTTGAGGCTTCCACCCATTTGCTTACGGCGGCAAGGTTGCGTTTGGAGCGGGCGATCAGCTCTTTTAATCCGCCAATGGATTCGGCCCATTTCAGCGCGCCCAGCACATCTTCCGCCGCCAGCATGGACGGGGTATTGATAGTAGCTGCTTCAAAGATAGTTTTATTCACTTTGCCCTCTTTAGTCATGCGGAACAATTTGGGCATCGGCCAGCTTGGCGTATAACTTTCCAGCCGGGCTATCGCGCGTGGCGACAGCGCCAGCATGCCGTGTGCTGCCTCGCCGCCCAGCACCTTTTGCCACGACCATGTGACCACATCCAGCTTGTCCCACGGCAACTCCATGGCGAATACTGCCGAGGTTGCATCGCAGATAGTAAGGCCTTCGCGTCTGGCCGAAATCCAGTCACCATTGGGTACGCATACGCCGGAGGTGGTGCCGTTCCATGGGAACACCACGTCTCGGTCTGGCTGTACTTTAGAAAGGTCTGGCAACGTGCCGTATTCGGCTATGGTTACGTTCAGATCTGCCAGTTTGAGCTGCTTTTTACAATCGGTTGCCCAGTCTTTGCTGAACGCTTCCCACGCCAGCACATCCACCCCGCGCGGGCCAAGCAAAGACCACATAGCCATTTCCATAGCCCCGGTATCTGATGCCGGAACGATGCCCAGCAGATAATCACCGGGCATGCCGAGAATCGTACGACTGCGCTCAATCACTTCTTCTAAGCGCTGTTTACCGAGCTTGGAGCGGTGTGAGCGGCCGAGGACGGCATTGCTCAGTTCACTAAAAGACCAGCCGGGGTGCTTGCTGCACGGGCCAGAAGAAAAGTTGGGGTTGTTTGGTTTCGTGGTCGGTTTAGCCATTCGGTTACTCAATTTCGTTTAGTAGTTCAGTTAAAGTTGAAGTTAAAATATCCAGTTCGTGCGGTTCTGACAAGCGGTGACCTGCGTCTTTGAGCAGTTGAATACGCACATGGGCACTGGTCAGCCGTTCACTCAGGGTGATGGAGGTCTGCCACGGCACGTCTTTATCCTGCAGGCCATGAATTAGGCGTACCGGCACATCAATTCTTAATGGGCCATCCAGAAGCAAATGGTTGCGCCCCTCTTCTATCAGTTGCCGGGTAATGGGATATGGCTCATCGCCATAGCAGTTTGGATAGGCTATTTCGCCCGCTTTCATTACCGCATCTTGCTGTTGCGGTGTCATCTGCTGCCACATCAACCGCTCGGTAAAGTCAGGCGCTGCTGCAATTCCCAGCAGGCCGCAGGTCTTATCAGGACGGGCGAGCGCCGCCAGCAGCATGATCCATCCGCCCATGGAAGAGCCTGTCAATATATTCTGCCTGGCACCTAGCCGATCTATCACATCCAACGCGTCCTGCGTCCATCTGCCAATATTTCCTTCACGGAACGTGCCGCTGGAGCGTCCATGGCCGGTATAGTCAAAACGCACGAAATGCCGTCCCTGCTGTTGGCAGAACGCCTCAAGCGCCAGCGCTTTGCTGCCGGTCATATCGGACTTGAAGCCGCCCATGAATATCACCCCCGGCCCCTTCCCTGCGCTGGCATGGTAGGCAATACGGCGTCTGTCCGGTAATTCAAGAAAAGACGGCGCGATGGCAGATTCGGTCTTGACGGATGGCGGTGCCATGTTAAAGCCTTTGTTAGTAAACGGGTTTTATACTGCAACCATGAGCGAAACGCAATCACACTTCCGGCACCTTAGTCAGCCAGCTATACTGCAAGTATTGCCCGAAATGCGCAGTGGCGGCGTGGAGCGTGGTACAGTGGAAATTGCACGTGCCATCACCCAAAACGGGATGAAAGCGTATGTGGCCTCGGCGGGCGGGCCTATGGTCAGTTTGTTGGCGCGCGCAGGTGCTTCGCATATTACCCTGCCGATGGAAAGCAAGAATCCGTTCGTTATGTGGCTTAACAGCAAACGGTTGGCGCGTATCATACGTAAGAACAAGATTCGTATCGTACATGCGCGTTCACGCGCGCCTGCATGGTCGGCATGGCTGGCGGCACAGGAAACAGGATGCAAATTTATTACAAGTTTTCATGGTGTGTATGGTCTGCAGAACGAATGGAAGCTGAAATACAACTCCATCATGGTACGCGGTGAACGTATCATTGCAGTGTCGGATTTCATTGCCGAACACATCGTCCAGAATTACCCGGTAGACCAGAACAGGCTGCGGGTCATCCACCGTGGGGTTGACCTGAAGGTGTTCAACCCGTGTAATCATTCAACAACTGCCATGATCAACCTGAGCAAGGAATGGCACCTGCCGGAAACCCTGCCGATGATATTGTTTCCCGGTCGCATCACGCGCTGGAAAGGACAGGATATATTCATCCATGCCCTGGCCAGCCTGAAGCACAGGAATTTTTTTGCGGTGCTTCTGGGCGATGCCAAGGGGCACGAAAATTACCGCGATGAACTGGAAAAACTGATCAGTGAACTAGGTCTGGAAGGCCATGTACGCATCGCACCGCATACTAACTATATTGCCGAAGCCTACATGCTATCCAAACTGGTAGTGGCAACCTCCATCGAGCCGGAAGCGTTTGGCCGGGTGGTGCTGGAAGCTCAGGCTATGGGTAAGCCGGTGATTGCCACCAACCACGGTGGCCCGCAGGAGACAGTCATCAATAACAGCACCGGCTGGCTGGTGACACCGGGCGACATTGGGGAACTGGCGCACACGATCCAGCTGGCGTTGGACATGACCCAGGAGCAGACCGAATATATGGCGGGGCCTGCCATTCAGAACGCGCATAATTTTTCTATTGATGTGATGTGCGGTAAGACGCTGGCGGTTTACCAGGAACTGCTATAAAGCGGCTTCGGTCACGAACGGGCGTTCCAGCAGGTCATTGATCGCACTATCAACCGGAACATTCTCATACAGGATGCGATACACCGCATCGCATATCGGCATGGCAATGTCGTGTTTCTTGGCTACCTTGCGGATCGATTCGGCGGCCACCACACCTTCGGTGGCGCTGCGGCCCCGGTGCTGTAGGATATCATTCTTACTCTCGCCCTTGCCAATGGAAACTCCGAACGACATATTGCGCGATTTGGTGCTTCCGCAGGTCAGCAGCAGGTCACCAAGGCCGGACAGGCCCATCAGCGTTTCATAGCGCGCCCCCTTGGCCAGTGCAAGCCGTGCCATTTCGGCAAAGCCACGCGTAACCAGTGCGGCACGGGCATTTTCACCCAGATTGCGTCCCACTGTGATTCCGCAAGCTACCGCAATGATATTTTTGATGGCGCCGCCGATCTGGGCACCGATGATGTCGTCGGTCGCGTACGGGCGGAACAGGCGGCCACCAATGGCATAGGTGAGCATATCCAGCACCGTCGGATCTTTACTGGCAATGGTAGTAGCTGTTGGCAGGCCGCGCGCCGCCTCGTCGGCAAAATTGGGGCCGGATATAACGCCTACCGGGTTCTTCGGCAGGATAGCCTGCACCACTTCGCTCATCAACAACAGGCTGCCCCGTTCGATGCCTTTGCTGGCCACTATGATGGGAATATTGATATCCAGCGTGTCCGACAGTAGGATACAACCGGATCGCAGTACGTTCGACGGCACCGCGATAATGATCAGGTCGCATTTGCATATCTCGTTATAGTGTTCGGTGACGGAGATGTTCGGATCGATAAACACCGACGGCAGGTAGACTTCATTGCTGCGGCGTTCAAGGATGGAGCGGATGACATTGGTGTTGCGGGTGCCGATGGTCACGGTACTGCCAGCGCGGTTGGCCACAATGCTAAGGGCTGTGCCCCACGCTCCTGCACCAAGAATACCGACTTTGTAATTATTGCTCATGGATTGCAATTACCACACGCAAGGCTGATGGTTATTGTTGCAGTCCGGCGATTCTTGCCTCGTTGAATACGCATACAATATCTCCGCCATGGCGCAATGTGAACCGGTTGGAAACACGTTCCACCACGATATAGTCATCGCGTGTACGGTAGTTGATCACATTTTCATTACCTTGGTTGTCCACCCAGTAGAATGCAGGTACTTCAGCGTTCTTGTCGCGAAACTCGAAATATGTGAATTCGCCATCGTCAAATATGCGGATTGGTGCGATCTCATCTGTTCCGGCGATCGTGTAGTTGAAGTTATATTTTTCAGGTTCCTTTTCGAGATCGGGAACAGGAACCGAATCAAGGTAATTGGTGACAGAGGATTCAACCGTATCAGGATAGACAAACCGCATGATAAATATCATGTTGTCATCATCAATATCATCGGTTTCCTTGGCATGGAGTTCAAACAGGTAGATACGCTGGTCGGTGATCAGGGTCATGTTGGTGGTGGCATCCTGTTCGACCGGCTTCAAAAACAGGCGGTTGCCAGACGGGTTCAGCATCCAGCCTGTGGAATCCCCCATAGAGATGGTGGCGATCTGCTCGCCGGGCCCGAACTCGATCGATGACTGGTATCGGTAATGGCCGGTGAATTTGTACACCTGATCCGGCTGGTACATGATGGTACGTACACGATGATCGACCTTGATGGAGCGCGGCTCTTTCGTGGCCATTGCATTGCCAGCGGTAAGGAAAAATCCCAGAACTATCGTAGCAATGCTATAGAAGTGTCTCATTGAATATCCTGCAGTCGTTTGGTCTCGTATCGTGTTACGATAAAAGTAAGCGGGCTGATTTCACCCTTACTTTCATCTAGCTCAATGCCGGAGTATATAAAAGAAATTTTTGCCTGCCAGCGTGATTTTTTCAGAGAATTCTTACTTTCTACCTCAGCTTCATACAGCACTTCCATGGTTTTTTCATCATCTGCCTCATAATAATTCGTGCTGAGTATCTGCACTTTCTTGATCGAATGGCGCTGGTAGCGAGTAATTGGGCTTTCCGGGTTACGCGGGTCGACATAATTCTGATATTCATCAAAAACTTCCTGCGTGCTCTGGGTTTTGATGCCGTTCATGTTACGGTCGAATTTCTCGATGTCGTATTCTTCGCGGTTCTTGACATAGTTGCCGATCATGAATTCCAGCAGCGCCATACTGGGATCCTGTCCCGGCTGTACCAGCAGGGAGCGGATTTGCGGCATATCCTCTGTCATGTTATCCGAGCTGACGATAAAGGGAATGGAGCGCGTCAGCGGGTACAGGTTCTGCATCGCCATAAGCGCAATGATAAGGATGATGCTTGCCAGTACGGTGATCAGCACATAAAAATAACGCTCTGACATGGGGTCATGCGCAATGTTATCATATATATTACCTGCCTCACGGAAATATTCTCCGGTGCGCACCGATTCACTGGTCTCTAGATATTCTTCGGGGGAAAGTTCAGGAGGCACGATTTTCCACTAAATTATTGCAATACAGGCCAATTATAATGCCACTGGCTGGTAAAGCAAGTGTAAAGAGCTAGTAAAACACTGAATTTGAATAATTTAATATTGACCTTCCACAGGATTATCCTTTATACCATTGCTTCAAGCTATGTAAGGGAACGTGCCATGAGTGCATTAAATGAATTCCTGCAGATGGGTGGATTTGCCATATACGTGTGGCCTGCTTACCTTTTTACCGCATTCGTATTATTCGCGATGGTGTATTACACGATCACGCCGTTGCGCCGCTCCACGCGCGATCTGGCACGTCACGACCCGCAGGATCATGAAACCTAAGCACCAGCGCCTTCTATTCTTATGTGTTGCGATGGTACTGTTGGTTGCGGGGTCTTTGGTGATCGCACAGGCTTTCCGGAATAACCTGATATTTTTTTATACTCCAACCGAATTGGATACGGCGCAAATCGCTGTTTCCAGACCAGTACGTATTGGCGGATTGGTAAAGCAAGGTAGCCTCATACAGAAAGATAATGGCGGGGTGGAGTTTGTTGTAACCGATGGCCGGAGCGATATCGGGGTGCGCTACGATGGCATGCTGCCTGCACTGTTCCGTGAGGGTCAGGGAGTGGTGATAGAAGGCTATGTGCGCAAAGGCGATGCATTCAGCGCAACGCGTGTGCTGACCAAACACGATGAGAATTATATGCCAAAAGAAGTGGTGGACAGCCTCAAGAAGTCTGGTCGCTGGCAAGACGGCAAATAGCCATGATCGCAGAATTCGGTGTTGTGGCGTTGGTGATCGTGTTGCTGGCTTCTGCCATGGGCTTCAGCTTTTTTCTGGGTGGGCGGTGGCAAGTGGTTGTGGCAACATGCCTTCCTGCGTGTGTATTGCTACAGGCGCTTATGGTTTCGCTGGCCTTTGCCAGCCTTATGATCCTGCGACTGGAATCAGATTTCAGTGTGGTGAATGTTGCTGAGCATTCCAACCGCGTTCTGCCCCTGCTTTACAAGCTGGTCGGCACCTGGGGCAATCACGAAGGCTCCATGCTGCTATGGCTTTTAGTGATGACATCATTTTCGGTGGGCCTGAGTTTTAAGATTACATCGTATGCGCAATGGGTAATACCGGCGCTTGCCGTGCAATCCGGCCTGGTGGCTGGCACCTGTGGATTTGTACTGTTTACCTCCAATCCGTTTGCGCGCGTATTTCCACCGCCTGCCGATGGGAATGCACTCAATCCGCTATTGCAGGATGTGGGTCTGGCCATCCATCCTCCCCTGCTCTATCTGGGCTATGTAGGATTTTCACTGGTGTTCTCGTTGGCCGTGGCGGCGCTTTTCAGCCGTAAGGCAGGCAGGGAATGGGCGCAGCTTGTACATCCCTGGATATTGCTGGCATGGTCGGGGTTGACGGCGGGTATCGCGCTTGGCAGCTGGTGGGCATACCGTGAGTTGGGCTGGGGTGGCTGGTGGTTCTGGGATCCGGTTGAGAACGCTTCGCTGTTGCCATGGCTGGCCGGGCTGGCACTGCTGCATTCCAATATTGTCATGAAAAAGCGCGATGCATTGGCAGGCTGGGTGGTGTTGCTGGCCATCGTCACGTTTGCATTGAGCCTGATCGGTACATTCCTTGTGCGCTCCGGCGCGCTTACCTCGGTGCATAGTTTCGCCAGCGATCCGGCGCGCGGCATGTACATACTGGCCTTTATCGTTCTTAGCATAGGCATCGCGCTGGCGTTGTACGCATGGCGTGCCGGTGACATACAATCCTCGCGCCGTTTGACACCGTCATCACGTGGCGGGCTGATTGTGCTCAATAACACGTTTCTAAT
Organism: Alphaproteobacteria bacterium; assembly: GCA_050249355.1. Lineage (GTDB taxonomy): Bacteria > Pseudomonadota > Alphaproteobacteria > Rickettsiales > SXRF01 > CAZAQK01. The sequence goes on along the minus strand of JBFWQQ010000039.1, from coordinate 1,967 downwards.
GGTTGCCTGTGCCACGGTGCTGTTCGGTACATTATATCCGTTGGCGGTGGACTGGTTCAACGGGCAGCCGGTGACGGTTGGCGCCCCCTATTTCAACCTTACTTTCCTGCCCCTGATGGCGCTGCCATTATGTCTAGCTGCAATTGCACCCTTTGCGGGGTGGGATCAGCATACTGGTATGGCGTGGCTGCGGCCTGTGTGGCCTGCGCTGGTTGCAGTGCTGGCTGCCTGCCTGCTGGTGCTGGCATGGCGGCATACCGCAGTGGCGGCCACGCTGGTTGGCGTTGCTATAGCAGTATGGCTGGGAGTGGCAAGTATCACCTTGTGGTGTCGTGTGCGTTCTTTCTCGGTTGTTCCGGTGGGTATTGCGCACATGGGTGCAGCCCTGCTGGTTGCAGGCATCACCATGGAAGGAACCGGGAAAATCCATGCCGAGCAGTGGCTGCTGCCACAGGAGACTATCACCATTGCAGACTATACCATTACCCTGGATAATATCGAACCGCTGCAACGGCGAAACCACAAGGCAATACGTGCACAGGTAACGGTCCGCGATGGCAGCGGTGAACTGGCACAGCTATATCCTGAGTACAGGCGCTATGACATACGTAATACCACGACCAGCGAAGCGGCGATTTTTTCCGGCCTGCTTGCCGATGTATATGTGGTGGTAGGGGAATTTTCCGGCGACCAGAAACGACTGGCCACACGCGTATATGTGGTGCCGCTGGTCAGCCTGATATGGATAGGGTTTGCCTTCATGGCATTGGGCGGTATACTGGCGGCGTTACAAACCAGAAAAGAGAAATACATTGGCAAAGCTGGAATTTAGTGCGCCGCTGAACTGGCCCCAGTGGATACCGGTCACACCGTTGGCTTACCGCAAGAACGATCGTAATTTCGCTCCCCCCATGGAGATGGAAGAAAGCATCCGCTTCCTGCAACAGGAACTCGACGGGCTGGGTTGCGATGCGGTCTTATCTACCGATATCGACCAGCCACTAAACGAGCGCATGACACGCAAACTTGGCAGCCGGCCCGGTGCCGTGATGGAGCTGCACTACATGGACAGCCGTTACGTGGTTGCATGCGATCAGTGGCTACTGCTTGCCCATAACATTTATGCGCTGCATCTTGCATTGCGCCAATGGCGCAGCATGGAACGCTGGGGCATTGCCCCGTTGCCGGTTCTCTTGGGCGGTTTTGTCGTGCGTGCCCAGCAGGAACAAAGCAGCACCGGCAAGCCATCTGCTTCCGCTTCCGTAGAGAAATGGATGGAAGAAATGGGGCTGGGCCCCACTGCCACACTGGATGACCTGGAGGCGGTGTATCACAGGCGCGCCCGTCGCATCGCCGATGACACGGATGCGTTGGTACGGCTGAATATAACCATGGAAACTGCGCGTGCGTATTTTAAAGCCAGATCCTGAATCGCGTCAGAAATATATGCGCCTGCTGCCGCTGCTTTTACTGCTGGTTGTGGTGTTGCTTCTGGCTACGGGTGTATTCAACCGCGATGATGATTATGTCCCGGAATCGCGTATGGTGGGTTATACCCCGATGGATTTTACTATACCGTCACTGATGGGTGACCCTCTGACACCCAAGGCATGGCAGAACGAGGTGGTGCTGGTCAATGTATTTGCCAGCTGGTGCGAGCCTTGTGCTATCGAACACCCCCTGCTTTTAAAGTTGGCGCAAAGCGGCAAAGTAAAAATAATCGGCATTGCATGGCGCGACACTCCGGAAAACGTGCGCCAGTGGCTGATTGATCGCGGTAATCCCTACCATTACATTGGGCTGGATGAAAAAGGCGCAACCACCCTTGCGCTGGGATTGAGCGGCGTACCGGAAACCTTGGTTATAGATCGTAAGGGGGTTATCGTGTTCCACTATAAATCCGCTATAGATGAGCAGATGATAAACCAAAAGATCATCCCTAAAATAGAAGAATTGCAGGCCGTACA
>JBFWQQ010000038.1:0-17340 GCA_050249355.1 Alphaproteobacteria bacterium | reverse complement strand
AGCACATCCTGTGGCGGATACTGAATGGTCATGAATGCTGCTCCTGGTATTGTGCTTCCAGCCGCATTTCCCGCTTAAAGCTGGGGTGCGCCAGCCGGCTGGACACGCCGCGCAGGATAAAACTGCGCAGCACACCCGGCACCTGCATGGCGATATCCATCTCATGCAGGCGGTCTTCATCCTGCCCTGTATGTAGCAGCCCGCCCGATTCAAACCCCTGCAGTATCGCCTCGGCATCGTTCCAGTCCTGACCAGACAGGGCAACCGCGTTATGTATATGGATCAGGACGGCATCGGTGATATGCGATGCCAGCGGCACTGCCACATCCTGCAGGCTGGAAAAATGATCCGGATGTTCTGGGTAATACTGGCGTGTTGCCAGCTTTCCGGCATAAAGCGGGACAAAATCCGCACGCGGAACATGGTGGTGGATATAGGCGCTGCCGGTATAGGCATGCATGGCTTGCACGGTCAGTGCTTCTACCAGCCCGGCATCTTCCGCAAGCGCGTATATGCTCTGCCCCTGCCCGTATAAAAGATAATGGTGAATGATCGCTGTCCAGCGCATGGCCCCGCCTTGTGATATGCGCATACGGTGCGGCACGAGGCGTTATCCCGGAAGGGGGAATATGGCTTTATTACGGCAGTTGCGCCATGCAACGGCGGCATGCTATGCTTAGCTGCATGGATACAAAAGCCCCCAAGGCCCCGGCCAAACAGGATAAGCAGGCAAAACAACAGCGGCTGGAGCGTGCCTTGCGCGCCAACCTTGCACGCCGCAAGCAAGGTCCGGCAGCCAAGAAACCGGGGCAGCATGATTGACTGGAAGGAAAAGAAAAAGAAACAGGCGGCTAAAAACCGCAAGGATCAGGAAATATTCAACCTGATGCGTCTGCGCCAGCAGGAAGCCGAGCGGGTGGAAAGCGAAGCCAATAGCCGGAAGCCCAAGCGTTCCGCCGAATCCGGTGACGACCCGTTATGGAGCGAGAAGGTTTCCACTATCCGCAACCGCGTAACCGGCAGCAAACGCACCAGCAAGGAACGCTGGAACCGCTTTGCTGGTACATCGGATGGCGGCGGACGGGGCCTTTGAGATCGAATTATTTACAAGAAAATCTACTGATTTTTGCATGAAATGCGCTCAGGACTGACTTGTGTTACTGCGCTCGACTAACAAAGAAGGACGGTCAGCTGACCGCCCATGGGATTTGCAAGAGCAAATCCCATGGGCATCAACACTACTAGCGCATCACACCCGGTGCTGGCAGTGGTTGGCCATGATACGGTTGGTCGTGCTCCGGCATCGGCGCAGGAATCACCACGCCGCCACTTAAATTCTTGGCCGTACGCACCAGGTTAACGAACTCGGCGCGCAAGCCATGCGGGTCATGGCTGCGTGCGCCATCAGCTAACTGTAGCACGCTGTCGTAATTGTAGCCGGTCACCGCCGCATCATGCTTGAGCAACTGGCCAAAACCTGCCACCGCCACCGCAAAACGGGCCTCAGGAGAGGCCTGATGGATGTCGGCAACTTCCGCTGCTGCATTAATCGGCGTGGTCATCAACGTGGATTCGCTGCCCTGCGGCTGTTTATAGCGGATCTTCAGGAAGCCGTATTCGCCTTCATGTGCATCAGAGAACACCATTTCCACCGACTTTTCCTGAGCGCCATACCGCAGCGGGTCGACCGTGCCCGGAGCGCCGATGGGCGTGATCTCATAGATGGCGGTCACTTCATGCCCCTCGCCTATCTCGCCGGCATCGACCTTGTCGTTGTTAAAGTCCTCGCGGTTGAGCAGGCGGCTTTCATACCCGACGAGACGATATTCCGATACCTTGGCCGGGTTCCACTCCAGCTGTATCTTCACATCCTTGGCGATAGTAAAGAGTGTCGAACTCATCTCATCTACCAGCACTTTTTTCGCTTCGTTCACACTGTCGATATAAGCGGCGTTGCCGTTGCCGTTCTGTGCCAGCGCCTGCATCAACGCATCGTTGTAATTACCTTGACCGAAGCCAAGCACCGAAAGCGAAATGCCGCTTTCACGTTTTTGCGCGATGTATTGTTTCAGCTGGTCGTCGTTGCTCATGCCGACATTGAAATCACCATCGGTGGCAAGTATCACGCGGTTCACGCCATCCTTGTTGAAATGTTGCTGCGCCAGCGTGTAGGCCTGCTCGATACCGGCCGCTCCTGCCGTGCTGCCGCCCGCGCCCAACTGGTCTATAACGTTGCGGATGGTCTGTTTATCCGCACCGGTGGTGGGGGTGAGCGCCGTGCCAGCATAGCCCGCATAGGTGACAATAGCGATGCGATCCTGCTCATCCAGCTGGTCCACCAGCATGTGCAGGCTGGATTTAAGCAGCGGCAGCTTATCATGCGAGTTCATCGAGCCCGACACGTCGATCAGGAACACCAGATTGGCCGATGGCTTTTTGATATGGTGCTTTTCCATGCCCTTGATGCCGATATGCACCAGCTTCTTGCTGCTGTTCCATGGGCTGCTCGCCACGGTGATGTTCGCTGCGAACGGATGCGCCGTATCGGCTGGGGTAGCGTAGTTATAATCAAAATAATTGATCAGCTCTTCTGTACGCACCATTTCGGGCTGCGGCAACTGGCCCTGATTCAGCACACGGCGCACGAATGCATAGGAGGCCGTATCGACATCGATCGAGAAGGTGGAAACCGGCTCGTTTGCGGTATTTTTTGCCACATTTGCTGCCTTATGCTCAAACCTGTCGCCACCACGATATTCCGGCGGCATGGGCTGGGGCATCACAGCAACTCCGCCATACATCATATCCGCCGACATGCCGGGTGCGGCCATGCTGGCAGTGTTTTCTTCTGCCACCGGCCTGAGGCGCTTCGCTTCCATTTTCATCAGCGGCGCATTATCACGACGCAGCTGGGATGTTGTCGCAGGAGGAGCCACTGGCGCAACAGCTCCTGCTGCCATTCCGGGCGCATTATAATCGACCTGCGGTGCAGCACTATAACTGGCATCCGCCTCATGTTGTTCTTTTGCCGCTTCAGCGACCGGCTGTGCTTCAGGCGCTGCAATATCCTTCTTAGCTTCCGGCGTTGAGGTTGGGGCCACCATATCCACCTGCTGCGGCTGTGGGTTCACTTCTTTTAAAATATCGCTGTAATGGGTGGTGGTGACAGCCAGAACCACAGCAACCGCTGTAAACGAACCGGCAAATGCATACGCTTTTTTCATGTTGAAACTCCTTATCCATGAGGTCTTGTTTTCCTTATGGATAGGACGAATGGTCGCATGCATTCCTTGGAATTTTTCTTTTTGTTCTTTTTCAAACGCTTGCATGGCCATTTGCATAGCACTGCTTTTCGCCTCCCCCGACGGCTCTGGGATATTCAGGCTTTTCAGGGTATCTTTCAGATCATCAACCATATTGTTTCCTCAACCCTTTCAGCACCTTTCGCGCCTTGTGGATACGCCATGAGATGGTGGTCTCGGCGCATTCAAGAATATCTGCCGCCTGCTTGTGGCTCATTCCCTCGGCATGCACCAGCAGCACGGCATCGCGTATCGGCTCGGGCAGCGCATGTATCTTTGCCATGGCCTGTCGTGCAGCCAGTGCCTCATCGGCAGCCACCTCGGCAGAAGGTGCATCAAAACCCTCGGCAAACGGCAGCTCGCAGGTTTGCGCCTTGGCGGTCGTGCGGTAATAGTCCTTGGCGGCATTAATGGTCAGCCGGTACAGCCAGCTGGTAAAAGCCGCGTCGCCCTTGAAACTTCCCAGCTTTTTCGGCAGCTTAACACACACATCCTGCGTTATGTCCTCGGCATCTTCGCGCCTGCCGCACCATTTATAAGCACTCTTGTATATCGTCATGTAATAGGCCTCCAGCAACCGCCTGAAAGCCTCCGCATCCCCTGCGGCGGCCTTTTGTATCAGGTCGCTTGTTTCTTGCGGGCTCATATGCGGGTATGACGAATCATAAGGGCAAATCCTTTGCAGGCTCTTCTTAGCATAATGAATGGTTGAAAACCCAGCAAAAACGGCTAAAAAGAGCGTCTTATGGCGCTATCGTTCCAACAGCTTATATTAGACCTGCACCAGTTCTGGGCGAATCAGGGCTGTGTGATCCTGCAGCCCTATGACATGGAAGTGGGTGCAGGTACCTTTCACCCGGCCACCACCTTGCGTGCGCTGGGGCCAAACGAATGGAAAGCTGCGTATGTGCAACCATCGCGCCGCCCGAAAGATGGCCGCTACGGCGAGAACCCCAATCGCCTGCAGCATTATTACCAATACCAAGTAATATTAAAGCCCTCGCCCGATAATATTCAGGAGCTGTACTTAGAAAGCCTGAAGACCATCGGTATTGACCCGATGAAGCATGATATTCGTTTTGTCGAAGATGACTGGGAATCGCCCACGCTTGGCGCATGGGGCTTGGGCTGGGAAGTATGGTGCGACGGTATGGAAGTGACCCAGTTCACCTATTTCCAACAGGTCGGCGGCATTGAATGCAAGCCGGTATCGGGCGAGATCACCTACGGGCTGGAGCGCCTTGCCATGTATATTCAGGGTGTAGAAAACGTGTTTGACCTTGATTTTAACGGCGCTGGCACAACATATGGCGATGTATTCCTGCGTAATGAACAGGAATTTTCGGCATACAATTTAGAATATGCCGACACCGAACAATTACTGCGCCAGTTTGAAGACGCGGAAAAAGAATGTGAGCAACTGATCGCCAAGAATCTGCCGCTGCCAGCGTATGACCAGTGCATTAAAGCATCGCATCGTTTCAACCTGCTGGACGCACGGGGGGTTATCTCGGTAACCGAACGCGCGGCCTATATTGGCCGCGTGCGCGCACTCGCTAAGATGTGCTGCGAAACATATGTGGCGAAGGAGGCTGTATGCAATCCTTGATGATAAACTTACTTGCTGTAACGCCCGCTATATTAGCCGGTATTTCGGTTTTCTATCTCGTCAAAAAATATGGTGTGTATCTTAAGAAAATTCATAGTGTACCACTGCGCATTCTGGGAATAGTGGTCGCGACGCTTACTGCGTTAATTTTGTGGGCATTAATGAGTCACACACTTGGAAAGATTTTGGTTTGGTTTTTAGAATTAGTTCTACCATCTCGTGCAGAAACCGTGATTGGATAATGAAAGTATAGTCATGAACCTTAGTATGTTATATGCAAAAATACACCGCGCCCGCATCACCAAGTGCGAACTGCATTACAATGGCTCAATGGGCATTGACGAGGACTATCTCGATGCGGCGGGCCTGCTGCCCGGCCAGAAGATCGACGTGCTGAACGTAAATAACGGTGCGCGCATTTCCACCTATATCCTGAAAGAACCGCGCGGCAGCAAGATATTCGGTATCTATGGCGCAGCGGCGCACCTATTCAACAAGGGCGATATTTCCATCATCATCGCCTATGCCGAGATGGACATAAAAGAAGCCAAAAGCTTCAAGCCCACCGTGCTGGTGCTGGATGAGAATAACGAGGTGATAAAAGAACAGCATGCCCGCCGTGAAACCCATGTGGCGCCGGATGCGCGGGAGAAAACCGCCTGATGCCTGACCTTTTTCATAAGTCATCCCAGCGAAAGCTGGGATCTGGAGCAAGCTGTCACGAGATTCCTGCTTTCGCAGGAATGACGAGGTAACATATGCCTAGCCTGCTGCTTGAACTTTTTTCTGAAGAGATCCCCGCCCGCATGCAGGCGGATGCTGAGCAGCATTTGGCTGAAGCGCTGGAGCTAAAGCTTGCCAAACTCGGATATGAAGTGCCGAAGTTTGATTTTAAGGGATACAGCACCCCTAGAAGAATTGCTGTGTTCGGCATCAATATTCCCGCTGCCCAAGACGATATTTCACAAGAAGTCAAAGGCCCGAAGGTGGGCGCGCCGGAACAAGCGCTGGCAGGATTCCTTAAAAAAACCGGTTTGAGCAAGGAACAACTGGAAGAGCGCGACGGCGTATATTTTGCCAACATTCACCAAAAGGGCCGCTCCACTGCTGACGTACTCAAGGAAGCTATTGAAGAGATTCTGGGTTCTTTTCCATGGCCGAAATCCATGCGCTGGGGGAATGGCGAAACGTCGTGGGTACGCCCGCTTCATTCCATTTTGTGCATTTTTGATGGCGATATTGTGGACGTAGAATTTGCTGGCGTGAAAGCGGGCAACACCACCTATGGCCATCGCTTTTTAAGCCCAGCTGCCATTACCATCAATGACCCGGCGGAATACGAAAAGGCGCTTCAAAGTTCTTATGTTATGCCTAATCGTGAACAACGTATGGATGTCATTTTTCACAGAGCACAAGAGTGCGCATGGGCACAAAAAGTAGAACTGTGGGAAGATAAAGGCCTGCTGGAAGAAGTAACCGGCCTGGTGGAATGGCCCGTTCTGCTGACCGGCACTATCGATAGCAGCTACATGGACCTGCCCGAAGAAGTGCTGGTATCTGAAATGCGCAACCACCAGAAATACTTCGCCACCAAGGATGCCAACGGCAAGCTGGCTGACAAATTCATCATCACCGCCAATATGAAAGATGCCGATAAAGCCATCATCGCCGGTAATGAGCGCGTGCTACGCGCACGGCTGGCCGACGGAAGGTTCTTTTGGGATACCGACCGCAAGAAAAAACTCGAAGATATGGCAGAGGGCCTGAAAGCCGTCACCTATCACGCCAAGCTGGGCAGTGTCGCCGATAAGGTAGCACGCATCGAAAAACTGGCAAATGAAATTATGCCCCATGTCAAAGCGTCAAAAGATGTTTCAGATATAGGGGCAGTTCCGCCTGAGTGGATTAGCTGGAATCAAGAACAGGTTGTTGAAGCAGCCCAACTTTGTAAGGCCGATCTGGTGTCTGGCATGGTAGGGGAATTTCCGGAACTGCAAGGGGTGATGGGCTGCTACTACGCACTTGAACAGGATAAAGAGTATTGGGTTTCTGAAGCTATTCATGAACATTACTTGCCTCTTGGCCCAACTTCACGTGTGCCTAATGCTCCCATTTCCATCTGCGTGGCGCTGGCCGACAAGCTCGATACGTTGGTTTCCATGTTCGCCATCGGCGAAAAACCCACCGGCAGCAAAGACCCGTTCGCTCTGCGCCGCGCCGCACTCGGCGTGATTCGCATTATTCTAGAGAATGATCTTCGTCTGCCGCTTTCGGTAGTGTTCGATAACGCCCCCTTAAAGGAAATCGCTATCCATAAAGCGCATGACACGCTGGCCAAAAAAACACAGGCGCGACTGCACGAGGCAGCCCCCGGCAAGGTAGGTAAATATCTATGCGTAAACGAAACAGCCTGCGAGGAAATCCCCGAAGGTTCTGTTGAGCGTATTGGTACAGAGCTGCTTGCTTTCTTCCATGACCGGCTGATTGTGCAGCTCAAAGACCAGGGCATCCGCCATGATGTGATAAAAGCCGTGGTGGCCGATGGCGATGATGATTTAGTGCGTATTGTAAAGCGCGCAAAAGCCGTGCAGGCCTTCCTGGATACCGATGACGGTAAGAACTTACTAGCGGGTTATAAGCGCGCCGTAAATATTCTTGCGATAGAAGAAAAGAAAGATAATACCTCTTATAAAGTTGGGTTTCCGCAATTTGTGGCAAGAGGTAAAGATGTTGTTTTTCATATCTCAGAAGAGGAAAAGGAGCTAGGAAATCCGCTATCTGAACTGTATCCGAAAGTTCAGGATTGTATTAAAAATGAACAATACCAAGAGGCACTTATTTACACCGCTCAACTAAAACAGCCTGTTTATAGATTCTTTGAGAATGTGAGAATAAATGATGATAATCCAGATATACGTAAAGCTCGTTTAACAATGCTTTCAATGATAAGGCAGTTTTTTAATGAAATAGCAGACTTCAGCAAAATCGAAGGTGATACGAAGGAACAAAAGAAGGCGGCATAATTACTTGTCATACCGGCGAAGGCCGGTATCCATGTAGGGCGTAGACCCCGGCCTGCGCCGGGGTGACAGCAAGGAGAATATAATGATACAAGCAAACGCACAGGCAAAAACGGATATGACTGAAAAACACGTTTATAGCTTCACCGGTGGCAGCGCCGATGGCGATGGCTCCATGCGTAACCTGCTGGGCGGCAAAGGCGCCAATTTGGCTGAAATGTGTTCGCTGGGCCTTCCCGTTCCCCCGGGCTTTACCATCACCACCGAGGTGTGCGTGGGCTATTACGCGGGTAACCAGAAGTTGCCCGCCAATCTGGAAGCGCAGGTTGCATCCGCCCTGCAGCAGGTTGAAAGCACCGTCGGCGCGAAGTTTGGCGACAGCAAAAACCCGCTGCTGGTTTCGGTGCGCTCAGGTGCGCGCGCTTCCATGCCCGGCATGATGGACACCGTGCTCAATCTTGGCCTGAATGACACCACGGTAAAAGCGCTGGCCGCCAAAACCGGCAATGAACGCTTTGCCTACGACTCCTACCGCCGCTTCATCCAGATGTATTCGGATGTGGTGCTCGAGATCGACCATTATTATTTCGAGGAAATGATCGATAATAAAAAAATGGAGCGCACGGTAACACTCGATACCGAGCTGACCGCCGATGACCTGAAAGAGCTGGTGACCGAATATAAGGCCAAAGTGGCTGAAGAGCTGGGCCGCCCCTTTCCCGAAGATGTGCACGAGCAGCTATGGGGCGCGATCAAAGCTGTGTTTGGCAGCTGGATGAGCGCCCGCGCCATCACCTACCGCAAACTCCACGACATACCCGAAAGCTGGGGCACCGCCGTTACCGTGCAGGCCATGGTGTTCGGCAATATGGGCGATGATTGCGCCACCGGCGTCGCCTTCACCCGCAACCCATCGACCGGCGAGCGCAAATATTACGGTGAGTTCCTGGTCAACGCGCAGGGAGAAGATGTGGTAGCCGGTATCCGCACGCCGCAGCCTATGGATGAACTGGCAGGCGTGATGCCCACGGTATATAAACAACTGACCGATGTGTTCGATACGCTGGAAGGCCATTACCGCGACATGCAGGACATAGAGTTCACCATCCAGAACGACAAGCTGTGGATGCTGCAAACTCGTAATGGCAAGCGCACAGCCGCCGCCTCTATCAAGATCGCCGTCGATATGGTAGAAGAAAAACTTATCAGCAAAGAAGATGCGCTAAAACGCATCGACCCGCTGGCGCTCGACCAGCTGTTGCACCCGACGCTGGACCCGAATGCTAAAAAAACCGTGGTGGCAAAAGGCCTGCCCGCCTCTCCCGGCGCCGCATCCGGCAAGGTGATGTTCACCGCCGAGGACGCCGAGGCGATGGCGCTGGAGCATAAGCAAAAAGTGGTGCTGGTACGCATCGAGACCAGCCCGGAAGATATTCATGGCATGCACGCTGCGCAAGGCATCCTCACCGCCCGTGGCGGCATGACCAGCCACGCCGCCGTTGTAGCGCGCGGCATGGGCAAGCCCTGCGTATCCGGCGCGGGCGACATCCGCATCGATTACAAGACCAAAACCATGCAGGTCATGGGCCACACAGTAAAAGAAGGCGACATCATCACCATCAACGGCTCCACCGGCGAAGTGATACTCGGCGAAGTGCCCACGGTGCAGCCGCAGCTTTCCGGTGACTTTGAAACCCTGATGGGCTGGGCAGACAGCGTGCGTAAACTGCGCGTACGCACCAATGCCGAAACTCCGGCCGATGCTGAAGTGGCGCGCAAATTCGGCGCCGAAGGCATCGGCCTCGCCCGCACCGAACATATGTTCTTCGATGCCGAGCGTATCACCGCCGTGCGCGAGATGATCGTGGCCAAAGACACAGCGGGCCGAAAAGCCGCGCTGGCCAAGATATTGCCGATGCAAACAGGCGACTTTACCGCGCTATTTAAGATCATGAAGGGCCTGCCGGTGACCATCCGCCTGCTCGACCCGCCGCTGCACGAGTTCCTGCCGCACACCGAAGAAGACATCCGGCAGGTGGCAAAAGCGGCGAACGTAAGCGTCGATCTAGTAAGAAGCCGTGCGCATGAGCTCAAAGAACAAAACCCGATGCTGGGCCACCGTGGCTGCCGCCTTGGCATCACCTACCCGGAAATCTATGAAATGCAGGCCACAGCAATCTTTGAAGCCGCTGCTGCCGTGAATGACAATGTGACCCCGGAGATTATGATCCCGCTGGTGATGAACCAGAAGGAACTCGCCATGCTGAAAAAAGTGGTGGATGATGTAGCTGCCGCCGTGCAAAAGAAAACAGGCGTGAAGGTAGAGTATATGGTAGGCACCATGATCGAGCTGCCGCGTGCCGCACTGCGCGCGGGTGTCATCGCAGAGCACGCCGAGTTCTTCAGCTTCGGCACCAATGACTTAACGCAAACCACGCTGGGCATTTCCCGCGATGACTCGGCGGCGTTCATTGAGATATACAAGAACAAGGGCATCCTTGAGGTCGACCCGTTCGTGTCGCTGGATGTCAGCGGCGTCGGTGAGCTGATCGAAATCGCAGCAGAGCGTGGCCGCAAAACCCGCCCCGGTATGAAGCTGGGTATTTGTGGTGAACATGGCGGCGACCCAGCCTCCATCCGCTTCTGCCAGAAGGTGGGCCTCGATTACGTATCCTGCTCACCGTACCGCGTGCCGGTGGCACGGCTGGCAGCGGCGCAGGCGGCGCTGGACTAATGAGCATCAAGCTCCGTTTTGCCCCCTCGCCGACCGGATACCTGCATCCGGGTAATATGCGCACCGCGCTGGTGAACTGGCTGTTCTGCAAAAAGCATGGCGGGCAGTTCCTGCTACGCATGGATGATACCGACTCGGAGCGTTCCATGGCTGAATATGAAGCCGCCATCATGGAAGATATTGAGTGGCTTGGCCTTGCCTGGGATGAGCTGTTCAAACAGCAGGACAGGCTGGGGCGCTATGCGGTAGCGGCGGAAAAACTGCGCCATGATGGCCGTCTGTATGCCTGCTATGAAACCCCGCAGGAGCTGGATATCCAGCGCAAGCAGCTGGCTTCGCGCGGCCTGCCGCCCATTTATAACCGTGCCGCCCTGCAGCTGACCGAAGAACAAAAAACCTCCTATGCGAATGAAGGCCGAAAGCCACACTGGCGCTTTTTGCTTAAAGAAGGTGAAATTGAGTGGAATGATCTGATACGCGGCATAAGCCATTTTAACCCGGTGCATATTTCTGACCCGGTGCTCATCCGCGAAGACGGTGTGCCGCTTTACACGCTGGCCTCGGTGGTGGATGACGGCGACATGCACATAACGCACGTGGTGCGCGGCGAAGACCATGTGACAAATACCGCCGTGCAAATGCAGATATTCGATGCGCTGGGCTTCAAGCGGCCAGAATTTGCCCACATGGCGCTGCTCAAAACTAAAGAAGGTGAACTTTCCAAACGCACCGGCGGCAACGATATACGTGGCCTGCGCGAAGCAGGTATACTGCCGATGGCGATTAATTCCCTGCTGGCGCGCATTGGCACGTCCGACCCGGTGGAACCATTTGCCGACATGCAGCCACTGATAGAAGGTTTTGATTTTGCAAAATTTGGCCGCGCGCCCGCCAATTATGATGTTGCTGAACTGGAAAAGCTGAACGAAAAGATCCTGCACCAACTGCCGTTCTATGCCGTGCAAGACAAGCTGGGCTTTGCCGATGAAGATTTCTGGCTGGCGGTGCGTGCCAACCTGACTAGCCTTAGCGAAGCAAGGCAGTGGTGGGATATTGTTCAGGGGTCAGGGATCAGGGGTCAGGGATCAGAAGACAAGGAATTTTTGGCGCAGGCGGCTGAATTATTGCCGCCGGAACCGTGGGATGAAAGCACCTACGATGCATGGATTGCCGCTATCAAACCCTCTACCGACCGCAAGGGGAAAACTCTCTTCATGCCGCTTCGCAAGGCGCTCACCGGGCTGGAGCACGGGCCTGAGCTGAAAAAGCTGCTGCCATTGCTGGGCGCGGAAAAAACCCGCAAACGGCTGGCCGCATAGGAGCTTTATATGAAACAGGCCTTGCTGGAAGAGTTAGTTGCGAATGTTGTGCGGGTGGAGATTACCCGTGAGCATGGCGCGGACATCGCCCAGCTGGCCATTAAAAACGATGTGACCATCAACACCGAACTCCGCAACCGTGGCAGGCGCATCCATGCGCGCAGTGCAAATGCGGCGGATTCCGCCCATGCCGTATTCCGCCTGATGAAAGAAGAAATTGAAAAACGCGGCATGGCGGTAAGCAGCGAGGAACTTGTCAACCTCCCAAAAATGGAACGTGGCGCCACCGGATTTTCTGCCACCGCCACCATCGATGTTGGAACGAGAAGCGATGAAGAACTGCGCGGCGTATTTCAAGAAACCCTGAAAGCCGCAAAAGACCGTATGAGCGCTGCACGTTATCGCCGGTTTCTAGAAAACTGGTCTGACAAAAAAGGCAGCGCAGCAGCCGATCAGGGACTGGGTGGATTATGACACTGCACTTACACAACACACTCACCCGCAAAAAAGAGGCCTTTGCGCCCATCGACGAGAACAACGTGCGCATGTATGTGTGCGGGCCGACGGTGTATGACCGCCCGCATCTGGGCAATGCGCGCTCGGTGGTGGTGTATGATGTGCTATACCGGCTGCTTATCCGGCTTTATGGCAAAGAGCATGTTACCTATGTGCGCAACATCACCGATGTCGATGACAAAATTAATGCCGCCGCCAAGGAAAACGGCGAGCCGATTTCGGCGTTAACCGGACGTGTTGAAGGCTGGTTCCATGATGATATTGCAGCCCTTGGCGTGCTGCCCGCCAGCAAAGCCCTGAGCGGCAAAAAACCAAGCAATAACAGCGGTTATATGGGCGAACCTCATGCAACGCATCATATACCGCACATGGTGGATCTGATCGAAAAACTTATCGCAAAGAGCAATGCATACGTATCGCAGGGACATGTGCTGTTTGCTGTGGATAGTTACGATAGTTACGGTGAGCTCTCAGGCCGCAAGCTGGATGAGCTGGTGGCGGGTAGCCGCATTGAGGTGGAAAGCTATAAAAAACACCCCGGCGACTTTGTTTTATGGAAACCAGCGAACGAAGGTGATGACGCCTCATCGGTCTTCGATTCACCATGGGGCAAAGGCCGCCCCGGCTGGCATATTGAATGTTCGGCCATGAGCAACACGTATTTGGGTGAGAATTTTGATATTCACGGCGGCGGCGCCGACCTGATGTTCCCGCATCATGAAAATGAAATTGCGCAAAGCCGTTGCGCCCTGCCCGGCTCGAAGTTCGCAAATTACTGGGTGCATAACGGCTTCCTTACCGTCGGTGGCGAAAAGATGAGCAAAAGCCTTGGCAATTTTACCACCGTGCGCGACCTGCTTGACAGAGGCGTACGCGGCGAAGTGATACGCCTCGCTTTCCTGATGACCAAATATAACGAGCCGCTGGACTGGAACGAAAAGCTACTGCATGACGCCAAGGCGACATTGGATAAATGGTATAGAGGTATAATCGAGAAGGAATTTTCCCAACCAGCTAATCCTGCTTCTCAGTACATAAGTGCTCTGTGTGACGACCTCAACACGCCCAAGGCCATTAGCTATATGCACACTGCATCCTCATTAGAGCTGCATGAAATGGGCCGGTTGCTCGGTTTCTTCAATATGACATCCGAAGAATGGTTCAAGGGTGAAGGCAGCGGGGATGATGATAAAATACAATCACTTATCGATGCACGCATCGCAGCAAAAAAAGCCAAAGACTGGGCAAAAGCCGATGAGATACGCACCCAGCTTGCAAATGAAGGCATTTTACTCGAAGATAGGCCCGATGGAACCACCGACTGGCGCAGGGCATGACCAAAGAACGCATCTATCTATACGACTCTACCCTGCGCGATGGCGCACAGGCGCGTGGCGTCGATTTTACCGTTGCCGACAAGCAGGCCATTGCCCGCGAGCTGGACAAGCTGGGCATTGACTACATAGAGGGCGGCTGGCCGGGCGCCAACCCGAACGATGATGCGTTCTTTGAAAATCCGCCGAAATTAAAACATTCCCAACTCACCGCCTTCGGCATGACCCGGCGGGCAGGAAGAAGCGCCGAAAACGACCCCGGCCTAGCCGACGTGCTGGATGCCGGAACAAAATCAGTATGCCTGGTCGGCAAAAGCTGGAAAAAACAGGTGGAATCAACACTCGGCATTTCGGGAAAAGAAAATTTGCGCATGATTGCTGAATCCATCGCGCATGTGGTGAAAAAGAAGCGCGAGGCACTCTATGACGCCGAGCATTTTTTCGATGGCTATAAGCAGGACCCGGAATTTGCCATCGCATGCTTAAAATCCGCCTATGAGGCGGGCGCACGCTGGATCGTGCTGTGCGATACCAATGGCGGCTCGCTGCCGTTCGAGGTGGAAAAGATCGTCGGCGAAGTGACCAGGCATATTCCCGGCAAAAACCTTGGCATCCATTGCCATAACGACACCGACAATGCGGTAGCCAACTCGCTGGCCGCAGTACGCGCTGGCGCGCGGCAGGTGCAAGGCACCATCAATGGCATCGGCGAGCGCTGCGGCAACGCCAATCTCATTTCCATCATCCCAAACCTGATGCTGAAAATGGGTTTTGAAACCGGCTGCAACAAAGAAAATCTGAAATATTTAACGCATGTGTCACACTTCCTCGATGACCGGCTGAACCGTGCGCCCAACACCCACGCGCCGTATGTTGGCTCGGCGGCGTTTGCCCACAAAGGCGGGCTGCACGTATCGGCCATGAGTAAGGATTCAACATCTTACGAACATATCAAGCCGGAACTGGTCGGCAACGAGCGCACCATTTTAGTTTCTGATAAGGCGGGCCGCTCGAACATCATCGACCGGCTGAAACAATTTGGCATCAGGATTAAAGCAGACGACGAGCATATCGCCAGGCTGGTAGCCGAAGTAAAACAGCGCGAGAAAAAAGGCTATGCCTATGAAGGCGCTGAGGCCAGCTTTGAACTTATGGCGCGCCGCCTGCTCGGCACGGTGCCGGATTATTTCGATGTCATTGGTTTTCGCGCCATGAGCGAGCGCCGCTATAACGTGAAGGGGCAGCTGGTGAATGTGTCCGAAGCGACCATCAAGCTCGAGATCGACGGCAAACAGGTGATGACAGTGGCCGAAGGTAACGGCCCTATTAACGCGCTGGATGGCGCGCTGCGCAAGGCGCTTATCAGCCATTATCCGGAATTAAAAGATATAACCCTCACCGATTACAAGGTGCGTATCTTAACGCCCAGCGATGCGACGGCGGCAATCACCCGCGTTATGATCGAATCGCGCGATTCAAAAGGGAATGTGTGGAGCACTATCGGCGTGTCCGGCAACGTGATAGATGCGTCATTCAACGCGTTGCACGACGCAGTGACCTATAAACTGTTCCATGCAAAAAAGTAATCCGCCCGCCATCGTGCTGGTACGGCCGCAGATGGGCGAGAATATCGGAGCTGCCGCCCGCGCCATGAGCAATTTCGGCCTGACCGACCTCAGGCTGGTCGCCCCGCGTGACGGCTGGCCAAATGAGACAGCAAAGCGCGTAGCTGCCGGGGGTGAGCATATTGTTGAACAGGCAACAATTTTTGAAACCACCGCCGACGCACTGGCTGGCATTCAGCTGGCTTTCGCTACTACCGCTCGCAGCCGCGATATCGCCAAGGAAGTGCTTACGCCTGCGGAAGCGGTAAGTCGATTAATAGATGCATCGATGAATGATAAGACATCTGATTCATCTATTAATCTATTAATCCAATCATCAGCTATTCTTTTCGGCCCCGAGCGTACCGGGCTGGAAAATGAAGACTTTGCGCTGGCCGATGCGTTCCTGACCATTCCCACCACGCCGGATCATTATTCACTGAACCTCGGCCAAGCCGTACTGGTGCTGGCCTATGAGTGGTTCCGCCAAACTGGCCCGGGCCTGATGCCCAATAACACCACAGAATTGGAAACAATTAATCCAGATCATACGGTTGCTGATAAGTCCGAATATCATGCTCTCTTTAATCAGTTAGAAACTTATCTCGATGAGGCAGATTTTTTCCGGGTTGCGGAAAAAAAGCCCATCATGTGGAATAATATCCGTAACATGCTGGGACGCGGCCAGTTTTCTTCTCAGGAAATCCGTACCTTACGCGGCATCCTGCGCATCCTGCGGGAAGGGCGGAAACCACGGAAAAATCAAGAAGATTAGCTGTTTTTTTAATTATTTCCGCTAGGGTATCAGGCCAATCAATTACTGAGTACATCATGCGTATACTTATCACGGGCGGTCTGGGGTTCATCGGTTCCCATCTATGCGAGGCGCTGGCATTAGCATCGCACGAGCTGGTGATTGTCGATGACCTTTCCACAGGCAAAAAAGAACATGCACCCGCAGGGGCTGAGGTGATCATCGACGATGTGGCACGCGCAGGAGCGTTTGACGAAGTCGTGCAGGGAATAGACGCCTGTTTTCATCTGGCGGCCATCGCTTCCGTGGAGCTTTCACGCACGCACTGGCTGCGTACACATGAGGTCAATAGCGGCGCACTCGTCAACCTGATGGCCGCTATCAGCAAAACCAAACGGCCGGTGCCAGTTGTATTTGCATCGTCTGCAGCGGTATATGGCAACAATGCCCAACTGCCTTTAAAAGAAATTACTTCGCCTGCACCCATATCTTCCTACGGGGTGGATAAGCTTTCCTGTGAACATAACGGGCAGATTGCCGCCCATGCACACGGTATCCCCAATATAGGCCTGCGCTTTTTCAATGTGTACGGCCCACGGCAAGACCCCTCGTCTCCCTATTCCGGCGTAATCTCAATATTTTCCCACGCGGTGCTGCACCGTACCCCGGTTACTATATACGGCGATGGCGAGCAGTCGCGCGATTTTATCTACGTCAAAGACGTGGTGCAGGCATTGCTGGCATCCCTGCAACAACTGCAGAATGGCAATATCCGGTACGACGTATTTAATATCTGTACTGGCAAAAGCATCAGCGTAAAAACCCTGGCCGCTACACTGGGCACATTGTCCGGTCACACACCCGATATCCGGCACGTCCCTGCCCGCAACGGCGATATCCGCCATTCCACCGGCGATCCCGCCTACACCAAGCAAGGCTTGGGATTTACTGCCGGCACCCCGCTTGCAGATGGCTTGCACTCCACCCTTAACTGGCTTAAAACGCAACTATGAAAAGATTACCCATGTTCCTGCTGGCCTCGTTGCTGGCTATGCCTGCCCTCGCCAATGAGCGCTGGGCAGTCTATTATGGCGATAAGCTGGCCGCCGATTCTTTCGCCGCGCATGACGTTGTTGTGCTTGACGAGA
>JBFWQQ010000037.1:0-17689 GCA_050249355.1 Alphaproteobacteria bacterium | reverse complement strand
CCGAAGCCCTGCGCAAAATCGAGCAGGGTTTTCACGAAGAACTGGTTATCAGCCGAGTGGGCGATGTCCTTAATGAATATCCCGTCGATTTTCACCATGTCCACCGAAAGCGCTTTAAGCTGGCGGAACGACGTATAACCCGAGCCAAAGTCATCGAGTGCCACTTGGCAGCCCATGGACTGCAGGCTGGCCACGAAATAGGCGGTACGGCGCAGGTCACGGTGTATGGCGGTTTCGGTTAACTCTACGATCAGGCGCGGTGCGATCTCAGGGGTTTCCTTCAGCAGCGCGGCGGCTTTTTCAAGCCACGTGGAGTTTTCAGTGGTTTCATTCGATACGTTGAGCGCCAAAGTGACATTCGGCGAATTGCGCAGTTCCTGGATCACCTTTTCCATCACCATCGTGTCGATGATATCGATCAGGCCCATTTTTTCGGCCACCGGGATAAGCGCACCGGCGGAGCTGATCTTACCGGTATGGCTTATCAGGCGCAGCAGCGCTTCGTAATGCGCGGTTTTTCCTGTTTTACTTTCGATCACCGGCTGGTAGGCGAGGCGCAGGCGGTCTTCCTTGTAGGCTTTGAGCAGGTAGTTGGCTAGCCCCATCTGCTGGCGGCTTACATCGGCTTCGGCCTTGGTCATCTCGTATGTGCGGCATGGGATGCTCTGCAGGCTGTTCACTGCGGCATAGGCTTTGTCCAGTGCATCGCAGGCGCTTGCAGTCTCGAGCGGGAAATTCACGCTGCCGATCACACCGATCACATGCAAGGACGCCGTGGCGATATTATCGCGCCCGAAATTGACGATGATGTTGTGTACACGCTGGGCCAGCGTGCCGGTATCTTCCGGGTAGCGATCTATCAGGATGATGGCCAGCTGGTCACGCTGTATGCGCACCACATGATCATTCTCGCGCAGTATGCCTTTTATCATGCCGGTCAGGTCCTTCATCACGCATTCGGACGTGTCATGCCCGTATGCGCCGATGATCATGGCAAGATTACTGATGGATACCAGCATCAGGGCGCCGGAACTGTTTTCTGCTGTGGTGATTCTTATCGCTTCTTCCAGTAAATGGATGAAGTGATCCGGATAATATTCACATATCCGGGTAGGGGAATCTGTGTTGTTTGGATGTGGCGATGGCTGCATAGCTTGAAAATCTACACGCGAATGACGCGATTCCTCCGAATAGTACATCATGGGTTCCTGCCAGAGTATCCACCAACCCCCTATCCGGATGGCGCATAATCAACTACAGTCCCCAGTTTTGCACAAAAAGGTAAAATTTTATTAAAGCCATAGATAATTAAAGCGCTGAAAAACTAGGAAAAAAGTTACAAATTATTACGCCGCAACGCAGCCAACGAACATTACAGCGCCTAGCTGATACGCATTAGAAAGGAATATCTGGCGGCATGACGGCGCAAAATCCAGATCAACCCTATGTATTTGCATGGTAAAATGTGCAAGTGCCAGGGTCAGGGCGGTATAATAGGCCAGACTGGCCGAAGCCAGCAGGCCAGCTACCGCCCAAAACAGCACAGCCAGCAGGTAAAACCCCAAAAGTGCCGGTTTGGTACGCTTTCCAAGATATAAGGCAGTCGATTTTACTCCGATTTTAATATCGTCCTCTTTATCCTGATGCGCATAGATGGTGTCATAGCCCAGTGTCCAGAAAATACCCCCGGCATACAGCAGCAACGCAGGCAGGTTTACCTCGCCGGTGATGGCGGCCCAGCCCATTAAAGCCCCCCAGTTGAAGGTCAGGCCTAAAAACAGTTGTGGCCACCAGCTGATGCGCTTCATGAACGGGTAAATGGCCACTGGTATCAACGCCAGTGCCGCCCACATCAGCACCGCTGTTCCCAGCTGAAAGGCAACTGCCAGGGAAAGCATCAGTAATAAAACCAAAAACCCAATACCCTGCTTCAGCGATAGTTCCCCGCTGGCCAATGGGCGGTTGCGGGTGCGCTCCACATGCGCATCGAACTTGCGGTCGGCGATATCATTTACAATGCAACCGGCCGGGCGCATCAGGAACGCGCCGATCGCAAAGAGCGCCATCATATCCACAGGGGGCACGCCGCCTGCTGCCAATGCCAGTGACCACCAGCATGGCCATAACAGCAGCAGTATCCCTGCGGGCTGGTGCAGGCGCGCCAGGCGCATATAGGCTGAGTAATTCATATCTGTATTATGTGCCGTCATTCCAGAAAAATCCGCAAGGATTTTATCTGGAATCTCGAGATTCCTGCTTCCGCAGGAATGACACACTCGTTATATTGACGCGATGGTTAGCAAACCCAAGATACGGCTGTATGTAGAATCCGAACTGGCAGACGGTGCAGGCGTTACCCTCACGCCGCCGCAGTCGCATTACATCAGCCACGTCATGCGCTGCAGTGAGGGGCAGAAGGTGCTGGTATTCAATGGCAGGCAGGGCGAATGGCTGGCGTCGGTCGGCAGTATCCACAAAAAACACACAGGGCTTGATATATTGCAGCAGCTGCGCACACAAACAACATCACCGGATATGTGCCTGGTATTTGCGCCAGTCAAAAATAAGACCGAAGTGATCATCGAAAAAGCGGTGGAGCTGGGTGTGCGTCGTATCATGCCGGTGCTTACGCAATACACCGTGGTGCGCAGCCTCAACGAAGAACGCCTGCAGGCACGCATCATCGAGGCGGCCGAGCAATGTGGCAGGCTGGATCTGCCGGTATTGCAGCCGTTGCAGGAGCTGCGTTCGCTGCTGGGGGCATGGGATAATGACCACCCACTGTTATTCGCCGACGAGCGCGGGCATGGCCACCCGCTCAAAGATATACTGGCTGCGGATAACACAGCCATACCGGCATTACTGGTCGGGCCGGAAGGCGGTTTCAGCGAAGAAGAACACACGCTGCTACACAAGCAACCATTCATAAAACCGGTATCGCTCGGGCCGCGCATCCTGCGCGCCGACACAGCGGCTATTTCCGCGCTGGCCTGCCTGATGGCGTGGCAGGGCGATTGGCAGGAACAACCGTGCTATCCGCAGCTTGCTGCCGGTTCACACACAACGTAGGGAACATTATGGCCAAACTGGACGACCTCAAACATCTCTATGACACGCGGGCGGGCGAGATCGACAGCTGGCTGGATCACCAGCGCCAACAGACCCCGCCGTTTGTTACCACTTCGGTCGATCTGCGCCATTCGGGTGTGCGGCTGGTGCCGGTGGATGTGAACCTGTTTCCGGCTGGGTTCAATAACCTGTCGCCGGCGGCGGTGCAGCGCGCTATCCAGAACTTTAAAAAATACCTGTCGAAGTATTATCCGAACACAAAAAAGATCGCTGTTATCGCCGAAAGCCACACGCGCAACATACCGTACCTCATTAACCTGCAGATGCTGCAGGAAATATTAATGCAGGCTGGTTATACTGCACAATTGGGCAGCCTGATTGCTGGATGGGGTGAACCGCTCGAACTAGATACCGATGGCGATGACCGCATTACGCTTTATGCGATGGAAAGCAGCGGTGGACGTTTGCAGCTGGATGGCGGATTCGTACCCGAACTGGTGCTGATGAACCACGACATGACCGCCGGTGTGCCGCCGGTATTGCAGAATATCGCCCAACCGGTCATTCCGCCGCCGGAACTGGGCTGGCACCGCCGCCGCAAGAGCGTGCATTTTTCTGCCTACGGTAAAATGGCGGAATCATTCGGCAGCGCGTTTTCCATTGATCCGTGGCTGATATCGGCGGGGTTCCATGCCTGCGGCATGGTCGACTTCAAGCAGCGCGAGGGGCTGGAATGTCTTGCCGAGAGCGTAGAAGAGCTGCTCGCCTGCGCGCGTAAAAAATACAAGCATTACGGTATCGATCAGGAGCCGTATGTGTATATAAAAGCCGACAGCGGCACTTACGGCATGGGCGTGATGACGGTGAACAGTGCGCGCGATGTGCTGGAAATGAACAAGAAAGAGCGCAACAAGATGCATGTCATTAAGGAAGGCACGCAGGTACACGAGGTCATTATCCAAGAAGGTATTCCTACCATCGACCGGGTGGATGGTAAACCAGCCGAGCCGATGATCTATCTGGTGGGGGGATGCCCGACCGGCGGCATGTTTCGTGTTAACGGCGCGCGCGATCCTCTCAACAACCTGAATGCCAAAGGCATGGAATTTACCGGCATGTGCGACCAGAACGAGCTCATGCCGGACATGGAACAGGTGAAGAATTGCCATTTTCGTTCGTTCGGCCTTATCGCATCGCTTTCAGCATTGGCTGCCGCACGCGAGGATTACGATAACAAGCTGGAGATTCCCGGTTGTAAGGAAGCGTGACCCGTCCTGTCAATCCGGACAAGCGGTCAGCAGACCGCGCGATCAGGTATCCATTCATCCTTCCATACATACCATACCGTAGCGAAGCCATCAGGCGAGCGTGGTACCGGCATTAACACAGACGGTTTGCTGACCATCTTGCTGAAACGTTTGAACAGGTTGAACCACGGATTCCGTGCTCACGTTTCTGCTGAAACGCTCCACGGAAGGACAGGTTGCTATCCAGTTAGGCGCTTCTGTAAGGATTCATACGGCAATACATGTTCTGCCGGGCCGTAGGCGGCAAGAGTCAACTTTCCATTAAGCAGTAAGGCGCCGAGGTCTTCGATATCTTTCGTGGTCACGTTGTCAATACGCCTCCGCAACTCGTCTGCGGTGCGGTAATGACCGAACACGATCAGGTGGCGGGCGATCCACATAGCGACATTCTGCGGGTTCTCACGCGTCATCAGCAGTGATGATTTCAACTGGTTCTTTGCGCGGGCCAGCTCATTATCGTTCACTTCGTGCGCCATGTGCACCAGCTGATCACATAACACAGCGGTCAGCTCACCGGCGCGTTCGGGTGCAGTACCGGCATATACGCTAAGAACCCCGCAATCTGCATAGGCTGCCGATGAGGCGTATACATCGTACGCCAGCCCGCGCTTTTCGCGTACTTCCTGGAACAGGCGTGACGACATGCCGCCGCCCAGGATGTTGGCATAGAGCTGGAAGGCATAGTAACGGTCATCATGGATGGTGACGGCGGGCAGGCCCATGATAAGATGCAGCTGCTCGAGCTCTTTTTGCATCCGTGTATCGCCGCCCTGGTAATGCGCGCTGACGCACGGGGCAGGCGGTGGCTTGTGTTCCATGCTGAAATACTTTTCCACCAGTCTTACAAATCTATCATGCTCTATTTGCCCGGCGGCGCTGATGGCCATATTGCCGGGCGAGTAATGCGTCGTCATGAATTGCTTCACATCCGTCCGTGTGAAGGCGGATACGTTCTGTTCATTGCCCAGTATCGAATAGCCCAGCGGCTGGCCGGGGAAAGCGGTGGCGTCGAAATAATCGACGATCATGTCATCCGGCGAGTCGCGGTTCATGGCGATCTCCTGCAGGATGACATCCTTTTCACGAGTCAGTTCAGAGTCTTCAAAAGATGAGTGCTGGAGGATGTCGCACAATATATCGGTAGCCAGTTCCGTGTGTTCCTTCAGCACCCGTGCATAATATACCGTATGCTCCATCGAGGTGTACGCGTTGACCTGGCCGCCGACATTGTCAAAGCTTTCGGCTATCTGCCGGGCGCTGCGGGTGGAGGTGCCTTTGAACGCCATATGCTCCAGCAGGTGCGAGATGCCGTTGGTCGCGGGGTTCTCATGGCGGGTGCCGACATCCACATGCACCACCACGGCAACGCTTTCGGCGCCGGGCAAGGTTTCGGTGGCTACACGTAATCCGCAGGGCAGGGTTGTCAGGTGGTAGGTCATGCCGTATGCGAATCTATGAATTGTTTTACTTTTTGCGCGTCATTTAGCTGCACATCATAGCGCTCTTCTCGCTCGAACAGATCGTGCATGTGCCCGGGCAATTCAGGGTGGATGCCGGCGGCCTGTTGCACCGCATCCGGGAATTTTGCCGGATGGGCTGTGGCCAGTACCACTTTGGGGCCTTCGGTTGGTGCTTGTGCAGCCACTGCATAACCAACGGCAGTATGCGGATCTAGCAGCACGCCGGTATGTCCGTACACCTGCTCGATGGCGGCCAGTGTGGTGTTGTCATCGGCCGAACCGGCTGAGAACTGTGCCTGGAACCATGCGTGTGCTTCTTCGGTAAGCTCCAATTGCTTTTCCTTACGGAAGCGCGCCATTTTCTGCGCGATCAGTGTGGCATCACCGCGATGCAGGTCGAACAGCAGCCGCTCGAAATTGCTCGATATCTGGATGTCCATGCTGGGGCTTAGTGTTGGTGATACGCCGCCCATGCTATACACACCGGTATCGAGGGTGCGTTTTAAAATATCATTCTGGTTGGTGGCGATGATGAGTTTGCCTATGGGCAAATGCATCTGGCGGGCAACGTGGCCTGCGTAAATATCGCCGAAATTTCCTGTCGGCACGCAGAAATTCACCTGCGTATCCGGTGCGCCCAGTTTGAGCGCGGCGTAGATGTAATACACCACCTGCGCCAGTATGCGCGCCCAGTTGATCGAGTTCACCGCGATCAGCGTATGCTTTGCTCGGAAATCCGCGTCTGAGAATATCGCTTTGACGATATCCTGGCAGTCGTCAAATGTGCCTTCCAGCGCGATGTTGTACACGTTGGAGTCAGCCGCTGTGGTCATCTGTCGACGCTGTACATCCGACACGCGACCCTTGGGGTGCAGGATAAAGATATCCATGTTGGGCCGCCCCGCGAATCCGGCAATGGCCGCCGATCCGGTGTCGCCTGAGGTGGCGCCCAGCACTACCGCAGGCTTGCCGCTTTGCGCGAAATAATGCGCGAGCAGGCGGCCAAGGAACTGCAGTGCGAAATCCTTGAAGGCCAGCGTAGGGCCGTGGAACAGTTCCAACAGAAAGATATCGTCGTGCAGGTGCCGTAGTGGCGCCACTTCCGGGTGGCGGAACGATGCGTACGAATCATAAATGATCTGGCGCAGGGTCTGCTGGTCGATCGAATCGTCGTCGATGAAACGGGTGATGACCTCGAACGCCAGATCGGCATAGGAGAGATTGCGGAAGCGCCCCAGCATACCAGTGGAAAGCTGCGGGATCAGGTTTGGCAGGTACAGCCCGCCGTCGGGTGCCAGTCCGGTGAGCACGGCTTCCTTAAACGGAAGGTTGGGGGATTGACCGCGTGTAGAGCGGTATTCAATGCGCATCAGTCTTGTTTCCGGTAATAGAACGCGAACATGATGAGTCCGATAATGGCCAGAGTAAACCATGTGATGGCATAACCCAGATGATCGTTACGCAGCTTTATTACGCCGTCCGAGGGAATGGGGTAATGGTCGATCTTCTGGTTTCCGGTGGCCACTACCATCATGGGAAACAGTGTCTCACCGCTGAACTCGCTCATCTGTGCCATGTCATCATACAGCCAGACATTGTTCTTAACGTCATTATCCGGCAGGAATATATTTTTTCTCTGCGGGTTGACCAGAAGGCCCACGGCAATAACGTTTTCCTCTGCCACTGTGTCGGGGCGCTTTTCACGTTCTTTCAGTTCGGCGGGCACCCAGCCACGGTTAACCAGCACAACCACCGGCTCCTGCGATTCTGCTGTGCCGTGGTCGTAGGTTTCCAGCGGGGTCAGGATATGGTAACCCACTTTGTTGCCATGGTACTTACTGGTTTTATGGATCTCTTTATCATGCAGGAAGCGTCCGCGCAGGCGAACCGTGCTAAATTCCAATGACTGCGCCTGTGCATCGGGCAGGGCTTCCAGCGGTTCGGTTGCCTGCATCTTTTCCACCTGCGCTATCATCTGCTGTTTCCATTGCAGGCGTTGTAGCTGCCACAGGCCAAGGCCGCTGAGTACGAGCGTGGCGCACAGGATGAACAGCAGGGGGATTAGTTCTGGTTTATGGAATTTCATGTATTTTCTCGTCATTCCCCGAATTTGCCGGGCAAATTCTAGGGGAATCTATTGTACAGTATGGATCGCCCTCGAATTGTCTGAACAATTCGGGCAATGACGATGGAACATATATTCCATATGGGTGCTTGAAACCAGCATTATTCGTACTATATTCAATCCACCCGATTTTGTAATGAAAGGATAGAATATGAGCGTATTAGTAGGAAAACCGGCCCCGGACTTTACTGCCACAGCCGTAATGGCTGACAACAGCTTTGATGATAAATTCAGTCTGTACAAGTTCTTAGGCATTGAGAAAGATGCAAGTGGCAAAACCAAGAAAAAAGGCAAAGTAGGCGTATTGTTCTTCTATCCGCTGGACTTTACTTTTGTCTGCCCATCGGAGATCATCGCGTTCGATAACCGCCTGAACGAATTCAAAACCCGTAACTGCGAAGTGATCGGCGTGTCGGTGGATTCACATTTCTCGCATTTTGCATGGAAGCAGACACCGGTCGAAAAAGGCGGTATCGGCAACGTAAAGTTCCCGCTGGTAGCTGATCTGAAAAAAAGTATCTCGCGCGATTATGACGTGCTGTTCGGCGATTCCGTAGCATTCCGCGGTACTTTCCTGATCGACGGCGAAGGCGTGATCCGCCACCAGGTGGTCAACGACCTGCCGCTGGGCCGTAATGTGGATGAAGCGATCCGCATGGTCGATGCGTTGCAGTTCCACGAGGAGCATGGCGAAGTATGCCCGGCTGGTTGGGAACGCGGCGGTGAAGGCATGAAAGCCGATGCCAAAGGCGTTTCTTCGTATCTGCAGAAACACGCATCCAACTTATAGAACTACCTAGCTTGCGGCAGCCATCATAACCGGCTGCCGCATCTTTTCTCAAATTTCCCAAGGATGTTATGGCGAATCATCATACCAAACTATTGGTTATCGGTTCGGGCGCTGCCGGTTGCACGGCTTCCATTTATGCTGCCCGTGCCATGCTTAAACCCATCATGGTGCGAGGACTGCAGCCCGGCGGCCAGCTGACCATTACCACCGATGTCGAGAACTATCCCGGTTTTGCCGAGGCGGTGCAGGGGCCATGGCTGATGGAGCAGATGGAAAAGCAGGCTGCGCATGTGGGCACCAGTATCATGGATGATATCATTGCCAATGTCGATTTTTCGAAACGGCCCTTTACCGCTACCGGCGAATCCGGTGATACGTACACGGCGGACAGTCTGGTGATCGCAACCGGTGCCACCGCCAAATGGCTGGGCATCGAATCGGAACAGAAATTCCAGGGTTTTGGCATCTCTGCCTGCGCCACCTGCGATGGCTTCTTTTTCAAAGGCCAGGAAGTTGTGGTGATCGGCGGAGGAAACAGCGCGGTGGAAGAAGCGCTGTATTTGTCGGGTATTGCCAGCAAGGTAACGTTGATCCACCGGCGCGATTCCTTGCGTGCAGAAAAGATCGCGCAGGAGCGCCTGTTCTCCAACTCCAAGATCCATGTGGAATGGAACGTGGCGGTAGATGAATTTTTAGGCGGCGGCGAGCCGTTGGCCCTGACGGGGGTACGACTGAAGAGCACGCAGGATGGCAGCACCAAAGAGATTTCGTGTCAGGGTGCATTCGTTGCCATTGGCCACAAGCCAAACACCGAGATATTCATTGGGCAGGTGGAGATGGACAAGGAAGGTTACATCATTACCACGCCGGGAAGCACAAAAACCAATGTCCCGGGCGTTTACGCCGCAGGGGACGTGCAGGATAAGATATTCCGCCAGGCCGTTACGGCAGCCGGTACCGGCTGCATGGCCGCGCTGGAAGCCGAAAAGTTCCTTGCCGCCTCGGGCAAGCACTAAAAAACATACGCACCCCCGGTATATCCATGCTTGCCGCTACT
The DNA here is from genome assembly GCA_050249355.1 of Alphaproteobacteria bacterium. Classification (GTDB taxonomy): domain Bacteria; phylum Pseudomonadota; class Alphaproteobacteria; order Rickettsiales; family SXRF01; genus CAZAQK01. The sequence continues at coordinate 7,881 of JBFWQQ010000037.1, read as the reverse complement.
TCGGTATAGGAGTAAACATGCGGCATTATGATGGATTGGGACAAATTACGTATATTCCATGCGGTAGCCACGGCCCAGAGTTTCACCCGAGCCGGGGAGATGCTTAACGTCAGCCAGTCCGCTATCAGCCGACAGGTCAGCGCACTCGAAGATTCGTTGAAAGTGGCGCTGTTCCACCGTCATGCCCGTGGGCTGATGCTCACCGAACAAGGAGAGATACTCTACAAAACAGCCAGCGAGATGCTGTCGCGCCTGTCGGCTGCTGAAAATGCCCTGCTGGAAAGTAAGGAGCGTCCGCGCGGGCCACTGAAGATCACCACGCCGGTGGCATTCGGTACGCATTGGCTGGCGCCGCATATGAGTGAATTTGCTGAGCTGTATCCGGATATCGAGGTTACCATCCTGGCGGATGACAAGGAGCTCGACATCATCATGCGTGAGGCAGACGTAGCCATACGTTCTTACCCGGCGCGGCATCCGGACCTCATCCAGAAGTCGCTCGCTACGCTCAACAATTCGCTATATGCCTCCAATGAATATGTGCGCCAGCACGGTGTACCTAAAAAGCCACATGACCTGCATAAACACCGGCTGATCAGTTATGGTGATGCGCCACTGCCGTTTGCCGAAGCAAACTGGGCGCTGCAATACCTCAAGGGCAAGGAACACCCTAACCTTTTCCAGATAAACAGCCTGCACGGTATGCTAAAGGCAGTCGAAGGCGGGCTGGGCATCGCTGGGCTTCCTGATTATATGGTCGGAAATCGCCCGCACATCAGCCGGATACTCCCAACTCTGAAGGGGCCGGCGACCGAAATTTACTATGTATACTCAATGGAGATGCGCAGCTCGAAACGCGTAAATGTGTTTAAAGACTTTATTGTCAGGAAGTTAGCTGAAGACGGTTTGAGCACTGTCACACAACTGTAACATAACTCGTTAACTTGTTATGCATTTCTTGCATATCAGCCTTGTAATAATAAAAGTATTAATTTTTTATTTATTCCCTAGTATCCAAATCGAGATTTGGGATCATATCCCAGGTCGGGCTTATTATATAAGCCCATAATCCTCCCTGTTATAGCTTATTGGCCCGTACGTTCTGTGCGGGCCAACTTTTTATCTAAAACCCGTTTATAAGTCAGCGGCACACAGGTATAGTGTGCGCCTTGATTGTGTGTGGCGTCTTGAGTCGCGGTATGGATCTTTTACACGTGCAACTCCTTAAGGGGGTGCCATTCTTTTCCGGGTTATCTGAGAAAGATATAGCCTATTTTCTAAAGCATGCCAGCATACGCGAATATCCCAAACGCACCATGATATTTGACCACGGCGACAAGGCGCTGCATTTTTTTATTGTGCTCGAAGGCTGGATAAAACTGTTTCATGTCAATTCCGAAGGACAGGAAACGGTTACAGCGCTGGTTACCAAGGGCGACACGTTTAGTGAAACGGCTACCTTTGAACATTCCGATTATCCCTACAGTGCGCAGGTGGTAGGCGGCGTAGCGCGCTGCCTGACCATACCGGTGCAGATCATTCGCGAGAAGGTGCGCACCGATCCGAATATGGCGTTGAATATGCTGGCGTCGTTATCGCGCAAGACCCACCAGCTTGGCCTGACATTCGAACACATCAGCCAGCTCACCGCAGCGCAACGGCTGGCGTGTTTCCTGCTTAAGCTTTCGATGGATCGGCAGTATGCAAAAGCGATCAAGCTGCCATACAACAAGCTGCTGGTTGCATCGCGCCTTGGCATGCAGCCGGAAACATTCTCGCGCGCGCTCAAGCGGCTGGTAGCCGATCTTGGCATCATAGTTACGGGCCGTCAGGTCGATATTCCCAACATCGAAGCACTGCAGGCATACTGCGAAGTAGTGTGTTGCACCGAGCCGGAATGCAGCCTGCAGAAAAAACTTTTATGTATGAATCCGCACTGCGATATCTATCGCATGCTAAAAATAATGTAGCCGGATGAAATATTGACGGCGGTCAATTTTTCGCGTTGGGCAGGGCAGTATATTCACGCTGATTCTTACAACAGAGTCAGCTTCCAAAAAAGAAGCTCGTATCAACACTTAGTGGAGTATGGACCATGTCCAACAAAGATAAAAAAGGTTCTGGTGGTAAAAAGAAATAACTGTCATCCCCCTCAAACATGACAGTACACACACCGGCAGGGGGGCAGTAATGTCTCCCTGCTAATAAAAAAATCCGCAACACACGAGATACCAATGCGTCATCAGAAAATTCTTATGGGTGCGCTCATCCTTGCACCGATCGCTGCCGCTTGGGCCGCCGCACCGGCCAGCGATTACCAGGCCGATTACGAGCATTGCTTAACGTATGCCGAAGAGCAAGCTACCGGAGATACCACGACGCTACTGAAGGAATGCCTGAAAGATCGCGGCCATGACTTGGATGCAAGCGTCACCGAATCTGTGGAAGACGAAAGCGGAACACCCGCAGGCAGTGACACCGATGAACAGAACAATGAGGAGGATGGCGGGCTCTGAACTCCTTTGTTGGAGTATCTTAAGCGCAGGGATTTATCCTAGCGCTTTTTTTTATGACAGTTTGCCGCAGGCGTCTTTGATACGCACCAGTGCTTCTTTCAGGCTCTGCTCCGATGTGGCGTAGGAGATCCGGAAATAACCGTCCATGCCGAACGCCGCGCCGAACACCACAGCCACTTGCACCGATTCCAGCAAGTATTCACTGAACTGGCTGCAGTTTCCTATAATTTTGCCGTCGGGTGTCTTCTTTCCCACTAATTTCTTCATGCTGGGAAACACATAGAACGCGCCTTGCGGTTTCAGGCATTCGATGCCGCCTATCGCGTTCAGCCCATCTACCACCATGTCACGGCGTTTGGCGAATGCAACGCGCCAGTCATCGAGGAATTCCTGCGGGCCGTTCAGCGCGGCAACCGAAGCGGCCTGGCTGATGGAGCAAGGATTGGAAGTAGAGTGCGACTGGATATCGGTGATAGCCGATATCAGCTTGGCCGGGCCGCCTGCATAGCCTATGCGCCAGCCGGTCATCGAGTAGGCTTTGGATACGCCGTTTACTGTCAGTGTGCGTTCGCGCAGGCGCGGCTCCACTTGTGCAATGGTTTTGAAGGTGAAGTCGTCATACACCAGATGCTCATATATATCGTCGGCCAGAATCATTACGTGCTGGTGTTTCAGGAACACTTCGGCCAGCGCTTCGAGTTCCTTTTCGGTGTAGGCCGCACCCGTTGGGTTGGATGGCGAGTTGAGGATCACCCATTTGGTTTTTTTCGTTATCGCCTTGTCGAGGTCGGCTGGGTTCAGCTTGAAATGGTTTTCTTCCGGGCACGAAACAATCACGGGTACGCCTTCGGCAAATTCCACCATATCCGGGTATGATACCCAGTAAGGCGCCGGGATGATAACTTCGTCGCCTGCATTAAGCGTGGCCAGCATGGCATTGAAAATCACCTGCTTGGCGCCGCACCCGGTGATGATCTCGTTTGCTGCATAATCGAGGTTGTTATCGCGGCGAAATTTTTCGGCAATAGCTTTTTTCATGGCTGCCGTACCGCCGACCGGCGTGTATTTGGTTTCGCCACGCTGCATGGCCTCGAACGCTGCCTGCTTGATGTGTTCCGGCGTATCGAAATCGGGTTCGCCTGCGCCCAGCCCTATCACCGATTTACCGGCGGTTTTCATCTCGTTGGCTTTAGCGGTTACAGCCAATGTGGGCGAAGGTTTGATACGGGCAAGGCGGTTGGCGGTAAGCGCACCTATTGTTGTGGGGGCTGGTGTGGCGGGCATAGCTGTTTTCTGCATTTCTAGTGATCCATATAAAAATATTGGTACTGGATTATACCAGACCCCGCAACAAGTGCGGGGATAAATTACGGCAACAGTTCCACATCTACAAGTATTGTTTGATCTTTAGGAAATGGAAATTGCATGATCTGCTGGGCCTCACGCAGCGGCTTCTGGAAAGAAGGCGGCACCACTAGCGTACGCAGCTCTCCCGGCTTCATGCCGACTGTGCCTTGCTCCAGCCCGACAAACACTTCGGATTTTCCCAGCCTAAAGGCAAGCGGCTTGCTTTCCACGCCGATGGTTGAAAATATCTGCCTGCCTTCCATGTCCCATACGGTGAGATGGGTGCGCACCTCCTCGCCGCATATGCGCTCAGCACCACTGCCCGTGCGGGTGACAGCAATGCGATAGGGTGCTTTGTCGGGATCGGGCAGCGGCGGTGAAAGCTCAAGCAGTTCCACGCTGAACTGTACCACCCCTTGCGGGGGCAGTTCTTCGCGCTTGAAATTTTCCAGCCCGTAGCTCATCGCCATGGGTGCGAACACTTTGCGTTTACCGCCTGGTTGCATGCCAATCACACTTTGGTCGAATACTGGCATGGCCGACCCTTCACCAATGATGAAACTATACGTGTCATCGCCTTCGGTCGCTTCGATCTTGGTGTTCTCATCCAGCCACGCCGAGTAGCGTATGGTGGCATTTTGTCCGCATACGGCGGGCAAGCCGCTGCCAAGGTTCAGGTCGTCGTAACGCATGCGCGACATGAAGTTGGGAAATACTTTTTCCTTGTAGTGGTCGTAATTGAAGAAATTGCTGGGGCGCAGGTCGGAAGACGCTTTGTCGATGGCTTGTTTTAGCGTATTGGGGTCTTCTTCGGTACCTTCCCTGTTGTAGTTCAGGAATGCGAAAATAAAAAAGCCTATGAACACCCACATCAGCCACGGCGGCGTAGGCTCACGTTCGTATTTTGGCTTTTTCAGGAACATGCGTTACCCGTGTTGTTACGCAGGGCAGCATGGCATGGCATGTCAGTTATTAAAGCGGAAATGCAGTATGTCGCCGTCGCGTACGATGTATTCCTTACCTTCCAGCCGTAACTTACCGGCATCCTTGGCGCCCTGTTCGCCACCACAGCTGATATAATCGTCGTAGCCGGTGGTTTCCGCACGGATGAAGCCTTTCTCAAAATCGGTATGGATAACACCGGCGGCCTGCGGCGCCGCAGTGTTGTGGGGGATCGTCCATGCGCGCGCTTCTTTCGGCCCGACGGTGAAATAAGTGATCAGGTCGAGCAGCTCGTAGCCTGCGCGGATCACGCGCGATAAACCGGTTTCGGCAAGGCCGATGGCCTCGAGGAAATCTTTTTTCTCTTCGGCGGTTTCCAGTGCAGAAATCTCCGCCTCGATGCGGGCGGACACTACCACGCACGGTGCGCCTTTTTCCTTGGCCATACCAGAAACTTTTTCGGAAAGGCTGTTACCACCTGCGGCCGATGCCTCTTCGACGTTACACACATACATCACCGGTTTGGAGGTGAGCAGCTGCAGTTCCTTAAAGGTTTTCTTTTCTTCCTTATCGGTCGGCATGGCATGGCGGGCCGGCCTGCCTTCGGCCACGACCTTCAGCACGCGCTCGATCATATCGGCCTGCGCTTTGGCTTCCTTATCATTGCCTTTGGCTTTTTTCTGAACGGCGGGCAGGCGTTTTTCCAGACTTTCGAGGTCGGCCAACACCAGCTCGGTTTCGATAATCCCGGCATCACGCAGCGGGTCGACATTGCCTTCGACATGGGTGATGTCGTCATCCTCGAAACAGCGCAATACATAGATGATGGCATCCACTTCGCGTATGTGCGACAGGAATTTATTGCCAAGCCCTTCGCCTGTACTGGCGCCGCGCACCAGCCCGGCAATATCCACGAATTCCAGCTGGGTAGGAATAACCTGCGCCGATTTAGCCAGTGTGGCCAGCTGATCCAGCCGGTTGTCCGGCACGGCCACGCGCCCCACGTTCGGTTCGATGGTGCAGAACGGGTAGTTGGCTGCTTCCGCCTGTGCAGTGGACAGCAGCGCGTTGAACAATGTTGATTTGCCTACATTCGGCAGGCCTACGATGCCACAAGTGAATCCCATATATTACTTTCTTACATTCAGCGTGTTATTTCGCCGGGTTTACCGCCGGTTCCTATATAAACGGTTAGCAGACGGTCAAGATTATTGAGGTCATCGGCTACTTCTTGTATGCGATCAACGGTAAATTTCACCGTCTTCGAGCCTGCGGTCGAATCTGCAGAGATCACGCCTTCTTCCATCGCACTTAAAAGACCTTTTCGCATACTGCGTACATGCAATATGGCTTCACGCAAAGGCGTGCGCAGGTCCATGGCATTTTTCTTGGACATCTGGTGTGCCCTGTCACTCGTTACCTGTTCAAAGCTTATGATGGTCTCATGCACTATCTCATGTGCGTTATTGGCTGCTGTTAGGCCTGTGCGCAGATTAGAATCCGTAGGATGTCGCTCGCTCAATTCAAGATAGATCGGAGTAATATTGCTGAGTTTGCGTTTACATTCCCATAATGTGCGTTCCGTTCTGGTATCTGGCCGTGGTGGACCGGAATGTTTCTTTGCCATACATCATTCTTTCTTTGCAATCGTTAGCTTGTTCATGAATCCTACCTCATCCCCGTTGAGCAGTACGCCTAACTGTTTGCTTATGTCCTGTACAAGTGTTTCTACAATTGGCAATTCCGACTTGGCGAAGTCGGACAACACATAGGGCGAAACCAGTTCCCGTTCCCCCGGATGGCTGATGCCAAAACGGATGCGCCAGTAATCCGGGCCCATATGTGCATCGAGGCTTTTCAGGCCATTGTGCCCGCCATTGCCGCCGCCGCGCTTCACCCGCAGCTTGCCCAGCGGCAGGTCGAGCTCATCGTGGATCACGATAATATGCTCCGGCGGTATTTTATAAAAGTGCGCGGCCTGTGTTACCGAATCACCGGACAGGTTCATGAAAGTTTGCGGCTTGATCAGGTAGGCCTTGTGTCCATCAATCTCGCCGTCGGCCAGTTCGCCCTGGAATTTTCTTTTCCACGTTGAAAATCCATGCAGGCGTGCAATGCTGTCTACCACCATGAAGCCGATATTGTGACGGTGGCCTGCATACCTGCTGCCGGGATTGCCAAGGCCTGCGAGTAGGAACTGAGTCATAATCTGCACCTGTCATCCCCGCGCAGGCGGGGATCTAGAGCCATATAAATAAAACGCCTGAGATCCCGGATAAATGCTGCCGCATTTTCCGGGATGACGAAAGTCTAAGCGGCAAAGCTGCTAAGGCTTACCCTCATTTCTTCTCGTCCTTCTTGGCGTCGTCTTTCTTCTCGCCTGCAGCAGCAGCCGTACCTTCAGCCGGAGCTGCGCCTTCCGCCGGGGTTGCAGCCGCGGTGGTTTCAACCGGATCTTCCATCGATTTGCCACGACCCGCGACAGTAGCAACGGTGAAGTTACGCTTGATGGTCGGCTTCACGCCTTCGGGCAACGTGATGTCGTTGATGTGCAGGCTCTGGCCGATATCCAGTTCCGAGATGTTCACATCGATATGCGTCGGGATGCTGGAAACGGTACAGGTGAATTCGATCTCGCGACGCACGACGTTAAGTACACCGCCGCGTTTCACGCCCACCGATTTTTCCACGCCGTGGAACACCACGGGCACATATACGCGCAACTGCATGCCGTCTTCGACGCGCAGGAAGTCGACGTGTTCGATCTGGTCGCTCACCGGGTGGAACTGCATATCCTGCGGCAGCGTCTTGATGGTTTTTCCATCCAGCGTCAGCTCGACGATGCGTGAGTGGAAACGGCCACGCTGGTATTCCAGCTGCAGGTCGTTCTTGCCGACCGCAACGGCTACCGGCTCGCTGCCTTTGCTGTAAATGATGGCGGGCACTTTACCTTCACGGCGCAGGGCGCGGGCGGCGCCTTTGCCGCTGCGTTCGCGGGTATTGCATACTAATGCTTTGTTTGATTTGGACATGATTTTTTCTCCTTTGATTTCCATTTGTAATTATCGGACCGTCG
>JBFWQQ010000036.1:0-17998 GCA_050249355.1 Alphaproteobacteria bacterium | reverse complement strand
TCGTTTTTCAGGATGGTGTTGAGATGCTGGATGATTTGTTTGTCGGTAGCCATAATGCCCTTACGTACGCGATGAATGCCTCGCGGACTTTGATGCAGCAATGTCAGGAAAATGTCAAGGGATCAGTGGCTAAGATGCTGTGTGCGTTTGCTGGCAACACATTGTGTCCTGCTGCTGTGGTGCCACGCTGGCCTGTATGTCAGGTACACAACGGCCGCATATAGGTTTGCATCCCAAGATACGAAAGGCATCATCGGCACAGCAGGCTCCTTCTGCCCTGGCTGATTCCACCTGTTTATCCCGGATAGCATTACATAAGCATACGTACATATTGCCATTATAATGCGAACGATTCTCAAGTGCAAATACTAAATGATTGCACCCGGTAACAAAAGCATTGTATGGATTGCCCTATGAAGAAAATCGAAGCCCTGATTAAGCCGTTCCGGCTAGATGACGTTAAGGACGCCCTGCAGGAGATCGGCCTGAAGGGCCTGACCATTACCGAAGCGCGCGGTTTCGGCCACCAGAAGGGCCTTGGCCAGCTATACCGCGACCCGGAATATGTGGTCGATTTCCTGCCCATAATAAAGTTGGAGGTCGTGGTAGAGGATAAAATGGTCGATAAAGTGGTGGAAGCCATCATCAAAGCCGCCCGCACCGGCAAGGCTGGCGACGGCAAGATATTCATCTACCCCGTAGAAGAAGTGATACGCATCCGCACAGGCGAGAAAGGCTCAGAAGCGGTCTGAGAGCTATCGGCATAAATAACAATGACTTACACCAAACCTGATCGGTTGAGGTGGGATTGTTTGGGAAAAGTGTGTTTTGGGGCGGAGGTTCATACTAGCAGTGACAGCGGAAATTGCAGCAAATTTATTTGTAAATATTGTAAGTTCTGCCCTTTACATTCCTTAGTCACTTGCTATAACGCCCCCCAATAACAATACGCCACCGCACCACCACACACGAAAGGGAGCCCCATGTCCGCCAGCGACGCACTTAAACTCATAAAAGACAACGATATACAGTTCGTTGATTTCCGCTTCACCGACCCACGAGGCAAATGGCAGCACACCTGCTATATCGCCGACCAGGTCAATGCAGAAAGCTTTGAAGACGGCATCATGTTCGACGGTTCTTCTATCTCCGGATGGAAGACCATCAACGAGTCCGACATGATCCTGATGCCCGATGCCGACAGCGCCTTCGTCGATCCGTTCGCAGCCCAGCCAACACTGGTCGTGTTCTGCGACGTGATCGAGCCATCCACCGGCCAGTCTTATGGCCGCGACCCACGCTCGGTAGCCAAACGTGCCGAAGCGTACCTACAATATACCGGCATCGGCGACACTGCTTATTTCGGCCCGGAACTGGAATTTTTCGTATTCGATGACGTGCGCTTCAAATGCGAAGGCACCGGCAATTTCTACCAGCTGGATAGCGAAGAACTACCGCAGAATTCCGATCAGGAATACCCGGTAGGCAATATGGGCCACCGCCCGCGCACCAAAGGCGGTTACTTCCCCGTACAGCCGGTCGATTCGCTGGCCGACCTGCGCAGCGAAATGCTGGCCACCCTGCGCCATGTGGGCATCACCCCCATGCTGCATCATCATGAGGTGGCGCCTGCACAGTGCGAGCTGGGCTTCATGTTCTCCACACTGGTTGGCACCGCCGACAACGTGCAGAAATACAAGTATGTGATCCAGAACGTAGCACACAGCTACGGCAAAACCGTGACCTTCATGCCTAAGCCGATCTCGGGCGATAATGGTTCGGGCATGCACACCCACCAGTCCATTTGGAAAGCAGACAAGCCGCTGTTCGCCGGAAACGGTTATGCCGATTTGTCGGAAACCTGCCTGTATTATATCGGCGGCATTATCAAACACGCCAAGGCCATCAATGCGTTCTCCAACGCGTCGACCAACAGCTACAAGCGCCTGATCCCGGGATTTGAAGCGCCGGTATTGCTTGCATACTCCGCCCGCAACCGCTCGGCTTCCATCCGCATCCCGTATGTGGCCAGCCCCAAAGGCAAGCGCATCGAAGTGCGTTTCCCGGATCCCACCGCCAACCCCTACCTGTCATTCGCTGCCATGCTGATGGCCGGTCTGGATGGTATCGAAAACAAGATCCACCCGGGCGAAGCGATGGATAAGAACCTGTACGACCTGCCGCCGGAAGAACTCAAAGACGTTCCCACGGTATGTGGCTCACTGCGTGAAGCACTCGAAGCGCTCGACAAAGACCGGGAGTTCCTGAAAAAAGGCGATGTGATGACCGACGACCTGATCGACTCTTACATCAGCCTGAAGATGGAAGAAGTATACCGCTGGGAGCACACACCGCACCCGGTAGAATTTGAGATGTACTACTCGCTGTAAGAAAAAGCCCCGGAATCCGGGGCTTTTTTTATCCACCCATCTGCCGATCCGCGCCTTCCCCGCGCGCCCCCTGATAGTGGCCGGACATAGTCAGGTAACTTTTTATCTTACCCAGCTCATCAGTTTTGTTCATGGCCATACTGATACCTGTAAGGTATTCGAATAATCCATGCATGTTCATATTCTGCTTACCGTCCACTTCCTTAGGCACATAATATGGATTAAGCAGCACGAGCTTATGTCGTGGCCAGTTTACCAGATCCTCCTCCACAAAGGGCGGAGTCGAACCACTGAATTGCTTAGCCATTCTGTCCACTGTGACACTGAAAGAGTCACGGTAAGCCATACCCGTGTCATCCGGATGGAGAATCGTGATGTTGGGGATGGATGGCGTGTTTACCGGCCGGCGCTCCCAGTCCACACTGGCACCGATATTGACCTGACGCATTTTACTGAAATACTCCTGCACCTGCTCTTGCGATTTACCAGCGTCTGTAAGTCGCCTTTCCAGCGCATTAGCCAGCATCCAGCCATTGCGCGCACCCATGCTGTAGGTCAGCAGACTGAATCCCCTGAACTGCGTCACGGGTTTAAGGCGTCCCTGATTATCCAGAAAGCGGTGCTGCCACAGCTGTGCTGCAAAATACTCCATTTCCGAAGAAATATGCTTCTTGTTGATATTCCAGTTGTACACCTCTTCCACGCGCGTGCGGCCATCATACACAGGCTGGTGCACCAGCACCGAATAGCTGCGCTTTTGTCGAGCATCCATCATTGCCGGTCTGCTATCAGTCGGGGAATCGGGCCCAAGGCGCGTAAGTGACAGCGCTGCACGAGTCATCGCACCGATACGTTCGCCTTCATGATCATATCCCCCCAGGCAAACGATATCGGCGTTGCGTACATCATCATCACGCGCTGCAGCAGAAATAAAACGGCCCGATGCTTTACAGAACCGGTTTACATACAACCTGCCGCCACCTTCCCTGACACTGAAGTGCGACTCCTGCATGGGGTGAAGGTTCAGAAATGCACCGACAACAGTTTGTATGTCGGCATCAGTTCGGAATACTACGCGGTCGGTTTTTTTTCCCATGGCATGTATTCTAGCAAAAACTAGTCAGCACATTGTTAAAGCTATATTAACTAGATGCAGACACATGCAGGGTGTTTCCAAGTCTGAAAATTATTATAGTATTGATATATATGGATTTATAATTATTTTGTTAAGAAGCTGTAACATAAAAAAGGGGCGGAAAACCGCCCCATTTCTTAACACTTTCTACTGCTATCAAGCAGCGTTCTTTTTGTTCTGGATTTCTTTACGGCGCACATCGCACAGCTTTTTGATTTCCATAAGGGCTTTACGCGCGCGGGTGCCGGCAGCGTTGTTTCCGCCCTCGAATTTTTCGTCTTCCGTTTGGAACTCTTCAATCAGTGATGCGATCTTGTTGCCAGTAGATGACATAGTATGACTCCTGTTATTAAAAAAATTAGAAACAGCAAAAATGCTGCAAACAACCTAACGCGATTTTTTGAAAGTGCTAGTGAAAAGTTTTCCAGAAAAACTCAAAAAGAACCAGACGTCACATCGCACTTATATCAACCAAGCTGATTATTATTACCGGTTCCTGGTACTAACGCGACATTACTTGCCCCATATGATGCGGGTTGCATACCGGCATGAATCGCCGCCATATTGCCCTCAACCGCGCCGACAGCAGCCGCCAACTGCTCCGCGCTCATACCTTTCAGGCCTTCGGGTATTTCCAGTTGGACGACCTTCTTATCCGTGCCTGTCTGTTCATCGGATATTCTCTCAAATGACCGCATTTCGATGGCTCGTTCTCCGGAAAATTCTTCAAGCGTCAATCTAGGGTTCTTCCGGATATCATCCTTCAGTTCCCGGTATTGCTGCTGAGTCAGTTCGGCATACTTACCTTCATTCAGCTTTTCAAAATCCCGGCCATCCTTCCACGTACTGGTCATGATGGACTTGAATTCGTCAGCGTCTTTGGCAAAACCCAGTTTCAACTCATCGTCCTTGCCCTTGTCCATCTGTTGCATGACAAAGACCTTACCATTATAGGCATTGCCCCCCTTGATATGCTGCATCGCCTCGTTGGAGATGTATACGTCAACATCGTCGCCATCTGCTACTTTTAGACCACGGATAGCACCATAATTTCCTTTGATCGGCTCGGTCAGGTTGCCGTTACCTACAGTACGCCGCTCACCGTCTCTGGTTTCAATATAGAGCGTATCCTCAGCACTTCGAACCATGTCGCCATGTGATGTCAGCCCCACCCGGTTGGCCAGTGCCCATTCATTGACCGGTATGTAAAAACCTGCTTTGGCATTTGCCTGCAGCCATGCAGAAATTTCCTATGGCTCCAGTTCATATTCCTTGTCATCGCTACCTTGCAGTTTTACCTGCGGGTGCATCTTATCCGGTGCTTCATTATTTTTTTCCAGTTGCAGCAGTACTGCGCCAATATTCTTTGCTTCCAAGGCTGCCATCACCTGCGCCTGCTCCGGGATCGCATCAAGCCGGCCATTCGTGGCATACGACATCAGAGTTTCTTCGGCAGACCTGCCTTCATACTGTGCCCGGATCCCTTCAAGCATAGGCTGGGCTTCATCAAATGTCTGCCCGGCCTGTGCCGCGGCATCCTTGCGCTTAGACCAACCCTTCTCTTCAATTTGTGAAATGGCAAGCAATACGTCGCCTTTTTCCAGCGGCTGCTTGAATGCAAAAATTGGGGGTTCCATGAGCACCTCATATGCAAGGATAATGCAGGATTATACAACTGCCAGAGTCTAATTTGTGTGAAGATTTAGTTAAATAAATTACCATCGCATTTCTTTAACCTATTGCAATCAAACAAAAACCCCCGGCACATGGAGTGAAACCGGGGGTATTCTTTGTTTGCGATGATAGAGCAAGTAAGCGCAACTGACGCCGAATTGATGTAAGATGATTTGTTTAACATACAGAGGCTGGGATAATCCCAACATGTTGAATAAACAAAATCCTTAGAAAGGAGGTAATCCAGCCGCAGGTTCCCCTACGGCTACCTTGTTACGACTTCACCCCAGTCACTGACCCTACCGTGGTCGGCTGCCTCCAAAGGTTAGCACCCCGGCTTAAGGTAGAGCCAACTCCCATGGTGTGACGGGCGGTGTGTACAAGACCCGGGAACGTATTCACCGTAGCGTGCTGATCTACGATTACTAGCGATTCCACCTTCATGTACTCGAGTTGCAGAGTACAATCCGAACTGAGGCGGTTTTTGGAGATTAGCTAGCCCTCGCGGGATCGCTGCTCATTGTAACCGCCATTGTAACACGTGTGTAGCCCAGGCCGTAAGAGCCATGATGACTTGACGTCATCCCCACCTTCCTCCGGCTTATCACCGGCAGTTTCCTCAGAGTTCCCACCATTACGTGCTGGCAACAGAGGATGAGGGTTGCGCTCGTTGCGGGACTTAACCCAACATCTCACGACACGAGCTGACGACAGCCATGCAGCATCTGTGCATGATCCGGCCGAACCGAAGGACTCCGTCTCTGGAGTCCGCGATCAGCATGTCAAGGCCTGGTAAGGTTCTTCGCGTTGCCTCGAATTAAACCACATGTTCCACCGCTTGTGCGGGTCCCCGTCAATTTCTTTGAGTTTTAACCTTGCGGCCGTACTCCCCAGGCGGGATACTTAATGCGTTAGCTGCGCCACCGGGAGGTAACCCCCCAACGGCTAGTATCCATCGTTTACAGCGTGGACTACCAGGGTATCTAATCCTGTTTGCTCCCCACGCTTTCGCACTTCAGTGTCAGTTATTGTCCAGATAGCCGCCTTCGCCACCGGTGTTCCTCCTAATATCTACGAATTTCACCTCTACATTAGGAATTCCGCTATCCCCTCCAATACTCTAGCCATGCAGTTTCAAAGGCAATTCCGGAGTTGAGCTCCGGGCTTTCACCCCTGACTTGCGTGGCCACCTACGCGCGCTTTACGCCCAGTAATTCCGAACAACGCTAGCACCCTTCGTATTACCGCGGCTGCTGGCACGAAGTTAGCCGGTGCTTATTCTTGAGGTACCGTCATCATCTTCCCTCACAAAAGAGCTTTACAACCCTAAGGCCTTCATCACTCACGCGGCATGGCTGGATCAGGGTTTCCCCCATTGTCCAATATTCCCCACTGCTGCCTCCCGTAGGAGTCTGGTCCGTGTCTCAGTACCAGTGTGGCTGATCATCCTCTCAAACCAGCTACAGATCGTTGCCTTGGTGAGCCTTTACCTCACCAACTAGCTAATCTGGCATGGGCCGATCGTTTAGCGATAAATCTTTCCCCCGGAGGGCGTATACGGTATTAGCCACAGTTTCCCGTGGTTATTCCATACTAAACGGTACGTTCCCATGTATTACTCACCCGTGCGCCACTCCCCCGAAGGGGCGTTCGACTTGCATGTGTTAGGCCTGCCGCCAGCGTTCGTTCTGAGCCAGAATCAAACTCTCAAGTTTTGATTCAATGCATTCTTGCGAATGCACTCAAAAACGCAACCAAACTGGTTGCCTAAATTTTCGGAAACACGCACAACATCACCTATTCCACTGCACCTTGGACTTACGTGGCCATAGTTGCGTTGTTTGTGTAAAATAGACTGAATAAATTCAATCTAAGTATTACATGTTTCACGCAGTAATGTTGTGCTGTTAATTTGAACAACAAACATTCCAGAAGAATGCCCTGATCTTACGATCAGGAGGCCGGGTCCGAAAAACCCGGTTTGCTGCCAACACGACATCAGCTGCGCTTACTTGCTCTTCACTCTATCAATCAACAGGTTATCGCCGGATTTTGGCACAACCGAGACAGGCTCTTTAAGCGAACCCGTCAAAAAGGATGGCCTTTATGGCGGAAAGAAATGCGGGTGTCAAGCGGTAAAATGGAAGTTTTTTTATATTTATTTTACGCCGGGGATAACCCGCTAAGATCAAGGCCTGAAGCTAATTACAATAACAGGCCAATGTCCACGGCATGGATCGGGGCATAAAAGAATTCCGTATAAAAATGAGGATAAAATCCCGTCGCGCGCAAAAAAGCGCTCATGCCCGATCAGCGACTACGCGCTGTACTGGCCAGATAATCTTTAAACATCTGATTAAGCTGCGGGTCCGTTTCGCTCGCCATGCGCCCTTGTTCTAGGTTTCTGGAAAATACCACTCGCGCGCGCTCGTGATTAAGCGTTGCTACCACAGCAAACGTACTGCGCTCGCCTTGCGCTGTCACATCCGGTTCTTGCCATACACCGCTATCAGCCAATGGCCTAAGCTCTTTTATGCGTAGCCTCTTACCTGCCTGGTCATAGACCGCCTGTAGTATGCCCGGCATTGGCAAATCTGTATTCAGCCTATTTTCTGCCAACGCAACGTTTCGGGCATCACTAAAACTACCAACATGGATCGTCACCGTGTTAGAGCCCTTCTCGCCGGTAACGATGAATCCGTTGGCAGCGGCTTGCGCTATGGCATTATCGGGATTGTATGTATTCATAATATAATCTGTGTTTATGTGCGCCCCAGCAGTTGTTAGTCGGCACTTTTCTCAGTTGCTCAGCGGCTTCCGATGCATGTGATAATCGCCTGCTCATAGGGATCTGCCTTGATCCGCAAACAAGTTGTGCAAACGATCGTTGATCCGGGGATCGTTAATATCCACGACCTTACCAGAAGCCACCAAGTCCGGCAACAGCCGCTCGCAATCCGATTGATCGAGCGACAACGGAACATAGAATACGCTGACCTGCCCGGGAGGTGCGGGCATGGGGCGCTGGCCCTGTTCGATTACTACGCCGTCACCGTCGCCGATTTGTTTCATTTTCTGTTTATCAAACAAGAGTTGAAACACTCGCGTCCTCTCCTTGCCATAGCCCAAAGTTACCCTCTCAAGCAACGATGCATCGCTATAACTGAAGAAAACCGCAAAACTGCTTTCTTTATTTTTTCCAACTCCAGTTGCAACCAGGCCGCGGGACATCTGCTGTTTCATCTCAGCCCATCCCGGCTTATCCTGGTAACGGTCGACTTTACGCGCTTTCATATGCATCTCCAGAAATGCAGTATAGCGGCACATCGTTAAGAAAAAGCAACGAATTGGTTAAGTATCACTTGACAATAAATATATTAATGCAATAAAAACATTCGGTTAACCATTATGCGGGCGCACTTCCACCGATCCGTTGGTAATCTTTGTTGAATAATTGCATAAGCATCTGCAGCGCCGGCCCACGGCCGGTTTGCAGGGCAGCATCGGCCATTAGTTCGGCGGCAGCCTGCTGCCGCGCCTTCATCAGTAGTTCGTGATGTATGAACAGGTCAGCGAATATGGTCTTAGGCAGGCCACTCTGGCGCACCCCCAGCAGGTCACCGCCGCCACGCAACGCCAGATCCATCTCAGCGATATGAAACCCATCCTCGCTGTCGCGGAGCACCGAAAGGCGTTTCATGCCGATTTCGTTGGTATTATCAGAGTAAAGCAGTACACACGCGCTTGCCTTATCGCCGCGCCCAACACGTCCGCGAAGCTGGTGTAGCTGGCTCAAGCCGAAACGCTCGGCTTTCTCGATCACGATGATGGTGGCATCGCGCACATCCACCCCCACCTCTACCACAGTGGTGGCCACCAGCAGGCGTGTTTTCCCACTTGCGAAATCCTGCATGGCAGTGTTGCGCTCGGCTATTTTCATCCGGCCATGCACCAGCCCCACGCTATCACCAAAACGCGCCCTGAACTCTGTGTAGCGTAATTCGGCAGCGGCAATATCTTCTTCCGGCGTCAGTGTCAGCTCGCCCTCGATGATTTTCTCATCGATCATCGGGCATATCCAGTACACCTTCTCCCCTTTATCCAGAGCCGACTTCAGCCGCTCCATAACATCATTGTAGCGCGACACCGGGATCGCACGCGTGGTAATCGGCTGGCGTTCCGCCGG
Source organism: Alphaproteobacteria bacterium (assembly GCA_050249355.1). Taxonomy (GTDB): domain Bacteria; phylum Pseudomonadota; class Alphaproteobacteria; order Rickettsiales; family SXRF01; genus CAZAQK01. Next base: position 8,613 of record JBFWQQ010000036.1, on the reverse strand, counting down.
CTTTTCATTCAACACCGAACAATCCATATCCCCATACATGGTCATGGTCAGCGAGCGTGGAATGGGAGTCGCCGTCAGGTGCAACAGGTGCGGATGTTCGCCCTTGGCTGACAACGCCATGCGTTGGTTCACACCGAAGCGGTGTTGCTCGTCGATGATGGCCAGCCCCAGATCGAAAAATTCTACTTTGTCCTGAAACAGCGCATGCGTACCCACCACAATATGCGCCTTTCCATCGGCAATAGCCTGCAGCACCTCCGTGCGCGCCTTACCTTTCACACTGCCGGTAAGGAGGACAACCCTGAGCCCTCCCCCCTTGAGGGGGGAAGGAATTAAGTGCAGCAACTCCGTAATCACCTCATAATGCTGCTGCGCCACGATCTCGGTCGGCACCATCAGCGCCGCCTGCGCCCCCCCTTCCACCGCGCGCAGCATGGCCACCAGCGCCACTATGGTTTTTCCGCTGCCGACATCACCCTGCAGCAACCGTGTCATGCGCTGGCCGGAGGCCATGTCAGCAGTGATCTCTTTGATCACTGCATGCTGCCCTTCGGTGAGCCTGAACGGCAGTTGTTTCATCAACGCATCGGTCAGCTTGCCGCTACCCTGCAGTTTACGTCCCGGCTGCCTGCGGGCGCTCATACGTCGCAACGCCAGATCCAGCTGCCCTGCCAGCAATTCATCATAGGCCAGCCGTTGCCGTGCCGGATGTTCCGGCTGCAGGTCTTTTTCATCGCGAGGATTATGCGCCTGTGTCAACGCGTCTTTCCAGCTTGGCCAGTCCGGTTTTTTATCCGCTATCCATTCCGGCAGCTCCGGCAATCGCGCCAATGTATCCGTCACCATGCTGGTAATTCGACGCGAGGTCAGCCCCACCGTCAGCGGGTAGACCGGTTCCACCTTCTGCACTTCGGCCAACTTCGCCACCGGCGCGATCACATCCGGATGCGACATCTGTGCGATATAGTTAAAATGTTCCACGCGGCCACTGATCACGCGCTCACTACCCTCTGGCAAGGTGCGTTTCAGGTAATCACCTTTGACATTGAAAAATACCAGCGTGATCTCGCCGGACTCGTTGGAACATATTACCCGGTATGGTTTACTGCTGCGACGCACGGGCGGCGGCACATGTTCATCCACATGCACCACGAATGTCGCCACCTTGCCGTCAGGCGCTTCAGGTAATGGGCAGGTAAAGCGCCGGTCGAGGATGCCAATGGGCAGATGGAACAGCAGGTCACGCACCCTGGGTATGCTCCCCGGCTCAGTCGCCGCCGGCAGCAGGCGTTCGAGATTCTTTGCTACCGCATGCCCCACGCCTTTGATACGCGTCACATCCGAGAACAGGAAATATAAGCGTTCATCCCGCATGGGCATCATGATAAGGACTGAAAATGCTGCGTACAAGCGGCTATTTCATACAAATTCTAATGAAGGTTAATATTTTTGCTGCTATACATACACTATGGATGCAACTCCAAAGATATCTTTTTGTACAACCTGCAAAGGCAGGCTGCACCATCTGCAACAAACCCTTCCACAGAATCTCGCTAATACGGCAGACTATGACAACGTGGAATTTGTCATATTGAACTATGACAGCCCGGACAATCTTGATTCATGGATACGCGAGCATTACGCAGATGAAATAGCTTCGGGCAGGATCCGCTATGCCCGGGTCGATGACAAACCGCATTTTCACATGGCACATGCCAAAAATCTGTCACACCGCCTTGCTACCGGTGATATTTTATGCAATCTGGATGCCGACAACATCATTGCACCGAACTCGGCGCGCTGGATGGCCGAGCAGTTCGCCCAAAAGCCGGATATCGTAATCCGCAATATGTGGGAACCTATACACAGGCGCTTATTGCAAGGGCACCTGAACGACAAGGGCTTTGGCGGGCGGATTGCGATTACGCGTGATAATTTTAACCGCCTGCATGGCTACGATGAGAATATGCCGGGCTGGGAAGGCGATGACGATAATCTTATAGCCCGCGCACAGCATACCGGACTGCAACTGATAAAAGTGCCCAATCACCTAAAAGGCTGTATCATAGCACATTCAGATGAAACCCGAACCGAACACATGGCGCCGCAAGTAAAAGAACGCTCGGATGCTGTGCTTGCAAAGGTACACAGCATCCGAGAAAAGTTTAGAAATGGAGCAAAAAAACTGGTACGCCGCCATCCAATTCCGAAACCAGAACCGGATATGGCAAATCCGGATGGGCGTTTTGGCGAAGGAAGCGTATATCTTAATTTATCCGACCACCCGACCGTAATCTCTAGCCAAGGCAGCATGCCCCCTTCTTTACCAGAAGCATCGACGCAAGAAGGAAAACGTCGATGGGTAACAACCCTAAACCCAGGCAGAGACCCGGAAGAAGCCAACCCGCCTAGTCTTCGCTGAACAGCCCTGGAAAGTCAGGCTTTTGAGGCTTCCTTGTTCGCCAGCATATAGCAGATATCGGCTGCGTTCTTGCGGGCTTCTTCCGTTTCTATCGCACCGTCTGCCCAGTTACCGTTACTGATAAGCTTTTCGGTACGCACGATCTCTTTTCCTTTCTTCACAACGCACTGATAGTGGTGCACCAGGTACTTCTGGGCATCATCCACCTTACGTTTGGAACGTTCTGTCTTGATGTAGGTCAGCGCCCATACGAAGTTTCCCGCTTCACCCTCCACCGTATCAGCTGCATGTGTGTATTGCGATGCCCCCCCCACCAATGCCAACGCCATTAATGCAATAAAAGTATTTCTTGTTGTTGTCATATCATCACCCCCGAATGGCCTATTATAGCGTATTACGGGTATTTCGGGGCGCCTTAAGGCAAAAAATGTAACTTACATGTAAAGCTAAGTTATTATAATTTAACGAGGCAGTTATATAAAATACACGCTAAATGTAATATAGTGGAAAACTAGCTGACGAATGCTTCCAGCAGCGCATTGGCACTGTTCTTATCTTGCATGTCCAGCATGCCGCAACATTCGTTGATCAGGTTGCGGTCTTTTATTACGCCGGTGACACGCGCGAATCCAATGCTCACAGACAGGCCCAGCGTATTGCCATTCGGCAGGTCGTACGGGTTGGATGCGATCTGCCAACGCAGACGGTTAAATACCATGCGTGCAGATTCAGGAACCGTATCCAGCAGCAATATCCCGATACGATGCGGTGATACACAACCCACCACGTCATCCGGGCGCAGGTTTTGCCGGCAGATCGTCGCCATATGGCGCACGAGCCCCATGCAGAGGTTGTGCCCGTACTGCGTAAGCATGTCGTTGTAATGATCCAGCTGCAGCACCGCGAAACAAGTGCGCAGGTCACTTTTGGAATTATAGTAGCCCATCAGCTCGATATCTTTTTCCAGCGAGTAGCGGTTAGGCAGCATCATGTCCGGATCCAGTACTTCATGACCTTTGAAGTTTTCCTGAATCGCCTGGCGCAGTGCTTCATTTTTGCGCAAGCCCATACGATCCTGCAGCACCAGTTTGAAATTCATATTCTTGCCGTCGGATTCCGCGCGCACCACTTTCAGGCGGAAGCCATGCTCTTTTTCTTCCTTATCGACCACGGAGAAACTCTGCACCTTGGACAGCACCGACCCTACATCATTGGCATCAATTGCAAATTCCACGTAATCTTCCAGCATGTCGGCAATACGCTTAGGCAGAATTTTGATCAGCGGTTTGCCCTTAAGCTCGGTATCTACATAGCCCAGAAGCTTCTGTGCGTTCTCGTTCACATCGTTGATTTCTATCGACTTCGTGCCGTTATTCTGGCAAATGGTAAGCACTGCGTCATCGCTGCGATAGCCAAGTAACATGGGATATTCCATCGTTTGTAGGTGACTATTTTCAACTATTAAATGTACCGCTGTAACGATAAAAAATGATTAATTCTGTCCAACATGCAGAAGTAGCCATGAAAATCAAACGGTTAATATATCAAAGCTGGCACCGTGGCTGCAAGGAAACCGATGAGGTGCTAGGCCCTTACGCCTCGGATCGCCTATCCGCCTTGCAGGAAAGCGAGATCGCGTTATTCGAGCAGCTACTGGAAGAAAACGACTGGGACATATGGAATTGGTTTACCGGCAAGGAACCGCCCAAGCCCGCTTATAAGCAGCTTATCCCAGCTATTGTGGAACATTTAAAGAGCCGCCCATGAACGCCCCCGCCCCTACATCGCACAATGACACCGTGCCACGGCTGTACGGCGTGCCCGCACAGGCCGAAGCTCTGGCGCTGGCCGAACTGCTGAAAGAACACCCCAGTATCATCCATATCAGCGAGCACGACCGCCAGATGGATATGCTGCATGCCGCCCTGCAATTCTTTGTACCCGCCATACCATTGCTGCGCTTTGCCGCCTGGGACACCATGCCCTACGACCGCGTATCGCCCCGTGCGTCGGTGATGGCCGAACGCATGACTACTCTGTCGCAGTTGGCCAATGGCAATATCGGGCCGCCTTGCATCATACTCACCACCGCTGCGGCCATACTGCAAAAGCTGCCGCCGCAGGAGATGATGAAAAAAGCGCTGCTTACGATAGAAAAAGGCAAGGATTTCCCGCAGCAGCGCTTCATCCAGTACCTCATCCATTCCGGCTACCACCGTGTGAGCAAGGCGATGGAAACCGGCGAGTTCGCCCAGCGCGGCGGGATTATCGACATCATACCGCCCGGCAGCACGCAAGGCTTCCGTATCGACTGGTTTGGGGACGAAGTGGAATCCATCCGCAGCTTCGATCCTCTTAGCCAAGTCAGCGACGCACACACTACCAGCATCACCTTGCACCCCGTCAGCGAGGTACTGCTTACCGAAGACACGGTGCAACGTTTCCGCCAGCGCTACCGCGACCTGTTCGGCGCAATCAGCAAGGAAGACCCGCTGTATGAAAGCATCTCATCTATGCAGTCTTACGCTGGCATGGAACACTGGCTGCCACTGTTTTACGAAAAGACCAACACGCTGCTGCATTACTGCCCCCCCGGCACAGCGCTGGCATGGAACGCTGAAACCGCAACAGCGATGGAAGACCGCACCGAAAGCATCCTTGATTATTATGATGCGCGTAAGGAAGCGCTCGGCGTGTCGAAAAATAAATCCATGTTCTCTGCTGCCGCACCATATCACGCTGTACCACCTGAACAGGCATTCATTCTGCAAGCCGATTGGGAACTGATCGCCATCAAAACAGCCTGTATTCAGTTCGTGCCCTTCTCCGCCCCATCGGGCAGCGAGCGCGATATGGGCTACAAGCCGCAACTGCGCTTTGGCACCGGCAAACACGATGGCAACCCGTTCGAACAGCTCAAAGACTTTCTGGCAACTGCCACACCCAAAACCACCTTGCTCGCCTGCTACTCTGAAGGCTCGCGTGAGCGCCTGTTCACACTGATGTCCGAACATGGATTCACCTGCCTGAAGCTATCGGGCTGGCAGAACCATAAGACAGAGGGTGGCGTGATCGGGCTGGTGGTGCTGCCCATCCCACACGGATTTGAAACAAGAGAAACACGCATCTTCAGCGAACAGGATTTGCTTGGCGAACGCATAAGCCGCACCAGCAAACGCAAAAAACAATCCGACGTGTTCATGCAGGAGGCGGCCAGCTTCAACGAAGGCGAACTGGTGGTGCATAAGGAACACGGCATTGGCCGCTTTGAAGGGCTGGTCACGGTGGATGTGAATAACACGCGCCATGATTGCCTGAAACTGGTGTATGAAGGTGATGATAAGCTGTTCCTTCCGGTGGAGAACATCGACATGGTGTCGCGCTATGGCGACGAGGAAGAAGGTACGCGGCTCGACAAACTCGGTGGCACCGCTTGGCAGCTACGCAAGGCAAAACTCAAGCAGCGCATCCAGATCGCCGCCGAAGCACTGCTGAAAACCGCTGCCCAGCGTCGCCTACGCAAGGGCGAGGTAATATCCGCCCCCGGCACATACCACGAATTTACTACCCGCTTTCCCTACGCCGAAACCGAGGATCAGGAACGTTCCATCAACGAAGTTATAGACGACCTGCAGCGCGGCACGCCTATGGATCGCCTGATCTGCGGCGATGTCGGCTTCGGAAAAACCGAAGTAGCGTTACGCGCGGCGTTCATCGCGGTCGCCAACACCGAGAAAAAAATGCAGGTGGCTATTATTACGCCCACGACCCTCCTTGCCCGTCAGCACTATCGCAATTTCTGCCAGCGTTTTGATGGCTTCGACATTACCATCCGCCAGCTATCACGCATGGTGTCGTCCAAGGAACAAAAAGACACGCGTGAAAGACTGGTCAAGGGCGAAGTAGACATTGTCATTGGCACGCATGCACTGCTATCCAAGCAAACACAGTTCAAGAATCTTGGCCTGTTGATCGTCGATGAGGAACAACATTTCGGCGTCGGCCAGAAAGAGAAACTCAAGGAACTCAAAGCCGGTGTGCATGTGCTGACGTTATCGGCCACACCGATCCCGCGCACGTTGCAAATGGCACTCACCGGGGTACGCGACCTCAGCCTCATCACCACGCCGCCGGTTGACCGGCTTGCCATCCGTAGCTTCGTGATGCCGTTCGATCCTGTGACTGTGCGCGAAGCTATTCAGCGCGAGATACATCGCGGTGGCCAATGTTTCGTGGTCACGCCGCGCATCAAATACATGGCCGAGCTGAAAGCACAGCTGAAAGAACTGGTGCCGGATGCACGTATGGCAACCGCCCACGGCCAAATGGCTGCCACCGAGCTGGACAAGGTGATGAATGAATTTTACGACGGCAAATTCGACATATTGCTGTCGACTGCCATCATTGAATCCGGGCTGGACATACCGACCGCCAACACCATCATCATCCACAACGCTCACCTGTTCGGCCTTGCACAACTGTACCAGATGCGTGGCCGTGTGGGGCGTGGCAAGCATCGCGCCTATGCGTATTTCCTGTTGCCGCATCACCGCGAACTGACCCGAAACGCCACCCGCAGACTGGAAGTGATGAACACACTCGACACGCTGGGCGCTGGTTTCACCCTCGCCTCGCACGATATGGACATACGCGGGTTCGGTAATCTGGTAGGCGAAGAACAATCGGGCCACATCCGCGAAGTGGGTGTGGAACTGTATCAGCACATGCTGGAAGAAGCGGTGGATAAACTTAAACGCGGTGGTAATACAGAGGCCGATGAACTCAAGGAAACCGCTGGCGACTGGTCACCGCAGATCAACCTGGGTGTCTCGGTATTGATTCCGGAGTTTTATATTGAAGACCTATCGCTGCGTATGGGTCTGTACCGCCGCGCCGCCTATCTTGCCAGCGAGGAAGAGATAGGCAGCTTTGCCGCAGAACTGACCGACCGTTTCGGCGACATACCATCGGAAACGCAAATGTTCATAGCAACGTTGGGCATAAAAATATTATGCAAACAGGCTGGTATCGAGCGCATTGATGTCGGGCCGAAGGGGGCCGTCATCGCATTTCGTAATAATGCCTTCTCTAACCCTATGGCGTTACTTGATTACATTGGAAAAAACAGCCGTACCTTACGTGCGCGCCCAGACAATAAAATCGTCTTTACCCACACATGGAGCAATTCTGACGACATGCTGGCCGACATAAAAGAACGGGTAGGTGACATAGCCGGATTACTGAGATCAGGTCAGGAATAGTGTGCTTAATCGAACGTGCGCCCGTGCTTCTCAGCCTTGGATTCGCCGCCGCGTAATTTGCCCTTTGTAGGGTCATCTACACGATCTTGAACAGCACGGGCCAGTTCTTCCATAGCATCCATAAGCTTTTCGGGTAAATCAGAAAAACTGAAATCCGGCTTTGTAACTATTGTATACAACCGCTCTATTGTTTCTTTAGCCGCATCTCCATGTTTGCCAATACGGTTAGGGTATTCGCATACTATCGAGCGTATTGCATCTTCATCAGGCACAATTTTTGTAGCCTGACGGTAATTATCCGCCAGTATTTTCGTAATAGCATTTATTTTCTTAGCTGTGCCACGTTCCACCATAGATACTAGCTTACCTCAAAATCATTACCGAAAGGGTTATTTAGATTCTTTATCCGTAATATCCTGATATTCTACATCTATTACAGGCCCCTGTGGGGTATCTGTATACGAAATATCCTCATGCGACGGCGGCGGGGGCATGGTGCCGCCACTCCGGGTAATCTGCCAGCGCCGCCACCATATTTGTGCGTAGAACAATGCAGCGGACAACAAGGCAATGCCTGTCAACACCACCAGCATCACCGCCCCGAATGAAAGCGCGAAACCAAGAACCAGCGCAATGAATATGCCACTTATAATAGCCGAGAATATGTGCATTACACCGTCCCGAAGCTCTTGATAAGGCTGCCTGCAAGCATATACCAGCCATCGATCATCACAAAGAATATCAATTTGAACGGTAGCGATATCATCACCGGCGGCAGCATCATCATACCCATGGCCATGAGCAGCGATGCGATCATCATATCAATAATGATGAATGGGATGAATATCAGAAAGCCGATCTCAAACGCACGTTTGAGTTCGCTGATCATGAACGACGGTATCAGGACACGGAACTGTGTATCCTTGGGAT
>JBFWQQ010000035.1:0-18130 GCA_050249355.1 Alphaproteobacteria bacterium | reverse complement strand
AGCGGCAGCTTTTTATTCTTGTACAGCTCGGCGATCTGCTCGATAAGCTTGGATTTTTGCACCTGATAAGGAATTTCCGTTATCACGATCTGCCATGCACCGTGCGTAAGCTCTTCCTTTTCCCACTTGGCGCGGATGCGGATCGGGCCACGGCCAGTCTCATAAGCCTGCAGGATATTCTCGGCCGATTCCACTATGATGCCGCCGGTCGGGAAGTCCGGGCCCGGAATACGTGTTACCAGCTGTTTTACCGGGCAGTCGGGTTTTTCGATCAGGTGTAAAAGCGCATCACAAATCTCGCCGACATTATGCGGCGGAATAGAGGTGGCCATACCCACAGCGATACCTTCCGAGCCATTGGCCAGCAGGTTGGGGAAGGCGGCCGGCAGCACCACCGGCTCGGCGTCCTCGCCATCATAGGTCGGGCGGAAATCCACGGTGTTCTGGTTGATGCCCTCGAGCAGCGCCATCGCCACATCGGTCAGGCGGGCTTCGGTATAACGCATGGCGGCAGCATTATCACCATCCACCGAGCCGAAGTTGCCCTGGCCTTCCACCAGCGGGTAGCGCACGGCAAAATCCTGCGCAAGGCGCACCATGGCGTCATACACGGCGGTGTCGCCATGCGGATGATATTTACCGATCACGTCACCTACCACGCGGGCGCATTTCTTAAAGCCGGATTTCGGGTCGAGCCGCAGCTGCAGCATGGCATAGAGCAGGCGGCGGTGAACAGGCTTCAGGCCATCGCGTACATCCGGCAGCGAACGCGCGGTGATGGTGGACAGCGCATAAGCCAGATACTTCTCTTCCAGCGTAGTTCGGAAGGAGACAGGTTCGATACTGTCGGTTGTTTGTCTTTTAGCCATGTGTCTTTTCTATCATTTCAAGTAGGCGCTGGCGCGACGCAGGAAGCTGTTTTCCATGCGGCCCGGCCAGCCAGTGCTCGAGAAAATAGCCGGAAAGCCGCAGTCCTGCAAGTGTTTCCTTGCTGTTCCTTCCCCCTAAGGGGGAGAGGGTTAGGGAGGGGGTATCTAATAGGAATTGTGGTAAAGGCAGCAATTTATCCTTATACGGCTCGCCAGCATCTGTACATACGGCTCGACCGGACTTGGGCGATACATAGGTCAGATCATCTTTCTGCCCGGTGGCAGCACAGGCAGAAAGATCGAGGCCAAAACCGCTTTCCGACAGCAGCGCAAGCTCGAACCGCACATAGTCTTCCTGCCAATTGTTGTTTGCCTCCGTGATTTTCTGCTGCAAATCACATGAGGCGGGCTCAGGGCTGGGTCGGCCTGCTGGCCGCCCTTCTTTTAATATCATGAGCAGGTACTTAAATTTGGGGTATAAAACCGGGTAGGGGTGGCGTTCGGGCAGGATCATTTCCATGAGGGTGGCAGCAGACGACAAGGCGGCCAGTTTGGCGGCATCATCCAGAATAAATGCGGTGATCGGCTCTTGCATTTCAGCCGATACGGTTCCCATGTGCTCGGCGAGGCGGGCGTTCCAATTGACCGTAACGATGTTGCCCGGCTGCCAGATGCCGCGATTCTTTTTAGAATATGCACCACGGGCGATAGAGGCATATATTCCATGCTGACGGGTAAATAGCGCCACACGCGCCTGATGTTCGCCATGCTTGCGAACGGATAGGATTATCGCCTCGTCCTGCCAGTGCACCCCTTGAAATCTCCTATACCCCTACCATATCTAATAATATCAGGGCTACAAGGCCAGCAGGCCGAGTCAGCCCTGAGCTGCGTTCCATTGCGAGGTCAGGAGACCGAGCAGGGAACATTTAAAATAGGCGCCATAATGGGCCTATATATTGTTAAACTTGCTATATTAGGAGTTATACTATGCACGCATATGATTTGTCCCCTTTATTCCGTTCAGGCGTAGGTTTTGACCATTTGTCGCGTATGATCGACAGCGCATTCAAAGCCGATGAACGGGCACAGGCCTATCCGCCATACAACATCGCCCGCATGGGTGAAGACGAGTACGAAGTGACGATGGCCGTAGCCGGATTCAAACAATCCGAGCTGAGCGTGGTGGCCCAGCAGAATTCGCTGGTGGTGACCGGAAACTCGGAAACAAAGGAAGAAACCAAAGGAAAAGAATACCTGCACCGGGGTATCGCCAACCGCAGCTTCGAGCGTAAATTCTCGCTGGCCGACCATGTGAAAGTGGTGGATGCACACCTTGAAAATGGTCTGCTCACACTGCGCATGAAACGTGAGATACCGGAGGAAAGCAAACCGAAAGTGATCGCCATCAATAGCGGCAACCTGCTGGAGGGCAAAAAAGCGAAGTAACCACGCTTGATACGAATAAAAAGGGAGGCAGATGCCTCCCTTTTTTTATGGAATGCGACTTACTGCCGCTCCCATTGCGACGGCGTCATTTCGTAGGAATTGAACTGCCCGATACGATCGGTATAAGACATCGGGCGTTGCGGTGGAACCATGGCAACAAAGTTTGGCTGCTGTGGTTGTGGCTCAGCTGGCTGTGCACCATGGCCATTACCATTATCAGACTCAAAATATTTCTTTCCCATGCGACGGTCGAGGTCTTTCATCTTTTGCGGTGCATAGATGCGCGCGCCCAGCATCACCGAGTTGGTGAGGCCCGTGGTCATCAATTTACCCTGAAAGATGACCTTGGCCGGCGAAGGGTTCTTAAAGGCAAATTTCTGCGCAGCGACGTTGGCCGTGATACCCCCGGCGCCTACGATCAGCGCGCGCGCAAAATTGCGCTCCTGGAACCTTGACCATTTATCTACCTTAGCCTGGTAGTCTGGCTCGTTGAATTGTTCCTTGAATGCGATATGCCCGAGTGTTTGGAAAATCGGGTGTACCAGCCTGCCGGTGAAATCAATGAACGCCTGTGTGGGAGCCGCCGCAAACGCAGACGCCAGAAATAGCGTCATGCCGCCGCCGACGTCACCCGCTATCTCACCGCCGAAGTTCTGCCAATAGCTCCCATAACGCTTACCCTGCGGCTGGTTGAAAAACTCAGGGTTGTTACGCGCGTAGCGGCCCTGCCATTTTTCATTCAGCTTGGGTTCGATCACGTTTGCGGCAATATTGACCAGCACGCTCTGGCTGGCATATGCCATGTTCTCAGCGCGGAATCGGTCTAAACGGGTATTTCCCTGTGCTGTATTTGCCTGCTGTTCCATATGTGGTATTCTGCTATACTGCTCATTATACGGAATATTTTCACCATAGGCAAATCAGCGTACAAAGGAAAGATTTAATAATATACTAATCTATCAGTAGCTTACGATTTGTTTACGCATATCAAATAATGTGATTTAATCAAACTGTAACACGTATTTCGAGGTAACAATTGAAGTTCAAGGCCAACCCGCGCGAAGGCATCTGCCAGACCCTGGAACGCGTAATTCACGATCATAAGGAAGATACCATTTCGCTGGGCAGTCTTGTGCGCACCATGCATGAGCGCGGTTTTGCATTGCTTATGATGATCCTGGTGCTTCCCAACTGCGTACCGATCCCGATACCGCCGGGCATGTCCACCGTGTTTTCCATACCGCTGCTGTTTCTGGCCATCCAGATGCTATGGGGTAGCAAAGGCCTGTGGCTACCGGAGAATTTGAAACAAAAACGCATCAGCAAATCCATACTGGCTAAGGCTGTTGGCATTGCCACGCCACGCCTGCACAAGATCGAACGGATCATGAAACCGCGACTGCACGCACTGGCGTCCCCCAGCAGTGAGCAGCTTGTGGGTTTCATGTGGCTGCTGTTTTCAATATCGATCGCGGTGCCGCTGCCCATGACCAATTTCCTGCCGGGTGTCGGTATTCTTATCAGTGCGCTGGGCCTGCTGGGACGCGATGGGCTGATCATGCTGCTGGGATTTGTGATCGGCCTCATGGGTTGCGGCCTGACTACCGCCATACTTGTACTGGGAGTAGGCGCCGTTCGCGCCATACTGGGAATATAATATTTATTCCATGTGCTGGCCGCCATTGACGGACAGCGTTTCTCCGGTGATAAAAGCCGCTTCATCGGCAGCAAGGAACAATACGCAGCGCGCCACTTCCTCTGGCTTACCCAGACGGCCCACCGGTATTGCCTTGATGATCTGCTGCATGACGTCTTCACGCACGTTCTTGGTCATATCGGTTTCGACATAGCCGGGCGCAACCGCATTCACGGTAATTCCCTTGGCTGCCGTTTCACGGGCAAGGGCCTTGGTAAAGCCCAATACACCGGCTTTTGCCGCCGAATAGTTGGTTTGCCCGAACTGGCCAAGTTGGGCATTGACCGAACTGATGTTGATAATGCGGCCAAAATTCGCTTCGCGCATTGAGTCGATCACGGCGTGGGTCATGTAAAAACACGAGTTAAGGTTGGTCTCGATCACCGCACGCCAATTCTCGTTATCCATTTTGTGCATGGTCGCATCGCGCGTAATACCGGCGTTGTTTACCAGTACCTGGACTTTTCCACCCATATCGGATTCAACTTTTTTTACACCTTCCACGCATTCCTGCGGGTGGCTGATATCCCATTTATAAGCGGGGATGCCATGTTTCGTAGTAAATTCATGCGCCACCGAATCACGCGATGCGTAATTCGCCGCCACCTTATATCCGGCATTCTTCAATGCAACGCATATCGCTTCTCCGATACCGCGCGTGCCACCTGTTACCAATGCTATTTTATTCATACTCTTCCTTTTTTGTAATCGTGTTACTGCCAGCAGCTTTGCAGGATAGCTGATCACACGCTGTTACCCACGCGCTCCACGCACATGGCCACTCCCATGCCGCCTCCAATGCACAGCGTCGCGAGGCCTTTTTTAGCATTACTGCGTTTCATCTCGTGCAGCAGGGTCGTAAGCACACGCGTGCCTGAAGCGCCAACCGGATGGCCCAGCGCGATCGCACCACCGTTCACGTTGACCTTGTTCACATCCCAACCCATTTCACGGTTCACACAACATGCCTGTACCGCGAAGGCTTCGTTCGCTTCAATAATATCCAGCTGATCCACTTTCCAACCTGCTTTTTCCAATGCTTTCCTGCTTGCTGGTATCGGGCCGGTTCCCATGATCTCCGGCTCAACTCCTGCATGTGCCCACGACCGTATTATAGCCAGCGGCTGCAGTCCACGTTTTTCGGCCTCGGCTCGTGTCATCAGCAATGTCACAGCCGCTCCATCGTTGATGCCGGAGGCATTACCCGCAGTCACCGTGCCGTCCTTGTCAAAGGCGGGGCGCAGCTTTTGCAGGCCTTCCATGCTGGCATCCGGTTTGGGGTATTCGTCAGAATCCACTGTTACATCGCCTTTGCGGCTTTTTACCACCACCGGGACGATCTCATCCCTGAACTTTCCCGCCTGCATGGCCTTGACTGCCTTCTGCTGCGAGGCGAGGGCGAACGCATCCTGATCTTCGCGGCCGATATTGAATTTCTTGGCGATATTTTCCGCCGTCACACCCATGTGTATATTATTGAAGGCATCCCACAGCGAATCGGTGATCATGGTGTCTACCATGGTGGCCGGGCCCATTTTGGTGGGAACACGCAGGTTCATCGCATGCGGCGCCATGCTCATGCTTTCCTGCCCACCTGCCAGCACAATGCGGCTGTCACCACACTTTATGGCCTGATAAGCCATCGCTACCGCGCGCAGACCGGAGCCGCATACCTGGTTGATGGTCATGGCCGGGGCATCCTTAGAAACACCCGCCAGTATGGCCGCCTGACGCGCCGGGTTCTGGCCACAGGCCGCCGTAAGTATCTGCCCCATGATGACTTCGGACACCTCATCGCCCTTTATACCGGTGCGTCGCAGTGTTTCGGATATCACCGTACGGCCCAGCTCATGCGCAGGCACAGCTGAGAGCGCGCCGCCAAACGCACCGATGGGCGTGCGCAATGCAGAAACAATAACGATATCTTCAGCTGAACTCATGACGTACTCCTTAGATTTGCTATGGTATCTATGTAGGTAATCCCGGCGCGTTTGTCTAGGATAGTGATTTAAGCCAGCCTGCCAGCGGGTTCCATAATTCTTTTTGTGCTCTGCTGCCCATCACCATGCTGACATGCCCGGTATCGGGATATACCATGAAGGGGTTTTTCATCATATTTGCCAGTGAAACGGCACAGTCATAGGGCACCACATGGTCGTTTTTGGGAATGGCCATGAACAGCGGGATGTTCAGTTTTTTAGGGTCGATGGTTTTACCCGCCACTTCCCACATGCCTTTGGCCAGCTGGTTGCCTTGCGCCCAGCCCAGCAGGCAGTCGTGCGCCAGTTTCACAGTCATCGGCACGCCGTCATTCACCCAGTGCTCCAGCGCCAGAAACTCCTTAGCGGCGGCACTTTTAGGGTCCATGGAAAAAAAGCGGCTGAATTTATGCTCGAATACCAGCGGATCGGTGAGATAGAACAGAGACTGGATCATGGCAGAAGGCACAATGGGCATGCCTTTTAGCATGCCTGCCATCATCTGCTGGTAGCTGGAATCGAGCAGGTAAGGCGCAAAGGCCTTACAATGAAAATCCCACGGGGTAGCCAGCAGCGCCAGCGCGGAAACTTTCTTCGGCATCAGCTGCGCCGCCGCCAGCGAGAACACGCCGCCCATGCAGTAGCCTGCCAGTGTTACTGGCTGCCCGGTCGTTTTGCATATGTTGTCGATGGTCGGCAGCAGGATATTGCCGATATACTCATTGCAGCCGAACCCGGTTTCAAATTTCCCCGGCACGCCCCAGTCCAGCACCAGCGGGCGAAATCCCTGCCTTGCCATGTACTCCAGCATGCTGTGGCCGGGCATATCGAGTATGTAATAGCGGTTGATCAGGGATGGAACAAATAGCAGCATTTTTCCCTCCCCTCTGCGGGGGGAGGAATATAAGGATGAATAATCGAGCAGGCGGGCATTGCCTTGCTTCCACAGCACAGGAACATCGCGCGAAGGGGTTTTATAGGGCATCTCCATATAGCGGAGAATGCCGTTCAGTACCTCACTTGCGTGATCGAACGCTGCGTTTTGCAGGCTTTTTTGCAACTGCCCGGGGTTTAGCAGCGGATTCCAGTTTGGCCACGCGCTTTTCGAGTTGCTCAACGCGGCGAGCGAGCTGAGCCACCCGCTCATCATCATCATGTGCAGCGGCAGCGTGGGAAGGGGATGTTGCGCCCGTGGTGCCATATACGCCTTGTTGCATGGTTTGCAATGCCTGCAGCATAGCGTGGATAAATTGCTTGTCACCCATTACCGATGCCCATTGTTTCTGCCACATCTGGAACGCGTCCTTGGCCATCTGGCTGTAGGGGTCGTTTGTACTCATAATGTCCTTTTCCTTGCCTGCGCGGGCTTTGTCCGGTATGAAAAGGCGGTCATTATGTCCGATAATCCAAGCAATGGCAAAGCAATATGGGTAAAGCAAAAGATAACGAACCGGTGGTGATAAAGAAATACGCCAACCGCCGCCTGTACGACACGGAAACCAGCGCCTACATTACGCTTGAGGATTTATGCCAGCGCGTGAAGGAAGGCCGCGAGTTCACGGTGGTGGATGCCAAGACCGGGCAAGACCTTACGCGGCAAATACTGACCCAGATCATATTTGAGCAGGAAACCAAAGGATTCCCGTTGCTGCCGACCGATTTCCTGCGCGATGTCATCCGCTTTTACGATGATAACATGCACAACGCCATGCAGCATTATCTGGGCGCCAGCATGAAAACTTTTATCCAGAACCAGGAAAAGATGCGCCACATGGTCATGTCGGGCCATATGCGCAGCATGGTATCACCATTTGGCCCGCTGGAGTAAATGGCACGTCAGAATATGGCGCTGTTCGAGCAGGCGATGGAAATGTTCTCGCCCGCCAATTATTTTTCCGATCCGAAAGAAGATAAAAAATAAGCCCTCAGGGGGATGAGGGCTTACTAAGGAGAGGTTGTGTAATTCTGTATTATGCCAGCCCGTGGCCACCGGGACCGCCACGATCCGATCCAGGCGGGGTGCGGCCAATATGGCCATCGCCATCCAGGTCTATGCCGTGCTCCTGTTCCATCGCCAGCATTCTTTTGCGGATGGCTTTGATTTCTTCTTCGGCTTTCTCGCGCGCGGAATCTTCATCAGACTTACCGCCCGATGTGGCCAGTATACCGACACCGGCAGCAGTAGTGACGCCGCCGAGAGTGAGTGCACTTGCTTTCTCAGACATGTCCAGACCGGCTACATTAGTGACGTCTTTTGCAACACCCTGAACTTTATCGGTTGTAGTTTGCAGTGCGTCACCGATTTTTGTACCGAGCGGGGTTTCGCCAGCAGCGGCTGTTTCTGCGGCAACATTCGCGCCTTCGGCAGCGGTAGTAGTTGTGGCAGCAACACCTTCTGCGGCAGTTGCGCCTTCTGCGGCAGCGGCGGCAGCGGTTTCCGTACCTGCGGCAGCTGCACCTTCAGCAGCTGAAGTGCCCAGAGCCTGCGCTCCTGCCTCACCGGATGCGCCGATACCCAGCGTTGCAAGGCCGCCTACAACCAGTCCTGTTCCAATTACTTTGCCCCAAGTTGCCATGGTACTTATCCTTTAAAAACGTATTAGTTATATGATTCCATACTAACAAAACTATCGCCCATGTGGATGACAGTTTTATGAATGCCGGTCTGGCAAATGCGTGACAATTCGGTTACATGCAATATTACAACTGTCATGCCTGTGGCCTTTCGCCTTTAAGTTCCTGAACTTTAAGCGCAATGGTTTTTTCCGGCGCCAAATCCTTAAAAAAGTCTTTCACGGGAACTTTGAACATTTTTGCCACTTCCAGCGTGATATTCTTGGGGGGCATGACGCCTTCGCCCGAGACGATCACTTCGCCGAACCCGTCATCCGCAAAATTCTGGATATTATACCTGTTGGCGGTGGCCAGTTTGAATTCTTCGATACGGCTGGGCTTCACAGCAACATAACACCAGTAGTGGCCGCCGTTCTCCATGTTGCCGTAGGTCAGCATGATAATACGCGATACAGCATCCGCTTCTTGCATATTACCGGTCATGAACTGCTCCTACCGCATCATCTGTTGGTTCATTGCCATGGCTGGCTGGTAACCCTGTGCCTGCATGCGCGCCAGAGCCAGTGCCTGCACACCGCGCAGCGCCTCACGTTCGGCGAACGATGTCTGCTCGGCCTGCGCCTCAGCTTGCTGGGCGCCTTTACTGCTGGCTGCAGCAGCGATCAGGCCGCCTACACCGGCACCGATGCCGGCAGCAGCCAATTTGTTGTTATCCATCCAGTTCAGCAGTTTGGCTG
Organism: Alphaproteobacteria bacterium; assembly: GCA_050249355.1. GTDB lineage: Bacteria > Pseudomonadota > Alphaproteobacteria > Rickettsiales > SXRF01 > CAZAQK01. Next base: position 8,826 of record JBFWQQ010000035.1, on the reverse strand, counting down.
CGTTGCCCGCAATGCCTGTATTGCCTTCGCTCACAGCTTTGGACAATGTGCCTACGTTTTCTTTTGCATTTTGAATCAACGGATCCATAGCTTTAGAAGCCGCCTCAATCTCGGAAGATGCAGTATTCAGCGCAGCTACCGCTGGTGATTGCGGTGCTGCGGCCGCAGGGGCAGGAGGGCCGATCATTTCAGCCGCAGGAGCAGCAACCGTAGCGGCCGGTTCGGCGGTGGCGCTTGCAACACTGCTGGCAAGGCCTTTACTGCCTTCTGCCGCGGCTTGCAGGCTATCCTGAGTGGTCTGCAGGTTTTGCAATGTTTCATTACCTGCCTGCAGCGCCTGTATGGATGCCGGATCTGCGCTACCTACCATATCGATCAGGAAATCAGCGCCAACTGCGATAGCCGCCGTAGCGCCGGCAGTGATGGCTGCACCTTTTATAATTTTTCCCCAGCTGATTCCCTGCTGATTGTCGCTCATTGCTTATACTCCAACATAATAAGATGTTTCATTTACACCCACATCTTATCATAACAGTAAATTCTGTATTATTGCAGTTTTGTGAAACCGTATATTACAGTAGTCATTTGTTTTTCTTATCTTTTTGACTATTTTTGATCTCTTCCATCCGCTTGGCGATTTCTTGTTCTACGTCAATCGGTTGGAATATAGTGGTCGGGTCGGTCTGATACATTTCGGCCACTTTGAGCGTAATGTCATCCGGCGGGCGTTTTCCTTCACCGGACACAATGATCTCGCCGAATTCCTTAAAGTCATACAGATCCAGCGAACCATCCTTATGGGCAGCGATAAAGTCATCGTACTTGCTGGGTTTGACGGCCACATACACCCAGCATGGCTTACCGCCATCGAGCATGCCATACACCAGCATGATGACACGCGTCAGGTCATCGGGCTGCATTCCATGGTCGTGATGATGTTGATCTGCCATATTTGCCTTTTAACCAGTTATGCCGCTTTCAGCAAGTTTTTCATTACATGCTGCAGAATACCGCCGCTGAGATAGTATTCCACCTCGTTGACCGTATCGATGCGGCAGAGCAGGGGAATAACGTCCTGCGTGCCATCGCTGCGGGTGATGACCATATCGACCTTCATGCGCGGGCGGATGCCTTTGGACAGACCGCGCAGGCTGATCACCTCATTACCGGTGATGCCAGCGGATTTGCGGTTCTGGTTGCCATGGAAGGTAAGCGGCAGTACACCCATGCCCACCAGGTTGCTGCGGTGGATACGCTCGAAACTTTCGGCGATCACGGCTTTTACGCCCAATAATATGGTACCTTTAGCCGCCCAGTCACGGGAACTTCCGGTGCCATATTCCTTGCCGGCGATCACTACCAGCGGCGTGCCCTCGGCCTGATAGCGCATAGCGGCATCGTAGATGCTCATGGTTTCGCCGGAGGGGATATACCTGGTCATGCCGCCTTCCACACCATCCAGCATTTCGTTCTTGATGCGGATGTTGGCAAAGGTGCCGCGCATCATCACTTCGTGGTTGCCCCGGCGTGAACCGTAAGAGTTGAAGTCTTTCGGATCGACCCCGTTTTCCATCAGGTATTTCGCTGCCGGGCTGGTTTTTGCAATACTCCCCGCCGGCGAAATATGGTCGGTGGTGATAGAATCGCCCAGCACTGCAAGAATACGCGCATCCTGCACATCTTCCGCCTTGCCGGTGGAAAGGTCTTTCATAGCGGCGAAATACGGCGGGTGCTGCACATAGGTGGAGCTGCCGTTCCATGTGTAGGTTTTGCCTTTGCCGACGGGGATATTCTGCCAGCTTGGTTCACCGGAGAATACATCGGCATATTTTTCACGGAACTTTTTCTCGGTCACGCATTGCATCACCACATCTGCCACCTCGTTATTGGTGGGCCAGATATCTTTCAGGTATACCGGTTTGCCGTCGCTGCCAGTGCCCAGCGGCTCCCTGGTGATGTCGATCTGCATGTTGCCAGCCAGCGCATATGCCACCACTAGCGGTGGAGAGGCAAGGTAATTGGCTTTTACCAACTGGTGCACGCGGCCTTCAAAGTTGCGGTTGCCCGACAGTACCGATGCCACCACCAGCCCGTTTTCACGGATAGCGGATTCAATATCAGCGTTGAGCGGTCCGGAGTTGCCGATACAGGTGGTGCAGCCGTAACCCACCAGATTAAAGCCCAATGCGTCAAGATCGCTATTCAGGCCGGACTTTTCCAGATATTCGGTCACCACTTTAGAGCCCGGAGCCAGTGAGGTCTTCACCCACGGCCTGGGGCGCAGGCCTTTTTCACGCGCTTTCTTTGCCACCAGACCGGCCGCCATCATCACATATGGGTTGGAGGTGTTGGTGCAACTGGTTATCGCGGCGATCACAATATCGCCATGGCGCAATACGCCTTTATCCGCCAGACGCTCATCGCCGACATTCTGGTCGCTGATCGCTTTACTGGGCCTGCTCTGCACCATTTCTTCGCTGGTGCGGATATTCGGAGTAGTTGCCGGTTTGGAGGTGTGGAACTCGGCCACTTCATGAAGGAATGATGCAAATTCACCGGCAGCTTTGGACAGTTCGATCTTATCCTGTGGACGTTTCGGCCCGGCAAGGCAGGGCTCGACGGTGCCCATATCCAATTCCAGAGTATCTGTAAATACCGGATCTTGATAACGCTGGTCGCGCCACATGCCTTGCGCCTTGGCATAGGCTTCCACCAGCGCGATACGTTCGGCATCGCGGCCGGTGAGTTTCAGGTAATTGATGGTTTCGGCATCGATGGGGAATATCCCGCAGGTCGCGCCATATTCCGGCGCCATGTTGGCAATAGTCGCGCGGTCGGCCAGCGGTAAATGGTTCAGGCCTTCGCCGTAAAATTCCACGAATTTTCCTACCACGCCCTTTTTGCGCAGCATATTGGTTACGGTCAGCACCAGATCGGTGGCGGTGGTGCCTTCTTTCAGTTTACCGGTGAGCTTGAAGCCCACCACTTCGGGGATCAGCATGGAAACCGGCTGGCCCAGCATGGCGGCTTCCGCCTCGATACCGCCTACGCCCCAGCCCAGCACACCCAGACCGTTGATCATAGTGGTGTGCGAATCGGTGCCTACCAGCGTGTCAGGATAAGCGACATCGCCGCTTGTCCACACGCCTTGCGCCAGATATTCGAGGTTCACCTGATGGCAGATGCCGGTGCCCGGCGGCACCACCCGGAAATTATTGAAGGCAGCCTGACCCCAGCGCAGAAACTCGTAACGCTCGCCGTTACGTTCCATCTCCAACTGCACGTTCTGCTCGAACGCCGTGTCGGTTGCGTATTTGTCCACCATCACCGAATGGTCGATCACAAGGTCGACCGGGGAAAGGGGGTTGATCTTTTCAGCATTGCCGCCCAGCTTCTGCATGGCATCACGCATGGCAGCAAGGTCGACGACAGCGGGCACACCGGTGAAATCCTGCATCAGCACACGCGCCGGGCGGAAGGAAATCTCGCGGCTGGATTTTTTATAGGCGTACCATTCGGCAAACGCGCCGATATCGTCCCCGTTCACGGTTACGTTATCTTCCCAGCGCAACAGGTTTTCGAGCAGAATCTTCAGGCTATAAGGCAGTCGCGAAAGATCGCCCAGCTTGGCATAGGCCTGCGGCAGGCTGAAATATGTATAGGTTTTACTTCCAACCTTTAAAGTGGATCGGCTGCCGAGAGAATTGATACTGTTGGGGGACACAAAAAACTCCTGCAAATAGATAAGATTACGCGATCCAAAAGGTTAGCGCGCAATAGTTAAGGGACAGTTACCACAACCCTTATAATTCATACTGTTATACATTATTTTATAAGGGAAACAATGCAAAGCCTGCCATCGCTGCCACAATTAACCAAACCGTAATTATTAATTCGTGATAATATTTGTCAGGATAGGCTTATGGAAGTTTCACTTGATTTCAGCGACGAAAAATTAAGTTCCTTGCGGCTATCGCAGCCCATGCTGCGGGAATTCACCCAGCTGATGGTCGACTCGGTGAATCCCGATGCACTAGGCATGAGCAAAAAAAGCACCATGTTTTCCAACACTGTATTCCAAAAGACCGCCACGATCGTGCATGCTATCGCAACATCGGTGGCACGCGCATGCGATGCAGCCGCCGATAGCGGTTATGCAATGGATTATACGGATGTAAGCGCAGTACTGGCACAGGAAGTACACAAAACCATAAGTCGCCCTGCAGCAAACAAAGCGATTACAGCCATGCTGCAAAAACCATTCCCTGATAATTCGCAATTAGGCGCGCTGGACGCAACCGAAAAATCGGCCATACGCTTTGCACAAAATAAAATGGATTATAATTTTTCCTTGTGCCTGGCATTAGAGCACGGCAGGGAGAACGACCTGCTTGCCAAGGCAGAAAAAATGCGCAGCGCACAGAAAATATATGCAGAAAACATCATAGCTCCTGATGTTAATAAACACCAGACCTACCTGCATTTGCTTGCGATCCCGATCGTGCTTGCCGAACAGGAACTGGCGGCTGCGCGTAACCGCCAAAGCCCTGCAGGCGATTTGATGGAGCAGCTGCAATATGGCGAGGATTACCTCATGACCAGGCAAAAAAGGGGCGCATATACCGCATTGGATAATGTCATGCAGATGTTGTATGATCGTGGTAATCACACTTCTACGGGAACGCACGCAATAGAACAGATGCGCAACAACGCTTTGGGTGGCATACGCACGTCGCTTGGCATAGAGTCACGTCACCGTTAGAATAACAAGAACCGTAGACTAATCCGCGCAACATGGTTATAGCATGACTCCATGCTGACTGTAGAGAACCTTTCCTGCATACGCGGCGACAAGCCGCTGTTTTCCCATCTGGGCTTTTCGCTGGCGCCCGGGGCATTGCTGCTGCTTAAAGGCCCGAACGGAGTGGGCAAGACCACGCTGCTACGCATGATCGCGGGCCTCGGCGGCGGCGGGCAGGGCACCATCACATGGAATGGCGAATCGGTGCAGGACAATGCCGATTTCAAGCACAGCATGATGTATATCGGCCACAAAAGCGCCGTGAAGCTGGACGCCACAGTGGAAGAGAACCTGAAATTCTGGGCACGGCTGCATGACACCGAAACTTTGCTGCCCGCCGCGCTGGCCTTTTATGGGCTGGAACCGCTGAAGGATGTGCCCGCACGCCAGCTTTCCGCCGGTTGGCAACGGCGCGTGGCGCTGGCACGGCTAATACTTGTGCCCTGCAAATTATGGTTGCTGGATGAGCCAACCAACTTCCTGGATGACGAGGCGGTGTTGCTGACCGCCAGCCTGATCGAATCCCGCGTTACGCAGGGTGGCATCGTGGTGGTGGCCAGCCACATCATGAATTCAGCCATCGCCGCACATACATTATATATGGAGGATTATATTGTTCGTATTAATCCTTAAACAAACTATTTCCCACTTTTTCCGCAAAGGCGGCGGGGCGTTCGGCGTGCTGGCATTTTATATCATCGTTATTACGCTGTTTGCTTTTGCGCTGACACCTCAAGGGCTGCACCAATACGCCACGGCCATCATGTGTGTGGGGCTGCTGCTGGCCAGCGTAACTGCCATTCCTATGCTGTTTGAGCAGGATCATGAGGATGGCACGCTGGAACAGTTCCTGCTTATGCCGGTGGCACTGGAATGGCTGGTGGCAGCCAAACTGGCCGGACAATACATCGCACTCATACTGCCTATATTACTGTTGTCACCGGTCATTACCATCATGGCCGGGCTGGATATGACTGCTGCAACCGATGCGATGGTGCGACTGGCGCTGGTGTCACCCACTATCCTTGCGATCGGTTCAATCGCCGCCTCCCTGACCTTAAGCAGCAAACGCGGGGGACTATTGCAGGCGCTGATCTTCCTGCCACTTACCATACCGCCATTGATATTCGCCACCAGCAGCGAAGGGCAGGAGGCCACCATGTTTCTGGCCGGGGCAGCCATGGTTACGCTTCCGATCGCCTGTTGGCTAAGCGCTGTTCTTATTCGGCTTAATCAGGATTAAGTAAGCCATACAGCGCGTGCAGTAACGCTGCGGCAAATACTGAAAAAACGCACATCACGATCCAGTAGCACACCGGTTGTGTCGTCTTATTATAATAAGAACTGCCATCTGAATGCGGCACCTTACCAGTTTTTAGGCCGACATACATGCTATAAAACAATACGGCCAGTACCGGCAGAAGAATAGCTAACAATACCACAATACGTAATGTCGACATAATTATTGCAGATCAAGGAACGTAAAACGATCGCGCATGTAACGTGCCGTATTACCCGCTGCGGCGTAATGCATGGGGTTCCAACCCAGCGCTTCGGGTGTGGTGGGCGCATCCATGGCGGTCAACACCTGCTGCAGGCGTGATGGCGCAATGGTAATCTCGTCGATCTTTCCTGCCATATCCTGCCAGCCGGCAATATGGCTGCTATGTTCGCGCAATCCGGCATATTTTTTAGCAAACAGCGCCTGTGCTTCGAGAGTCATCTTATTGCCGTAATGTTTCTGTATTTCCTGCAGGTCGAAATCATCCTTGCGGATCGCTGCCATTTTATGCAGTAATTTTTCTTGCAGGCGCGCCATGGTCAGAACCGTGACGCCGATCTCTTCACCATGGAATGTTTTGGGCACCGGCTGGGTGAATTTCATCATGCCATAAGCATGGGCGATCATGTGTTCGGCCTGACTTGCCGGGTAGCTTCCGCCCGCCGCCGTCATGCCGATGCCCGACATCAGCAGGGTCTGCATCAGCAGCTGCAATGACTCCGGATGCCCCTCCGCCACACCTTTGGCATGTGAGAATAATTCCTCTTCGCAGTCTATGAGCGGCGTATAGAGTTCATCATCATACGGGGTACCGAGTATCAGGTGCGACAGCAACCAGTCGGCCTGCGCGGTTGAACGCGCCAGACTATCTCCAAGCCCGCTTTTATTCAACCGTGCAGGGGCGCCAGAGATCAACGCCATATCACACAGCACGGCTTGCGGCATCATCCCGGAAAAGGTCTGTTTATAACCCTGCACACGGATGGACGCATTGGCCGATACATAACCGTTCATGCTGGCCGCCGTCGGGATCACCAGATACGGGCGGTTGGTTCTATGCGCATTGTATTTACACACATCATTGATACTGCCTGAACCCACAGCCACCAATGCATCGGCGCCTTCGCTGTTGGTGCGCACCCAGCCCAGCATCTCATCGCTGGCACAGGCACCGCCCGGCAGCGTAACATGCATGCAGTCGAAGCGCGACAACAGCGCTTTGTATATACGGTCACCGGCGATTGCCGCTGTATTCTCATCATCCACCACTGCCAGTTTCATGCGCGGCCACAGGGCGTGTATGATCTCGTCGATGTCGTGCTTCAGGCTCGCTTCAATAACGACATGCGGCAGCAGTGGAAGTTTGTCTTTGAATGCATCGAACATGGCCGTATGGTAGTGCGTGAATCTTTACGGTTCCATGAAAAAATATTCTCGAAACACTTTATTTTATATTCCACTCTGCTACACCTACTCCATGCGCATTTTATTCTTTCTGGTTATTACCATCGTGACAATGTTTCATTCTGGAACAATGGCTCAATCTTCTCTGGACAGACCGCCACCTTTTGACCAATGGCTGCGCGAAGCACAGGCCGAAGCGTTGCGCATGGGTATTTCTGCAGGCACCATCAGCGCGGCCATGACCGATATCGAGCTGGTGCCACGCATCATCGAGCTGGATCGCAAGCAGCCCGAATCGACCATGAACTTCGAGCAGTACAAGGCCAAGATCATCGACAGCACCCGCATCGCACGCGGGCGTGCCCTGTATCGCGAGCACCTGCCGGAGCTGCAACAGGTTTCGCAGCGTTATGGTGTGCAGCCGCAATATATTGTTGCGCTGTGGGGGATCGAAACCAATTTCGGCGAGAACATGGGTACGTACAATGTCATCGAGGCGTTGGCCACGCTGGCCTATGATGGACGCCGCAGTGATTTTTTCCGCAAAGAAATGTTCAGCGCCCTTAAAATCATTGACGCCGGGCACATCGAATCCTACGACATGGTGGGATCGTGGGCCGGCGCCATGGGCCAGTGCCAGTTCATGCCCAGTAGCTTTGAGAATTTCGCTGTAGATGGCAACGACGATGGTCGCATCGATATCTGGAACGATACCGACGATGTATTCGCCTCGATCGCAAATTACCTAAGCCAGTCCGGCTGGAAAAGCGATGAAACATGGGGCATGCCGGTAACGCTGCCAAGCGGTTTCGATGCCAGCATAGCCAGTATCGACAGCCCGGCCAGCATCCGCGAACTCAACAAATGGGGTGTGACCCAGCCTGATGGCACGCTGCTGCCGGATAATGGCTCCGAGGCATGGCTGGTGTTCATAGAATCGGATGCGCGCCGCCATCCGCTGCTTATATACAGTAATTACAAAACCATTCTAAAATGGAACCGCTCGCGCTTTTTTGCCACGGCGGTTGGAACGCTTGCCAACGAAATAGAGCAGGGGGATTTATGATCAAACATCTGGTTGCATTGTCTGTATTGGCTGGGCTTCTGACCGCCTGTAGCCCTGAGGTTGTGGATAGCGGCCCCAGTGCAAAAGTAAAAGTAGGCAAGCCTTATGTGATTATGGGCAAAAAATACTATCCCGAGTATGATAATGATTATGACAAGGTTGGCATCGCCTCGTGGTACGGGCCTGGCTTCCATGGCAAGTACACCGCCAACGGCGAGGTGTTCGACCAGAACGACCTGACCGCCGCCCACCCCACGTTGCCCAAGCCATCGC
>JBFWQQ010000034.1:0-18218 GCA_050249355.1 Alphaproteobacteria bacterium | reverse complement strand
TGCTGTCCAATGCAACCTCACTGCCGGTATTCGTGGCGGAAGAGCCGCTGAATTGTGTGGCGCTGGGATCGGGTAAGGTGTTGGAAAACCCCGACCAGTTGAAGCATGTGCTGTTCAAGCAGGAATAACGGCGTTTACACTCTACGGTTTGTTATATATAAGGGCCTGAGCCCATTAAGGTCCCGTAGCTCAGCTGGATAGAGCGTTGCCCTCCGAAGGCAAAGGTCGGACGTTCGAATCGTCTCGGGACCGCCATAATTCTCACTGGCAATTTACGGTTTTTGCTGCTTTTAATGGTTTGGCCGAATTATCAGACAGGGAGACGATCATGGCAAAGCGCAGAAACCTGAAATTCATCATACTCGGCGGTGTCGTGGTGGCTGGTGTTTACCTGTACATGAATATGGGTGGCATGATCACGCGAACGGCAGAAAACATTGCCAGTGATGCGCTTGGTGTGAAGGTGAATATTGGCAGCGTGGATGTATCGCTTTCGGATAAGCGGGTGATGGTGGATACGCTGGAAGTTTCCAATCCGCCGGGCTATAGCGGCAAGCACGCCATGACCGCTGATAAAGTTATCATTGGCCTGAACACCGCCAGTTCCGATCTTGTCGACTTCGACAAGATCGAAGTAAAGGGTTCGGTGGTGAATCTGGAAGTGAACGAAAAGGGCATGAACCTGACCGACCTGAAAGCACTTGCCGCCCGCAAGGAACAGAAAGAAAGCGTGGGTAGCGAGCAGGTGCGCGTGATCATCAAGCACATGGTGATTGATGCGTCGGTTATCAATCCGCGCATTACCATGATGCGGCGGGACCTTGCTTCCATCCGCATGCCGGCGATGACCTTCAACAATATTGGCAAGGACGGCGGCATGCAGGCCGGCGAAGCCATCGACAAGGTGATGATGCAGTATCTGTCGGCGGTCGAGCGCGCGGCACGCAGCGAAGGGCTGGTGGGTGGCCTGCCGGGTCTGGGTGATGTGGAAAAAGGTCTGGAGGATGCTGCCGAAGGATTTAAGGGATTGCTGCGTTAGTAGCGTTCTGTCATTCCCATGTTGCGCCTAACTGAAATAAAACTGCCACTCGATCATCCGCCTGAGGCAATCACCGATGCAGTGCTTGCGCGCCTGAAGGTCAACCCGGATGATTTGCTATCGTGCACTGTATTCAAGCGCGGCAACGATGCGCGCAAAAAATCGGCCATCCAGCTGGTCTATGCGCTGGATGTTGAGGTGAAGAACGAGGCGGCGATACTTAAACGCTTTGCCAAAGATAATAACATCCGGCAGGCGCCGGATATGGAATATAAATTCGTAGCGCGGGCACCAGCGAATCTTTCCATGCGACCGGTGGTGATCGGGGCCGGGCCGTGTGGGCTGCTGGCAGCACTGGTACTGGCGCAGATGGGTTTCAAACCAATCATACTCGAGCGGGGCACCATCGTGCGCCAGCGCACCAAAGACACGTGGGATCTGTGGCGTAAATCCATTTTGCATACCGAGTCGAACGTGCAGTTCGGGGAAGGCGGAGCAGGCACATTCTCCGACGGCAAACTCTACAGCCAGATCAAAGATCCGCGCTATCTGGGCCGCAAGGTGCTGACCGAATTTGTAAAGGCCGAAGCGCCGCCGGACATACTGACCGAGGCGCATCCGCATATCGGCACCTTCCGGCTGGTGAAGATGGTGGAGAATATCCGCGCCACTATCGAATCGCTTGGCGGCGAGTATCGTTTCGACAGCCGTGTGACCGATATTGAAATCGATGCTGAGCGCAATGTACGGGGCGTGGTGCTGGCAAACGGCGAGCATATCGCGACCGGCCATGTCGTGCTGGCGATCGGCCATAGCGCGCGCGATACCTTCCAGATGCTGCATGACCGTGGCGTGTACATCGAGGCCAAACCGTTTTCCATCGGCTGCCGTATCGAGCATCCGCAGTCGCTGATAGACGTTGCACGTTTCGGCGAGTTTGCCGGGCATCCCATTTTAGGTGCGGCGGATTACAAACTGGTGCATCATGCCAGTAACGGGCGCGATGTATATAGTTTCTGCATGTGCCCGGGCGGCACGGTGGTGGCCGCCACTTCCGAGGAGAACCGCGTGGTAACCAACGGCATGAGCCAGTATTCGCGCGCCGAGCGCAATGCCAATGCCGGTATCGTGGTGGGGATCACACCGGAGCAGGATTATCCCGGCAGCCCGCTGGCAGGTATTGATTTCCAGCGCAAATGGGAATCGGCGGCGTTCATCGCCGGCGGCAGCAGCTATGCCGCGCCTGCACAGCGCGTGGGTGATTTCATTGCAGGCAGGCCCAGCATATCACTCGGTTCGGTGCTGCCATCCTATAAGCCGGGCGTGACGCCGACCGACCTTGCCACCTGTCTGCCGGATTTCGCGGTGGTCGCCATGCGCGAAGCGCTCAGTGCGTTTGGCCGCAGCATACGCGGATTCGATATGGATGATGCGGTGCTGACGGGCGTGGAAACGCGTACATCGTCGCCTATCCGCATCACACGCGGTGCCAGCTTGCAGAGTCTGAACACCAAGGGGTTATTTCCGGCGGGCGAGGGGGCGGGCTATGCAGGCGGTATCCTGTCTGCCGGTGTGGACGGCATCAAGATAGCAGAAGCAGTGGCGCTGAACATGCTGGCCGACGCTGGCTAGTGTGCGCCCCTGCCACCATTGCCGTTGCTCAGGCCGTTTTCCTTTTCGACATAATGGCGCAAGGCTTCTTGCAGGTTAAATATACTGTCGGGTGAGGTGTTGGCCGTCATATCGGCGGGCATGCCGGTATCCAGCTTGAACAGTTCAGCACGGAATTCAGAAAGCGCCTTTGCGATTTCAGGCAGGTTCGTGGCGCTTCCTTTTTGGCTGCGGATCAATTTGCCGACCTCTTTGTCATGCTCTTTCATCGCCATAACAAAGCGCTTGGGCGATAGTACCAATATGTCGGGCCGCTCGGCATATGGCGGCGGCTTGGCCAGCACAAGGCCGCGCGCGGCATAGCGTTCGTACTCGTCATCAAGCAGTGGCACCACATGCGATTTGACCGGGTTGCCATTGCCCTTGAGTGGCGCTTCCAGTTGGTCGCGCAGTTGTTTGCGGTCATGCCGGAGTTGTACGATGCGTGCGATCGCCTGCCTGCTGTCGTCGCTTTTCTGCTGGCCGTTCTTGGCATTGCGGCGCAGCTGGTTCTGTACGTCCTCGATCTGGCGTGACAGCTCGTTGTATTCGTTGATGATGCGGCGGTGCTCGCTGCCATCGACGGTCGACTTTACCACGCGGTGCCCATAGGCGAACTCGGATATTTCCTGCATGAAATCGCTATCGCGCGAGACGAACATGACCAGATGATTGCGCGGGTTGCTGACATCGCCGGGATTCTGTGTGATGCCGTTCATGAACATGCTGACCATCGAAAGATCGGCAAGGTTGAAATGGAAATCGGATAACACGGCACTGACTTTGCCATCCTCGTCTTTGAAATGCGCATCGTTCCATGGCCACAGCGAGCTGCCGCGAATACCTGTGACCAGCGCGTGATGCAGCGCGATCTTTCCTCTTTCCCGTGCCAACTTGACATGGGCGAAATCAGTGCCGCGTTCTTTTATTTCGTCGTAACTGATCTCGGGTCGCTGCAGCAATATTTTTGGCGGTTCGCCCAACTGGCGTGCCAACTGCTGGTTTTCATGCCATAACACATAATACATGATGGCTTTGATACGGTTCACTTCGTCTGTGTCGGTACCATTTTGCAAGGCAGGAAACGCGCGCTGTGGTAATACATCCGATTTCAGCCAGTGCATGAAATGGCGGCACACTGGCGTGTTATGCGTCACCACCGCGCCGTCGAGCGACTTATAGGTCGCGCCTGCCTGTGTTTTGACATTAGGCAGGGCGCGCAGGGTTTTGCCGTCATTAATGTTGGTTTGCTCGCGCAGCAACTGGTTGGGTAACGGAAAATATATGCCCGGATAGACGATACCGCCTTTTTGCAGCGCTGTGGCAAGCCGGTGCCACGCCGCCATGACATCCAGCACCCCGACTGGAACGCAGGAGTCGCGGCACAGGCCGATACGTTCATACCCGCCAAGGGGGCGGAAGGTATTGCTGCTTGTGCTGTATGTGCTGGGCAAATTAGTTAATCGATCAATCTTGGTTAACAGGTCTAGTTTAGCAAATAACTGCCTGTTAATGAATATAAAACCTACCATTTCTGGTAAGACATACAATAAACTGGTTATTTATCAGTGGTTTATATTTTTACGGTGGCGCTATGTACTGTCATAAACTCTTCATACGGTTTTGACCGCGAATAAGGTACACTGAAACAATGCAATAATAGTGTTAAAGGGCACTGCGAGAGCATGGAAAACCGGCCGGAAAAAGTTCAGGAAGCAAAAGCGGATGTCGCTATGACAGCCGTGGATGCCGCCCTGCCTGATACAATACAGCCCAAGCCCGTTGTTCCTATTGAGCATGAAAAGACCACCGGTGAGAAGATCCATAAATGGGGCACGTACCTCGGTGTCGACTGGGTGCTCAATACTGCGCTTGGTGTAGGCTTTGCCTATTGGGGCAAGGTTACCAAGTCGGGCCAGATGTTATGGAGCAAACCATGGAACAAAGTGTTTGATAAAGCACTGTTCTTCGTAAAAAATCCTGAAAGCCGCGCCTTTGGTGTGCACAAGGGTAACATGTTCGTCAGCATCATTGCCGGCGGTATGTTCACCATTCCCCCGCTGATGGCGCTGGAGAACCGGAAGAATAAGAAAGCGATCGTACAGTCGCTGGATCGCATGATCTATGGGGAGGAAAAGGTTGCAAGCGATCCTAAATTCCAGCAGGCATACGATGCGATCGATATGGAACCGGAAAAGGATTTTAAAGCCGGGATGACCTCACGCTTTGCTGCCCTTGCGCCGCTCTTAACGCTTACCGTATTCATCCCGTCATCCCGCGACTGGCTGGAGAAGAATTATTTTCGTCATATTAGTAAAGCCAGCGAAAATGCTGCTACTAAAATGGGCATCAAAGGTGCGGGGCTGAAAAAGATCATGGCGGGTCGTGAAAAAGATGGTACTCCCATCAGCGCATGGAAATTCATTCACGACAACGTGGCATTCGATGGAGGCCAGGCGCTACCCTATGCCGGTATCCACGCCATATTCTACAATATGTTCGCGCGCGGGAACAAAAAAGGCGAATTGGCAGACACGTCCGAGGCTTCTCATGAAATGACGTTGCAGAAACCCGGTGAAAGGCCAACCTCTGGCGGTTTTGCAGATAAAGAGGATTACTTGCAGGGTTCCAGCCATGCCGTCAAGGAAATGGCCCGTAAAGCCGAAGCCGAAATCGGCACACATATCCGCAGCTAAGCGTTATCCTGTGCCTTTAGGGGCGCGATCACCGTTATAGTCAGTTCCATCGCCAGCTCGTCGCGCTGGTTGAAGGTTTCCGCTTTATATTTGATCAAACCACGCCCTTTTCTTGAAGCGGATTTGCGTTTTTCCAATATGGTAATGACGGTACGCAGTCGATCGCCGGGTAGGGTCGGGCGCGGCCAGCGCACATTCTCGAGTCCGATGCCGATCAGCCCGCCGGCCATGTTCATCAGATCGGTCTGGGTTTTCAGGCGCATGGTGGCCGCCGCCGTCTGCCAGCCGCTTACCACCAGCTGACCGAAGGTGGAATCCTTTGCCATTTCGTCGTCGATATGCTGTGCCTGCGGATCGTATTCGCGTGCAAAATCCACCGCACTTTCCTTGCTGATCACATACTCTTCACTGCTGAAAAGCTGTTGTCCTACTTCAAAATCTTCGTAATAGCGCGTCATGGGGCACACATCTTTTGTTTGCCACCTACTATAACCCATTGTACACATAGTCCAACGGTAAAAAACAATGGGAGGGCTTATGAAAGACAAGCCATGGCTGGACGGCATGACCATTGGTGCCGTACTCAGCGCAACCGCACGTAAATTCCCTGACCGCGACGCAATCGTTTTCCCCGAAAGCGGTGTGCGCATGAACTATGCTGAGTTTCACACGGCCGTGCGTAATGTGGCCAAAGGCCTGCTTGCCATGGGCATACAGCCGGGTGAGCATGTGGGCGTATGGGCTACCAACATCCCTGGGTGGGTGCTACTGCAATACGGTGCTGCTACGGCGGGTATCGTGCTGGTGACCATCAACCCGGCCTACCGCCCGTTCGAACTGTCCTACACGCTGTGCCAGAGCGATCTTGTCGCGCTGTTCCTGACCGATGAATTCAAGCATTCCAAATATTACGAGATATTCACCGAGATATGCCCGGAGATACACGAAGCAGAGTCAGGCGAGGTCGGTTGCGATAATTATCCCCGCCTGCGCAATGTAGTAGCACTCAAGCCCAATGCACCCAAAGGCTTCAAATCATGGGACGATATGATTGCCGCCGGGCAATCGATCAGCGATGAGAAACTCGATGCGATCGCTGCATCGCTGCATGCCGAAGATGCCATCAATATCCAGTATACCTCCGGCACCACCGGTTTTCCAAAGGCGGCCACGCTGTCGCACCGTAATATCCTGATGAATGCATGGTATGTCACCGGTTGCCAGAACATCACCGAGGCTGACCGCATGTGCGTGCCGGTGCCATTTTATCATTGCTTCGGTTGTGTGATGGGGTCGCTGGGGGCGATCACGCGCGGGGCGGCCATGGTTATTCCGGCGGAATATTTCCACCCTGCCAAAACACTCGATGCTATCGAGCAGGAGCGCTGTACCACCGTATATGGTGTGCCGACGATGTTCGTGGCCATGCTGGCAGACCACTCATTTGAAGGGCGCAACCTCTCCAGTCTGCGCAGCGGTATCATGGCGGGTAGCCCGTGCCCGATCGAGGTGATGAAAAAGGTTATCGACGTGATGGGCTGCAAGGAGATCACCATCGCCTACGGCCAGACCGAAACCTCGCCGGTGTTGACACAAAGTTCTACTACCGATTCCATCGAACAGCGCGTGGAAACGGTTGGGCCGGCATTACCCGGCGTTCAGATAGAGATACGTTGCCCGGAAACCGGAAAAACGCTCGGCGACAACCAGCAGGGCGAGTTGTGCGCCCGTGGTCACGGTACCATGATCGGCTATTATAATAACGAAGACGCCACCAACCAGACCATCGACCAGAGCGGCTGGGTGCATACTGGCGATCTTGCCATCCGCCGCCCGGACGGCTACTACAAAATAACGGGCCGCCTGAAGGATATGGTGATACGCGGTGGCGAAAATATCTACCCGCGCGAGATCGAAGAATTCCTGTTTACGCATGAAGCGGTGGCGCAGGTGGCGGTGTTCGGGGTGCCGGACGAAAAATACGGCGAAGAACTGTGTGCATGGATACAGCTGGCAGAAGGCAAGCAGCTGAGCGAAGAAGAGGTGCGTGCGTTCTGCAAGCAGAACCTCGCACACTACAAAGTGCCACGCCATATCAAGTTCGTGAAGGAATATCCCACCACCGTCAGTGGCAAGATACAGAAATTCAAAATGCGGGAGGAAATGTGCAAACAGCTAGGATTGAAAGAAATCAAAACGGCATGACAGAGAATATGAATTTTGATTTGCCGGAAACGCATGCCATTCTGCGCGACAGCGTGCGCAAATTTTCCGAAACAGAAATTGCACCGGTGGCGGCCAAGCTTGACCGGGAGGAAAAATTCTCCGAAGACCTGACGCGCAAGATGGGTCAGCTCGGCCTGTTTGGTATCATCGTGCCGGAGGAATATGGCGGGCATGGCATGGATTACCTCGCCTATGCGATAGCGTGCGAGGAGATCGCCCGTGTCGACGGTTCTCAGGCGGCCACCATCACGGCACACAACTCGCTGGGCGTCGGGCCATTATATTATTTTGGCAATCCGGAACAACGCAAAAAATACCTGCCGCCGCTATGCACCGGCGACAAATTGTGGGCATTCGGGCTTACCGAACCGAACGCAGGCAGCGATTCGCGCGGCAGCAAGACGCGTGCACAAAAAGTTGATGGCGGCTGGAAGATAAACGGCAGCAAGATATTCATCACCAACGCCAACCATATGAACGCCGGCATCACCGTGCAGGCGGTCACCGGAGATCGCGGCGCCAAAGGGCCGGAGCTTTCTTGTTTCATCGTCGAGGCGGGCACCAAAGGATTGTCGGCAAAATCGATGCATGACAAGCTGATGTGGCGCTCATCGGACACCTGCGAAGTATCGTTCAACGATGTGTTCGTGCCCGATGAAAATTTGCTGGGCGGGCAGGGCGATGGAAGCAAGCAGATGCTGGCGACGCTCGACCGTGGCAAGATCGGCATTGCCGCCATGGGTGTGGGCTGTGCGCAGGGCGCGTATGAAGCGGCGCTTGCTTACGCAAAAGAACGCAAGCAGTTCGGCCAGCCGATTGCGCAGTTCCAGAGCATTGCCTTTGCGCTTGCTGACATGCACATGAAAATTGAACTGGCACGCACCTACCTGCATAAAGCCTGCTGGCTGGCTGACAAGGGCGAGCGCTTCACCAAAGAAGGCGCAATGGCAAAATTATACGCATCGGAAATCGCAGGCGAGGTGAGCGATATGGCGGTACAGATCCACGGCGGCTACGGCCTGATGCAGGAATATAATGTGGAGCGTTTCTGGCGTGACCACCGCCTGCTGCGCATCGGCGAAGGCACATCGGAAATCCAGCGGTTGATTATTTCAAGGGCAATCGGCTGTAACGACTAACAAACGGGAGCATAATCATGGCAACGGCACTAAAAAAGGACACTAACATGAGCAGTGAATTATTTAACCAGATACAAAGCAAACTGAAGCTTAAGGAAAAGTACGGTAACTGGATCGGCGGCAAAATGGTTGGGCCGGAAGGCGGCGAGTATTTTGATAATAAAAGCCCGGTCAATGGTCAGGTGTATTGCAAGGTGGCGCGCTCTGGTGCTAGGGATGTGGAAAAAGCGCTGGATGCCGCGCACAAAGCAAAAGATGCATGGGGTAGAATGCCTGCGGCGCAACGTGCTTTGCTGCTGAATAAAATTGCTGACCGCATGGAAGAAAATCTGGAAACACTGGCGCTGGCGGAAACATGGGACAAGGGCAAACCGCTGCGTGAAGCCATGGCCGCCGATATACCGATGGCGATAGACCATTTCCGCTATTTTGCCTCTGTATGCCGAACAGAAGAGGGCAGCATATCTCAGATCGACGAAGATACCGTAGCATATCATTTCAGCGAGCCGCTGGGCGTGGTCGCGGCTATTATTCCGTGGAACTTCCCTATGGTGCTTACTGCGTGGAAAATGGCTCCAGCCTTGGCTGCAGGTAACACCATGGTGATAAAGCCTGCCGAGCAAACGCCGCTTTCTATCATGCTGTTCATGGAAATGATCGCAGACCTGTTGCCCGAAGGTGTGGTCAACGTGGTGCAGGGATTTGGCAAGGAAGCAGGCGCGCCGCTGGCCCAGAGCCCACGCGTGAACAAGTTGACCTTCACCGGTGAAACGTCCACCGGTAAACTCATTATGCAATATGCATCGCAGAATATCGTGCCAGTGACGTTGGAGCTAGGTGGCAAAGCGCCGAACGTATTCTTCCCGGATTTACTGGAAGATGATGATGCGCTGCTGGATAAAGCTTTGGAAGGCTTCACCATGTTTGCGCTCAATCAGGGCGAGGTATGCACTTGCCCGAGCCGCGCGCTGGTGCATGAAAATATCTATGATAAATTCATGGAGCGTGCCATGAAACGGGTGGATGCCATTAAGGTGGGCAACCCGCTGGATGTTACCACCATGATGGGCGCGCAAGCCTCGCAGGAGCAGCTTGATAAGATCCTGTCTTACGTGGATATCGGCAATAAAGAAGGCGCAAAACTGCTTAAAGGCGGTAAGCGTGCTGCCCCCGGTGGCGAGTTGGATGCCGGCTATTTCATGGCGCCAACGGTGTTTGAAGGCAAAAACTCCATGCGCATTTTTCAGGAAGAGATATTTGGTCCGTTCGTTTCGGTCACCAAATTCAAAGACTATGATGATGCGGTGGCCATTGCCAACGACACGCCGTATGGCCTGTCAGCAGCGGTTTGGACACGTGACACCAACAAAGCCTACCGTGCTGCCCGCGCCATCAAAGCAGGCCGTGTATGGGTGAACAGCTATCACAGCTACCCGGCGCATGCAGCCTTTGGTGGTTACAAGCAATCGGGCATTGGCCGTGAGAACCACAAAATGATGCTCGCCCATTTCCAGCAGACCAAGAACATGCTGGTCAGCTATAGTCCGAACGCTCTGGGATTCTTCTAAAAGATGGTGTTAACAGTAAAGCCCCGCAAATCTGCGGGGCTTGCTTATAATGTTATTGGCACACAAAATTGGAAATGTTCGGCGTTCCACCCAACACTACCGATCGTACACGGACATCTGCCGGCAGCACAATGCGCTGGCCGTTTACGGTCTGACCATTAAAGAAACGCAGCATATTGCAATAGGCAGGCGCACGGATGGTGAGGCAGTATTGATGATCCGGCACGAACCATACGGTGGGGTCCTGGCTGATAAGCGTTCCTTCAAAGCGCAAGCTGGTATTGACGAAATACACGATCGGGCCGCCGGAAAGGTCGCAGTCTATCTGCGCGGATGTAATAAGTGGTGCACGAGCTACCGGTACAGCAGTTTGCGCGCTTACACTGGTGGACAGGATGGATGCCAGGGAAAATAATGTAGCGGAAAGTAAGGGAAGTTTCATAAGGATTCTCTTTTTTATTGGCCCGAAAATGCGGTGTCGGGCATGCCACCGGTGGCCTCTGTGCGTTGGCACTAAGCCAGAAGAGCGCGGCTCTATCAGCAAATTCTAGTCTAGAAATATGTCAGTATCATGACAGACTGCTAAAAAAGAGGAATATTCTTCCATCCATATGATTTAAAAGCAACTTGCCTATATACTTCGGGCAGGATAGGCTCGTGGAAAATAACCGGCGGTTACATTGCCATGATACGATCTTCTGCAGAAAACCTAATGCAACAGGACGATATGAAGGATAACGCAACGCACCACCGCAAGCTTGCTGCGGAACTTAAAGAGCATCTGCAGATTGTAGCCCAAGGTGGCGGGCAGAAGGCGGTCGACCGGCATCACACCCGTGGCAAACTGCTGCCGCGTGAACGTATCGGTCGTGTTGTCGATCCCGGTTCGCCATTTTTAGAGCTTTCAGCGCTGGCCGCCTACGGTATGTACACGGAAGAAGGTGGCGTGCCCTCGGCGGGCTTAGTGACGGGAATTGGCCGGGTACATGGGCATGAATGCATGTTCGTGGCAAATGATGCCACGGTAAAAGGCGGCACCTATTTCCCGCTGACAGTGAAAAAGCACCTGCGCGCACAGGAAGTGGCGGTGGAAAACAATTTGCCCTGCATATACCTTGTCGATTCCGGCGGCGCATTCCTGCCGATGCAGGATGAGGTATTTCCGGACAAGGAACATTTTGGCCGCATATTTTACAATCAGGCGCGCATGTCGGCAGCTGGCATCCCACAGATTTCGGCGGTGCTGGGTTCCTGTACGGCAGGCGGCGCCTATGTGCCCGCCATGTGCGATGAGTCGGTTATCGTCAAAGGCAACGGCACTATTTTCCTGGCCGGGCCGCCACTGGTTAAAGCAGCAACCGGCGAAGATGTTACAGCAGAAGATTTAGGTGGAGCCGATGTGCACACGCGCGAATCCGGCGTGGCCGATCATTATGCTGACAGCGAGGAAGAGGCATTGGTCAAGCTGCGCAACATCGTGGCGAACCTGAATTGGAAAACGGCGAAGCAGCCCAACACCACACCCTATGGAGACCCGGCGCACCCGGCGCAAGAAATTTACAACATACTGCCCGAAGACACGACCAAGACCCCGTTCGATGTGCGTGAGGTGATTGCGCGCATGGTAGACGGCTCGAAGTTTCAGGAATTTAAAAAACGTTACGGTACCACTATGGTGTGCGGCTTTGCGCATATACATGGTTCACCAGTGGGCATTGTGGCCAATAACGGCATTTTATTTTCCGAGTCGGCCATCAAAGCCACGCATTTTGTGGAGCTATGCTGCCAGCGCAAGATCCCACTGGTGTTCCTGCAAAACATCACCGGCTTTATGGTGGGTAAAAAATACGAATCCGAAGGTATCGCCCGCCATGGTGCAAAAATGGTGATGGCGGTGAGTAACGCGGCGGTGCCGAAATTCACCGTGGTGATCGGTGGTTCGTATGGCGCGGGCAATTACGGCATGTGTGGCCGCGCTTTTGGCCCGCGCTTTTTGTGGATGTGGCCAAATGCGAAAATATCGGTCATGGGCGGCGAGCAGGCAGCCGGCGTGCTGACCCGCGTGCGTGCCGATGCGCTGGAAAAGGAAGGCAAGAAGGTATCTGAAAAAGACCTTGCCGCCATCCGCAAGACGATACTGGAAAAATATGAGGCCGAAGGCAGTGCGTATTATTCCACCGCACGGCTGTGGGATGACGGCATCATCGACCCGGTCACCACGCGCGATGTGCTGGGTCTGGCGATAGCGGCAAGTTTGAATGCGCCGATTGAAGAAACGAAATTTGGCGTGTTCAGGATGTGATTTTTAGTCGCCATCTCCGCCAAAGCGGGGATCTGGAGCGTAGTATATTGGATTTTTCCATTATGCTCTGGAGCACGGGATGACAAAGTGAGAAGGACAATATGGAGTATAAATTCTTAGAACTGGCCATAGATGAACGTGGCGTTGCGCGGGTAACGCTGAACCGACCCGAAATCCATAACGCGTTCGACGACACGCTGATAGACGAACTTACGCATGCATTCAAGCAGTTAGATGCCGATAAAACGGTGCGGCTGGCGGTGCTTTCCGGCCACGGCAAATCTTTCTGTGCCGGCGGCGACCTGAACTGGATGCGCAAGATGAAGGATTACGGGCGCGAAGAAAATATCGAGGATTCCAGCAGGCTGGAAGGCATGTTCGCTACCCTTGCCGGATTTTCCAAACCGCTGATTTCGGTGGTGCATGGTGCGGCGATGGGCGGTGGTACCGGTCTTGCTGCGGTTTCTGACTTTGTGCTGGCCAGTGAGGATGCACGCTTCGGCTTTACCGAAGCCCGGCTGGGGATTGCGCCGAGTGTTATCTCGCCGTATGTGATCGAGAAGGTAGGCGTTTCCTACGCGCGCGCCTATTTCCTGTCGGGTATGCATTTTCCGTCAGAAGTAGCGCATGACATGGGCCTGGTGCATAAGGTGGTAGCGCGCGATGATCTGCATGACGCCGCCGAGGAACTGATCGCGGAATTTTTAAAGGCGGCACCGGAAGCAGCGCGCAAATCCAAGTCATTGATCCGTAGTATCGTGAACCTGAGCCGTGACAATACAGCGCGTGAAGCGATTCGTCAGCTGACCATCGAAACCATTGCCGACCTGCGCATCAGCGAAGAAGGGCAAGAGGGCATGGATGCGCTGCTTTCCAAACGCAAACCAAAGTGGGTGGCATGAGTAAGAAAATTAAACGGTTACTTATTGCCAACCGCGGCGAGATCGTGTGTCGCATTGTCGCTACCTGCCGCGCGCTGGGCATCGAAACGGTCACACTGTATGCCGCCGATGACGCACAGCTACCACATGCACGCATTGGCGATCGTGCGGTGTTGCTGGAAGGTGAGTCGCTGGCCGAAACCTACCTGAGTATTGAAAAGATCATACAGGCAGCTAAAGACAGCGGCGCAGATGCTATTCACCCCGGTTATGGTTTCTTATCGGAGAATGCTAAATTCGCACAGGCAGTGCAAAAGGCTGGTCTGGTATTTGTTGGCCCGCCGGTACAGGCCATCAAGACCATGGGCGACAAAGCCGAATCGCGCATGCTGTGCCAGAGGATCGGCGTGCCCACGGTTCCGGGTTATGACCCGCCTCCGCAGGGCTTCGGCACGGCAAGTGGCGATGCACACTACCTGAAAGCAGCAGAAAAAATCGGATATCCGCTGCTGGTAAAAGCGGCGGCAGGCGGTGGCGGCAAGGGAATGCGCATCGTAGAAAGCAAAGAGCAGCTGGCTGGCGCCATCGATTCAGCGCGTTCGGAAGCGAAGAACGCGTTTGGTGATGACCGGCTGCTTTTGGAAAAATACATCGTGCAGCCGCATCACATTGAAGTGCAGGTGTTTTCGGATACGCACGGCAACCATGTGCACCTGTTTGAGCGTGAGTGCTCTATCCAGCGGCGTTACCAGAAGATCGTGGAAGAAAGCCCGTCGCCGACCATCAGCAAAGAAACACGGCAGGCGATCACCGCAGAGGCAGTGAAAATATGCCAGCATATCCAGTATGTTGGGGCAGGAACAGTGGAATTCATCATGGGGGCGGATGAGAAATTCTACTTTCTGGAGATGAACACACGTTTGCAGGTGGAGCATCCGGTGACCGAGATGGTGACCGGGTTTGATTTGGTGCAATGGCAGATCGAAGTGGCCGAGGGCGGCGTGCTGCCGGTTAAGCAGGACGAAATAGCGCAGCATGGTCACGCGATCGAAGTGCGCCTGTATGCCGAAGATGCGGTTAAAGATTTCATGCCTGCGCCGGGCACGCTGCAGCAATTCAGCCTGCCGCACCTGCCGCGTGTGCGCTGCGAGAATGGCTATGCTAGCGGCAATACGGTTTCTGCCAGCTACGACCCGATGATCGCCAAACTGGCGGCATGGGGCGAGACCCGCGCTGAGGCGATACGCACCTTACTGGGTGCACTGGCGCAAACTCAGATTCAGGGTGTGGCCAATAACCGCGTGTTCTTGCAACGTGTGTTGCGCCACAGCGAATTTGCCAAAGGCAAGACCGCTACCGATTTTATACCCAGGCACAAACAGGAGTTGCTGGAGTTCGAACGCAACGATGATGCGCTGGCGGCACTGGCCGCGGCGTATATGCTATTCACTCCGCAAGCTGTGGCAACCGGTGGCGAGCAGAAAGCCGAGCACTCGGCTTGGACCAACGCCAAGTTGAAGGGGGTGGCATGAAAACCACCCTCATCATTGATAGTGTAACAGTTGAGCTGGAAAACCTGAACCGCCGCGGCAACGAAGTGTCCTTTATGCTGAATGGCAAGGCCTATAGCTTTGGCAGCACGCCGCTTGCAGCGGGCGGCTATGTACTGGAAATCCCGCGCAAGGATGGCAAACACCAGCGCGCATATGGCAGCGCGTGGAACGATGCGCGGCAGCAACGCCATGTGCGCATTGGCTGTATGGAAGCGCTCGTTACGCAGCCCGGAGCGGCCGGCGGTACAGTAAACGCTGAAGCTGCGCTCAGCCCGCCCGCGCCGATGCCCGGACTGGTGCGCGAGGTATTTGTGAAAAAAGGCGCCAAGGTGAAAAAAGGCGACAAGCTGGTGATGATGGAAGCCATGAAGTTGCAAACGGTGCTGTGTGCGGGTGGCAACGGCACAGTGGAAGTGATAAAAGTAAAACCGGGTGACAAGGTGAATGAAGGTGATGAGCTTGTAAACATTAAGGGGGATAGCTAGATAACTCGTGACTGGATAACTCGAAAGAGGTCTGCCATTGGGTCACAAGTCATCGAGTTACGAGTCATCGTATGGATAAAATAAACAGAAATACTATTCAACTGGTAGACGTCAGTGCGCGCGACGGGCTGCAGAACGAGCCGGGTGCCACGGCGTTGCCTGCCGAAGTCAAAGCAGAGTTCCTTAGAAGGCTGGCGCAAAGCGGTCTTACGCGCATCGAAGCGGGCAGCTTCGTGCATCCCAAGGCGGTGCCGGCCATGGCCAATACCGCCGAGGTGGCCGAGCTGATACGGCCGGTGGAAAAGGATTTTCCGGATGTGGTGTTTTCCTATCTGGTGCCGAACATCAAAGGGCTGGAGCGCGCCAAAGCAGTGGGTGCACGTGAGGTTGCCATATTTCTCGCGCTGTCGGAGCAGTTTTCCAAGGCCAACATCAATCAGGGTGTGGAAGAATCCTTCATCAACATCGTTCCGGTGATAAAGGAAGCTAACGCGGCGGGCATCCATGTGCGCGGCTATATCTCCAACCTGTTCGGTTATGACGACCTGCCGTTCTCGCCGGATGCGGTCGCCAAGCGCAGCCGCCAGCTGCTGGAGGCCGGATGTTTTGAAGTGTCGCTGGGGGATACCACCGGCATCGGCAAACCCGAGCAGGTGGATGCGGTGATCGCGGCGCTGAACGAACAACACGTGCCGTTGCACCACATTGCCATGCATTTTCATGACACGTTTGGCAGTGCCATTGCCAATGTGCAGCGCAGTTACGAACTGGGCATACGCATATTCGATGCTGCAACCGGCGGGCTGGGCGGCTGCCCCTATGCCAACAGCCCCAAAGGCAACCTTGCCATGGAAGACCTGGTAGGCTGGTGCCAGCAGCAGCAGGCTCCCTGTGCGGTGAATGAACTTGATTCCCTGCGCCGCGCCGCTGCCTATATTCATGAAAAACTGGGAAAAAACGCCGCGTAAAACCTTGTATTACGCCTGAAACTAGGCTATTTCCGAAGTCGTAAGGAGAAACGCATGAGCAAAAAACACACCGTCGGATCGTTCCTGTTTGATTATCTGCATCAGCAGGGAGTCGAGCATGTGTTTGGTATTCCCGGCGATTTCGCACTGCCGACATTCCGTTGGATGCAGCAGTCACCGCTGAAGATCATCACCATGACACACGAACCCAGCGTCGGCTTTGCCGCCGATGGCTATGCGCGCATCAAAGGCCTCGGCGTTGCCTGTGTGACCTATTGCGTGGGTGGCCTGAACATGCTGAATTCGGTGGCCTGCGCCTATGCTGAGAAATCGCCGGTACTGGTGATCTCCGGTGGTCCATCGCCTAAAGATCGCGAGAAGGATGTGCTGATGCACCATAAAGTGCGCACTTTCGATACGCAGCGCAATATCTACGAAGAAGTGACCTGCGCCACTGCCGTACTAACTGATCCTGAAACAGCAGCCAGTGAGATCATGCGGGTTATCGCAAACATCAGGAAACATTCGCGCCCCGGCTATATCGAGGTGCCGTTCGATGTTGTGGACATGCCGATCGGCAATATCCCGGAGGCGTTCGTGCTGCCGGAAGAAAAGAGCGATCCGATGAACCTGAAAGGACTGGTGGAAGATGCGGTCAATGCCATTAACAGCGCCCGCCAACCCGTCATTATCGCCGATATAGAGTTGCACCGCCACCGTATGGGTAAAAAGGCGCTGGATCTTGCCTCTAAATTCAATATTCCCATTGCTTCTACGCTGATGTCCAAGTCCATTATCGATGAAACCCACCCGCTATTTGTCGGCGTGTATTCCGGTCCGCTTTCGGAAAAGGCGGTGCAGGAATATGTCGAGCAGTCGGACTGCATCATCATGCTCGGCGCATTCGTGACCGATGTGTGGTTCGGCTTTATGAGCACCAGCGAAAAGCTGGACCGTACCAATGCCATACTGGCGACCACCGAAAAGATCCAGATAGGTGCGCGTACCTACGAGAATGTGGTGCTGCGCGAATTCCTTGAAGCGCTGGAACATGCAGATATTAGAAAACGCGGCGCGCCGAAGCTGCCTGGGCACGCGCCTGATCCCCAGCCGTTGCAGGACAAGGAAAAAAACGAACAGGTCACTATCGATAGTTTCTTCCGCCTTGTGGGGTTGAATGCCGATAAAAATACCGTTATCACTTGCGATACCGGCGATGCCATGTTCGGTGCCATGAAACTGCGCACGCGCAACGTGACCAATTTCCTGGCCGATGCCTATTATCTTTCCATGGGCTTTGCCGTGCCGGCGGCCATCGGTGCCTGTGCTGCAAGGCCGGACAAGCGGGTGCTGGCCATCGTGGGGGATGGTGCTTTCCAGATGACCGGAATCGAGCTTTCTACGGCGGCCAAGTTCGGGATGAAACCGATCGTGCTGATCCTAAACAATGATGGCTACGGTACACAGCGTTTCATCCTTGATGGCCCGTTCAACGACATCCTGCGTTGGAACTATGCCAAGCTGACCGAGCTGTTCGGTGTCGGCGAAAGCCGCAAAGTGACCACCAACGGCCAGATGGAAGCCGCACTAGCCGAGGCTTTCGCATCGGACGCGATGTATATCATCGAAGTGGTCATACCGCGTGGTGACTGCAGTGCCAGCTTAAAGCGCGTAGGTGAAGAGCTGTGCAAACTGCGAGACAAGGAGAAGA
>JBFWQQ010000033.1:0-18373 GCA_050249355.1 Alphaproteobacteria bacterium | reverse complement strand
TCATCGCCGCTCTGATAATATACGTTGGAGGTAAAGAGTCCAAGAAACCGGCTTTCACCGACGATCCTGCCCTGTTTATCGTGGCGCTTGAGGATGATCATATCCAGCGGTACCCGCCGGTGCACCGGCGAACGGTAACTGGATTTGGTGATCTCGATCAGCTTGGTGTCGGCAGAAAACAGGTTCTGCTCGGCGAAATCATCGTCGGCATGCGAATAATGATCGGAGTCTACCCGTAATATGCCCAGCTGCGACCCGGAAATCACCGAAAGCGGTGCGTTCACGTTCTCTTCGTTCACCGCGTAATCGGCGTAACCGAGAAATACGAAGTTCTTTTCGATCAGCCAGCCCATGAAATCGCGCACTTCTTTCACATAAGCTTTGCTTTCACCGCTGCGGCTGCTTTCCAGCGCGGTCTCAATGAATCGTGCTTTTTCTACAACCTGCCTCCAGTCTGATACGGCGGCCCGCACATGATCGACCACCCACAGCATGATCTGTTCGACGTCCGTTTCGGTCATGCCTTCGGGCAGGGTGGAGATTTCAAAATGGATGAACGATTCGGGCTGGTCCGGGGTTTTGTCGCCTTGCGCGCTGATATCCTTCAGGTTGCCCTTTGTATCACGGATGACGAGGAATATCGGATGGAAGGTTTCACGCAGCACAAATCCGTGCCGGGTCAGTTCCATCGACAGCGAGTCGAGCAGGAACGGCATGTCGTCGTTGAGTATCTCTACCGTGCTGTGGCTGCGCTCGTAGCCATGCTTACTCTGCTGCGGAGTAAATACCCGTATCTTAGGCTCGCCGGGGTTACGTTTTTTGATGAATTCATAAGCAGACAGGGCAATGGCCACGGCGTGCGCGGTTTCCAGCCGCTCCAGTTCCGGCGCCATGACCTTGGCATAGAACTGGCCGGTGAATTCACGCACATCATCCTTGGCACCCTTGGGGAGCGCGGCTATGATGTTTTTTATCAGCTGGTCATGGTGTTTCATGTATGCGGTCTGCATAAAGACTCTCGTTTGCTTTTGGGATGTAAGCAGTTTATGTCATAAAGGACGAAAGTTAATCTACGATGAACGGGCACGATGCACAACATTGATTTTAATGCATATATGGATTCACTGGGTGCGATAGCGATCGATGCCGGTACACTCATCATGCGGTACTGGCAGCAGAACATCGAAGCCATGGCCAAGGACGATAACAGCCCGGTGACCGAGGCCGACATTGTAGCCAATCACCACATATGTGCCGCGTTGGCCGAGCTGACGCCGCATATACCCATCGTGGCCGAAGAAAACGACAGCCAGCCGCAGACCGGAGCCACCTTCTGGCTGGTCGACCCGCTGGACGGCACGCGCAGTTTCGTGCGTGGCGAGGATGAGTTCACCGTCAATATCGGGCTGGTGCAGAACGGTCGGCCGATGCTGGGAGTGATCTATGTGCCGGTGCTCAAGACACTATATTATGGTGCCGAAGGGCTTGGCGCATTCATCCAGCAAGGCGATTCCAAGGAACTGATCCGCGCACGCACCGCGCCGGAGGACGGGCTTACGGTGGTGCGCAGCAAATCGCACATGTCCAAACGCACCGAAGAATTTCTACGCAGCATGAAGATCAGGGAAGTTTTGCCGGGTTCCAGCTCGGTGAAATTCTGCCTGGTCGCCGAAGGCAGCGCCGATATCTACCCGCGCCTCGGCCGCACCATGGAGTGGGACACGGCGGCAGGCCACGCCATTTTGAATGCGGCAGGCGGTCATGTGAAAACCGAAGACGGCGGGGAACTGGTGTATGGCAAACCCGGTTTCGAGAACCCGGGGTTCATTGCTTATGGTAAATAACTCTCCACCGCGTCCCAGATGTCGGCTTCCAGCTTCAGGCCGTAAAGTTTATTGATCGGCGGGATGCTGGTGGGTGAGGTGATGTTGATCTCGGTCAGCCAGTCGCTGATGATGTCGAGTCCGGTATAGATCAGGCCGCGTTCTTTAAGCAGCGGGCCGACCGCTTCGCATATCTCCATCTGGCGGGGCGTAGCTTTGGCGGCCACATACTGCGCGCCCAGCCGCGAAGCCGCCACGATCTGGCCTTCGGCAGGAATGCGCCCGGCGATGGCGGCGAATTTTCCATCGATCATGATCACGCGGCGCTCGCCGTCTTTCATTTCCGGCAGGAATTTCTGCACCACCACCGGCGTGCGATCCTTGGCAAACAGCGCTGCAAGCCGCGCGGTTTTATCCGGCGCATCCGCCGCCAGCTGGAAAATGCCGTGCCCCGCATGGCCATAGAGCGGTTTGACCACCACATGACCATATTGCGCAATGAAATCGCTGATGCTGTGCATGTCGGCGCTGATGAGGGTAGGTGGCATGAACTGGGCCAGCTCGGTGGGGAACCATTTTTCCGGCAGGTTGCGCACGCTGCACGGGTGGTTGACCACGAATACGTCGCCGCTCGTATGCGCGCGGCTGAGCATCAGCGTACTGGTGATATAGGCAAGGTCAAACGGCGGGTCTTGGCGCAACCATATGACATCCCAGTCGCGGATGTCTCTGGCTGCCGGTTCTTCGATACTGTAAAAATTTTCTGTTCCATCCTGCAGCGTCAGGCGGCTGGCATGCGCCATCACCGTGCCATCGCGGGTGAACAGCTTATCCGGCGTGTAGTACCATAGCGTGTGGCCGCGTGCCTGCGCTTCCAGCCCTATACGAATGGTCGAGTCGGTCGCCGGGTTGATGCGGCCCAGATCATCCATCTGCAGTGCGACATGCAGGGTCATGGATGTGGCTTATTGTGGCTGGTTGCGCGTCGGGTCATCCTTCATCCGCACATAGCTCACCACGTTCTGTACATATTTGGTGGTGCTGGCGATATAGGTGACCTTTTCCAGCTCGGTCTGGTCCTGCGCGATACCCATCAGGTACACGGTCTGGTTCACGGTTATCATTGAGAAGTTGATCGAGCGGATATCACGCGCGAACAGCAGGCGGCTCTTGATCTGCGTGCTGATCCATACGTCGCGGGTATAGTTCCATATGCCGGCCTGGTCGTTTATCTGGATCTCGTTGATCACTTCGGTCACGCCGGGTACGGTCCAGGCAAGGCGCACCGCTTCGATCTGCGATTCGGGTTTGTCGACATTTCCGGTCAGCAGCACACGGCCTTCCACCACCTTGACCTCGACATTGGCCAACAGGTCTTTGTAATCCTGCTTGGCGTACAGGTTCTTCAACTGGAACAGGATGCCTGCATCATCCAATGCATTGCCTACCGAGCGTTCCTGCGCCACCACCACGGCGGTTTCCGTACCGGCGCCCACCAGCAGGGGAACGCAGGCGCTGTTGCCGGCTAAAGCGGTAATACACAAAGCAAAGGTCAGGCGTTTGGTCAGCATTGAAAGGCATCCTTTATATGGGTTGGCCAGTTGCGCGGTGTGATGCAGATCACATCGAAGCGTATATTAGGGGCGCTTGCGTGTGAGAGTCCAGCGATTTTATGTTCGGCCA
Organism: Alphaproteobacteria bacterium; assembly: GCA_050249355.1. GTDB lineage: Bacteria > Pseudomonadota > Alphaproteobacteria > Rickettsiales > SXRF01 > CAZAQK01. The sequence goes on along the minus strand of JBFWQQ010000033.1, from coordinate 14,867 downwards.
GCCAGAGCTGCAATGCACGGGCGATGCGCTGTTGTTTGTGTGGCGTGATGCTTTCGGCGCAATCAGAAAACTGCGCGCGCGCCTTCACTTCCACCGCTACCAGGCAGTTTCCCCTGCGCGCAATGATGTCGATCTCACCGCAGTGGTTACGCATGCGTCGTGCCAGAATGCGGTAGCCTTTACATAACAGGTACAGGCAGGCCAGCATTTCGGATGTGTGGCCCCGGCGGTAGGCCTGTTGTTTTTTACTTGCGGCGGCCATGCTCGGTCAACTCCAGCGCCAGCGCATAAATTTCCTTGCGTGGCGTACCGGTCTGTTCGGCCATGATGCTAGCGGCCTCTTTTACACTGTGGCTTTTCAGCAGCGCGACCAGTTTTCCCTTCAGTTCGGCGCCATCTGTCTGAACATCTTCCGGCGGGCCGATCACCAGCACGATCTCGCCCTTGGCCGGGTGCTGTGCATAATATGCATGTAACTGTTGCAGTGAATCCTGCCTGACCTCTTCGTACAGTTTGGTCAGTTCACGGGCGATGGCAGTGGGGCGTGCTCCCATGATTTCATGCAGCATGGCCAGTGTTTCGGGCAGGCGTTGGGCTGATTCAAAGCATACCAGTGTGGCGTCGATTCCGGCCAGTGCCCGGATGGCATCCTGCCGCGCCTGTTTTTTTACCGGCAGGAAGCCCGCGAAATAGAACCGGTCGGACGGAAGGCCGCTCAGGCACAACGCCACCAGCAGGCTGGACGCACCCGGCAACGCACTCACATGCAGGCCGTGCGTGCGCGCATCACGCACCAGCTTGTAGCCGGGATCGGATATCAGCGGCGTTCCGGCATCGGATATCAGCGCCACGCGTTTGCCGGAACGTATGTCATCGATGATACCCGGACGGCGCGATGCGCCATTATGGTCGTTATAAGAAATGCAGGGTTTTTTAATGCCGTAATGATTTAAAAGCTTTGCGCTCACCCGCGTATCCTCGCAGGCGATCACATCGACCGCTTTAAGTGTATCGAGTGCCCTGAGTGTGATATCCGAGAGGTTGCCGATCGGGGTGGCGACCACGTACAGCCCGGGTGGTAATATTTGACTGGAATCTTCTTTCACAGTAGCTTCATTTTACAAAAAATTTTCCCCACTATAGCGCAGGTTCCACCATGACGAAACGTTCTTTATTCCTTTTTGCCTCTGCCTTGCTTTTGTGTGTGTCCTGTGCTCCGTCATCGCCGCGCCATAAAGGCGGGCAGGCGGTGAAAACGCGCGCCCCACACAGTGCCGAAACCATGATGGCGCCGGGAAAGGAAGTGGCAACCCGTGGCGTGATCCCGCCCGGTACGCCGGCCATCAAGGTGGCGCTCCTAGTGCCGCTTTCGGGTGAATCCGCGCCGTTGGGCACTGCCATGCTCGATGCCGCAAACATGGCGCTGTACGACAGTTACCTGAGCGTTCCGTCCGACCAGATCCACTCGCAGATCGTACTGCTGCCCAAGGATAGTGGGTCAACGCCGGTCGATTCGGCCAACGTAGCCGAGCAGGCGGTAGCACAGGGTGTGAAGTTTATCGTAGGGCCACTGTTCAGCCAGTCGGTTTCACAGGTCAAGCCGGTTGTGCAGGGTAGGAACATCCCGATACTGGCATTTTCCAATACCAAGGAGATAGCCGATTCCAACACCTTCATATTCGGCTTCCTGCCCGAACAACAGGTGCAGCGCATGGCCGATTATGCATTCCTGAACAATTACACCCGTGTGGCGCTGCTTGCACCGAACGATGCGTATGGCCAGCGTATCCAGGAACGCCTGCTTACGGTATATGGCCGCAAGGGGGGACTAGTAAAACCGATCGAGCAGTACGCGCCAAGCCCCACCAACATAGATGCTGCTGTGGGGCGTCTGGCAGCCTTCAACGACACCAACAAGGATCAGGCATTTCAGGCTATATTCATCGCCGATGGCGGCTACCAGTTGCGCAACATCATTTCTTCGATCAAAAAAACTAATATCGACCTGAACCAGATCAAGCTGCTCGGTACCGGATTGTGGGATGACCCGGAAATTGCAAAAATCCCGGAAATGCGCGGTGCATGGTTCTCCAGTTCCACTCCCTCGGTCGCCCGTTCATTTGAAAATCGTTTTCAGGTGCTCTACGGGTATAAACCAGTACGACTGGCCAGCTTGGCCTATGATGCCGTCAGCCAGATCGCCCGGATATCGCTTTCACAGTCCTCGGAGCAGCTGGATATGAGCCAGTTGACCGACCCGGAAGGATTTATTAGCCCTGCCAATGGGTTAGTACGGCTTCTGCCCGATGGCACTAATGACCGTAAACTGGCTATTATCGAAATCACACCGTCTGGCTTCAAGGTTATCGATTCCGCGCCTACCAGCTTTAAAGTGCCGGGGCAGGTTCTGGAGTAAATGGAAATTGTTCCACAAGGGTACAGTCAGCGCGGTTATTAGCAAAATATTATATATTTTGTGATCCAATGATATACCGATCAGAAATTTTGACTTGCGACGAATTGCGTTCCACGCAATGATGTGCGTAAGAACATAATAATAATGCAGGGATATGAAAAAAGCACGCGCACTTTCGCAAACCGCCGTTCAGCCTACGGGGCGCCGCTATGCCCGTAGTTCGATCGCATTGGTTGTTGCGTTGTCGCTCCTGCTTCTTGCCATGCATAAAACTGGTAATCCTGCGCTTGCGCGGTTGCGCATGCATGTGACCGATGCGCTGGTGCCGGTGCTCACCATTCTGGGGCAGCCGTTCTCCGCTGTCCAGTCTGCTGCCGAGTGGACTGCCGAAATGGTGGCGCTGCGCCAGGAGAACGTACGACTCAAGAATGAGAATGTTCATCTGCTTCAATGGCAGGCTGCAGCCCGTGAAATGGAGGTGGAGAACCAGTCGCTGCGTTCGCTTCTCAAAACGGTGCCGGCGGCAAAACAGCAATATATCACCGCCCGGATCGTTTCCGACATGGGTGGACCCTATATGCACGCTGCCCTTATTAATGCCGGAAGCCAGGCCGGTGTAAAATCCGATCAGGCGGTGGTCGCCTCAGAAGGGTTACTGGGTCGCGTGGTTGAAGCGGGACATACAAGCGCACGCGTATTGATGCTAAGCGATATAAACTCGCGCATTCCCGTGATGGTGGAAGGAAGCCGCGAAAAAAGCATCCTGTCGGGCACGGGTATGCCCTTGCCTTCGTTGTCGTATCTTCCTGCCGGTACCCGGATATCTTCGGGTGAGCGTGTTGTGACCTCGGGCGATGGGGGGGTATTTCCGCCCGGCATACCGGTAGGGCAGGTAGTGATCGCCGAGGATGGTGCCATGTATGTGCAGCCATTTGCCGATCCCGCAAAGACCTCGTTCGTGCGCACGATAGAATTCAGTTTCTGACGGATGGCCGCGCTGTCGCGTCATACCGAACGGACGTTCTGGTCGGTGATTCCTGCGCTTGTAACATTATTTTTCATACTCCTGCAGGTTTCACCCAAGTATGTGCCGGGTTTATCCTATGTCATGCCACTGATGCATATGGGCGTGATCTACTACTGGGGCGTTCACCGTTCGCGCGAAATGCCTTACTGGTTCCTTGGCCTTGCCGGCATTATCAACGACCTCCTGCAAGGGCTGCCTCCAGGCATTACTGCGTTGCTGTATGTCATGTTCCTTATTATCGTGCAGTCGCAGATCCGGCATATCTATAAAGAAAATTTCCTAATGAAGTGGGGATTCTTCACTGGGCTTATGTTCGTGATGCAGGGTGTACAGTGGCTGTTGATGGCTGTGATTACCGGCCAGAACTATCCGCTTGTTATGCCGCTGATACAATGGATCACGACGGCGGGTTGTTATCCGCTCGTACATCTATTATGCAATAAGATAAACCAGCGCGCCATGGAGCGTCGCTGGCATCTGCAACATGTAAAGTAACCCACCGCAACATGCCAAGGGAGAACGAGAAACAGCGCATTTTTACCCGCCGTGCCATGGTGTTCGGCGGATTGCAGCTGGCTGCCTTTTCTGCGCTTACCTCGCGATTGTTCTACCTGCAGTTCATGCAGTCGGAAGAATATACGACCCTGTCCGAGAACAACCGTATCAAGCTGCAGCTGATTGCACCACAGCGCGGACGTATACTTGACCGCAACGGCATGCCGATGGTGACCAATAACCATAACTATCGTTTGTTTGTTGATTACAGCAGCCTGATCCGGGAAACCTATCTGGCCAGCATGGAAAAGCTGCATAGTTTGTTGCCGTTCACGGAAAAGACATTCGAGGAGATCAGAAAAAAGCGATTTTCCCCGGTAACGCACCCCAGCCTGCTGCGCGATCACCTGACATGGGAGGAGGTGTCGCTGGTCGAGTTGCATAAACTGTCACTACCGGGTGTATTCATTGACATGGGGCAGATACGCCATTACCCGTTCGCAGAAAAGTTTGCCCACCTTACCGGATATGTCGGTGCGGTATCGGAGAAGGATCTGGATCAGGAAGACCAGCCGCTGCTTCGCCTGCCGGATTTCAAGATCGGCAAGAATGGCGTGGAAAAGATGCTGGAGCAGGAATTGCGGGGCACGGCTGGCCTGCGCCAGTTGGAAGTTAACGTGCATGGCATACCCGTGCGGGAGATCAGCCGACGTGAAAGCATACCAGGAAAAGATATCCGCCTGACCATAGACAACCGGCTGCAGGAATTTGCTGCCGATCGTATCAGCGACCAGAGCGCGTCGGTGGTGGCGATGGAAGTGGACACCGGCAATGTGCTGACGCTGACATCCATCCCGGCTTACGATCCGAACAGTTTCAGCAAGGGTATCGGAAGCAAGGAATGGAAAAGCCTGAATGCCGATAAAAAAAGCCCGCTGATGAACAAGTCCATTTCCGGGCAGTATCCGCCCGGTTCCACCTTCAAGATGGTGGTGGGGCTGGCGGCGCTGGAAGCCGATATCATCAAGCCGTGGAACACGGTGTATTGCCCCGGCCATTTCACGCTGGGCAACCATACGTTCAAATGCTGGAAAGCCGGGGGGCATGGCACGGTCAACTTCCATCAGGCGGTGCAGCAATCCTGCGACGTATTCTTTTATACGGTTGCCGAGAGGATGGGCGTTGAAAGGTATGCTGAGATGGCGCGGCGTTTTGGCCTCGGCCAGCATTATGATATTGGCCTGCCCAGCGAAAAGACCGGGATCATTCCCGACCCGGATTGGAAAATGCGATCCTATGGCCAGCGCTGGACAGGGGGCGACACCATCAACTGCTCGATCGGTCAGGGATATGTGCTGTCAACACCGCTGCAACTGGCCGTAATGACCGCGCGCATGGCCTCCGGCCGGCAGGTGACGCCACGATTATGGTTCAATGAAGGCGAGGAAACACCGGTATTTCAGCCGGTGCAGGTCAGTGATGTGTTGCTGGAAGCAAACCGTGAGGCCATGGTGGCCGTGGTCAATGAACCGGCGGGTACGGCGTATGGAAGCCGCATCCACGAAGCGCATATGGCGTTTGCAGGCAAGACAGGGACTTCGCAGGTGCGAAAAATCACCCAGCGTGGCGTGAACCAGAATACCCTGCCATGGGAATACCGTCACCACGCACTGTTTGTAGGATTTGCGCCGTGGGATAAGCCCAAATATGCCGTTTCTGTGTTGGTAGAGCATGGCGGGGGTGGCGCCTCGGCCGCAGCGCCGGTAGCCAGTGACATATTGAGAAAAATACAGGAATTGGATGGGACGGAGAAGAAAGAATAGTATATTATAGTACCCTGCGTTTTGTATGATGGTGCGTGTTGATAATAAAGGTTTTACCCTGATTGAGCTTTCGATTGTGCTGGTGATTATCGGCCTGATCGTGGGGGGGGTGCTTGTTGGCCGTGATATGATCACGGCGGCAGAAATACGTTCTGCTGTTGCTCAAGTGGAAAAATACCAGACTGCGGTAAATACCTTCCGTACAAAATACAATGGTCTTCCAGGCGATTTACAGACAAATCTGGCCACGGGGTTTGGTATGGTAACGCGCACCAGTCACGGTACCGGTGTATATAATGCTAATTTTATTCTGGAAACCACTAATGATAACGTGAATAACACCAGCACGACATCTCCGGGTTACGAGACTACCCTGTTCTGGCGCGACCTGTCGTTCTCACAACTTATTAACGAGCGGTTTAACACGGCAAACGATGGGCTGGTTCCTGCTCTGCTGATGGGTGAGGATGGTGTACAGCAGCTGAATAACTTTCTACCCCGGCTTCCTTCGTTGACGGGAAATTACATGGCCGTTTTTAGTGCCGCTGGCCTTAATTATTACCACTTGGCAGGTATTATGCGTATTTCCGGCGGGTTGTATTTCATGGGGTATGCGCTGACACCGCAGCAGGCATATGCCATAGACCAGAAGGTCGATGATGGCCGCCCGATCACGGGTATCATGAGGGGTGCACGAAGTGCAACCATATTGGGAACGCAATGTGTTCCCACGGCAAGCGGCGGTAACGGTGACGCGTGCTGCGGTGATGGTGCCGGCGGCAGCAGTAATATTTATAAAACCACCACAACAGACAATGCCAATACAAAGGCATGCCAGCTATTCGTGAAGTTCCAGTAAGGTCTAGTCTTCGTCGATGAATTGCTTTTCCATCTTTTCGTGGCGCTCCTGCGCTTCCACGGTCATGGTGGCGATCGGGCGGGCCTCCAGACGCTTCAGGCCTATCGGGTCGCCTGTTACTTCGCAATAGCCGTATTCGCCGTTTTCGATACGGTTCAGTGCCGCATCGATCTTGCCGATCAGTTTCAGGTAGCGGTTACGGGTGCGCAGTTCCACTCCGGCTTCGGTTTCCAGGGATGCACGGTCGGAAAGATCTGGCTCACGCCAGTTCTCTTCTTTCAGGCTGTTGATGGTTTCCTGTGATTCCTCCAGCAACTCGGCGCGCCATGCCAGTAGCTTCTGGCGGAAATAATCCAGCTGCTTCTTGTTCATGTAATCTTCTTTAGCGCTCGGCTTGTAGGATTTGTCGGTTGCTTTGGTCGCCTTGGTAGCCATGGATATATCCCTCCTCGTTATCGCTGGGGGTAGTTAATCTAGCGTTTTTAGTGCGGGCTTGTATAGCTAAACTGATCGCAAAAATCAACGATTAGATATCGTCTGCCCCGGTGTAATCGGCCTTGGCTGCCTGACGGTTGGCCAGAGCCACTTCCAGCTTGGCCAGCTCTACAGAGGCACGTAATTCGATTTCATCCATGATGGCCCGCAGGTAAGGGTCGGACGTGTGCTGCTTTTTCCTTGTAATACGCCCTTTTATCTCGGCAAGCAGATTCACAGGTATAGCGCCGGCCAGCATGTTGCGCCGCAAAGACTCCAGCATATCGAGCGTTGCTTCACCCTCCTTGACCAGCGCTTCCTGATGCGGGAGATCATCGAAAACTTCCTGTGCCGCCAGCAGGTTGCTTACAGGTGCGGCGGCGGATACCTGGCTGGCGGCATCCACCCCGCCGACCGACTTGCTGGCAGATACATCCAAAAGTTCGGCGAAACTGCCTGTTGAGGACACTGCACGACTTTTCTTAGTGCCACTGGAGGATTTTGTAGAGCCTACGCCACCGATTTTCATACTTCTACCATACTAAACAAGCTTTAATAGCACGTAAATATGCAGTTTTCAGCCTTTTTCCAGCCCGGAAAAAAATGCCTAGGCAAATTTCCATCGTCATGCTTTCAAGAACCAGCCCCCCATAAAGCACCCTGCCAGGCTGCGCTTATCAAAATGAAATATATAGATAAAATAGGAAAAACCCGTGGCGTTTGGCGTTTGGCATGCAAATCGCATCATAAGACAGGCAAACCACAAGGGTGCATTATGGACATGTATAATGATAGCGAAAACGGTACGACATTCTTCCACATAGCGGCAGTATTTGTATCTGTGTTGATGCTGGCATTGCTGACAGCGAGCGTGGCGCGTGCCGAGGCGCGTATCAAGGACGTCGTGACGTTTGAAGGCGTACGCAGCAACATGCTGATGGGGTATGGCCTTGTGGTCGGCCTGAACGGCACCGGCGACAAGCTGAACAACAATGCATTCACCGAGCAAAGCCTGATCGCATTCCTGGAGCGCCAGGGTGTCAACACCCGTGGGCAGGATCTTAAAAGCAAAAACGTTGCCGCTGTGACCATCACGGCTAAATTACCGGCATTCTCGCGTACCGGCAGCCATATCGATGTAACGGTGAGCGCGATCGGTGACGCCAAGGATCTGACCGGCGGCGTGCTGCTGGCCACGCCATTATACGGTGCCGATGGCGAAGTATATGCGGTGGCGCAGGGCGCTATTTCGATCGGTGGTTTTCAGGCCTCGACCGAAGGCGGCGGTTCTACCATCACCAAAGGTGTGCCGACGTCTGGTTTTGTTGCCAATGGCGCTATTGTGGAGCGTGAAATCGAATTTGACCTGAACAGCCTGCCGGAGCTTAAACTTGCATTGCGCAACCCGGATATCTCTACCGCGCGTTCCGTTACGGAAACCATCAACGCCAATATCGGACCGGGAGTCGCTTCGGTGCAGGATCCGGGCACGGTGACCGTGACGGTGCCTGCCGTGTTCCATAACAAAACTACGGAACTGCTCGCCGATATCGAGCAGCTGACCGTGCAGACCGATCAGGTGGCCAAGATCATCATAGATGAAGCGTCCGGCACGATCGTGATGGGTGAGAATGTGCGGATTGATACCGTGGCAGTGGCGCAGGGCAACCTGATAGTAAAAGTGGAATCCAGCCCGGTGGTCTCGCAGCCGGCGCCTTTTGCCCCGGATAGTGCCGAAACCGTTGAAACGGCAGTGACCAATATCGTCGTCAGCGACGATCCCGGCAAGCGCATGGCGGTGCTGGAAGGAAAAGCCTCCTTGCGTGACCTGGTGTCCGGGCTCAATGCGCTGGGTGTCGGCCCGCGTGACCTTGTGACCATACTGCAAACCATCAAAGCGGCCGGTGCATTACAGGCCGAGATACAAACGAGGTAGCCATGATCGACGCAGGGCTTATAGCGCAGAATATCGTCAGGCAGCAGGATCGTGCCGCTGAAAGCACCATGCGCCAGGCGCGCACCAGCCTGCTCGAAGACAAGGCGCGTGCGCTGAATGACCAGCAGGCACAGAAGGCAGCAGAAGATTTTGAGGCCCTGTTCATCAGCCAGATGCTGACCCATATGTTCGGTGAATCGCTGGGCAATGAGTTTTTCGGAAGCGAGGAAACGTCAGAAATCTATCGTGGGCTTATGGCCGATGAATATGCAAAAAAACTCACCCAGAGTGGTGGCATCGGCGTTGCCGATTATGTGAAAAAGGAATTGCTGAAATTACAGGAGGTGTCGTCATGACCAAGAAGGAATTTAAGAAGGAAGAAGCCCAGTTACGCGTGCAGGATGTGGTTACGCTTACCGCGCGGCTGGCGCAGATACTAGCCGAAGAAGTGGACCTGCTCAGCAGCATGAAGGTTTCCAAGATCGCCGACCTGCAGAAAGAGAAACTGTTTCTTATTAGTGCGCTGGAGGCCCAGAAAAAACTGCTCGGCAAGCATCCGCACTTGAAAGATACCATCCCTTCGCAGGACAAGCAGGATCTTGAGGAAGTGATGCGCGTGTTCAACGACATCATGGAAGAGAACCACCATAAGCTGCAGGTGGCGCGCAAGGTGAATGAAAAGATCGTACAGGCCATCACCGATGTAGTGCGTGAATCTACGCGCAGTGCGGCATACGGGGTGAACGGCAAGAACGGGGCGGCGCCGTACGAGTCTTTATCGGTAACACTGAACCAAACGATTTAACGCAGCTGTCGGGGGGCGGCCATGAGTCTTAGTATTGCATTAAACAACGCGCTGACCGGCCTGAACGTGAACCAGAAGGCGCTGGCGGTATTGTCGCAGAATATAGCCAACGCCAATACGGCTGGCTACAGCCGCCAGATCATCAACCAGCAGGCGCTCTACCGTGGCAACGAGGGCGCCGGCGTAGGCATCGCCGATATCAGCCGCCGCGTGGATGAGTATCTGGCGCGTACGTTGCGCCTGCAGAACTCGGTGGCCGGGCGCGCCGAAGTCACCAATGACTATTACAGCCGTACGCAGTTGTTGTTCGGCGGGCCGGGTGGCCAGAACCTGAACAGCTACACCGATGATTTCTTCAATGCGCTAAGTTCGCTCAGTGTCACTCCGGAAAGCAGTTCGCTCAGGGCAGGGGCCGTGCGCAGTGCCAGCACGTTTACGCGTGAAGCCAACCGTCTGGCCAACGAGCTTCAGATATTGCGTTTTGAAGCGGACAAGCAGATCAAATCGGTGGTGGACTCCATCAACTCCAATATCAGTGAGCTTTATTCTCTGAACATTGCCATTGCCGGGGAGGTGACGGCAGGACAGAATCCGGTCGGTTTCTATGATCGCCGCGATGCGGTGCTGCGTGATCTGGCTGGCTATGTAGACATACAGACTTTTACCCGCGAGAATGGCGCCGTCAACGTGTTTACTGGTAATGGCGTCAACCTGGTGGATGAAGACCGTCATTTGCTAACGTATACGCCGGTTTCATCCTCGAGTGCATTCATCGACAATATCAGCCTCGGCGCCATAGAAGTGCGCCAGATGGATGCGGCTGGAGTGGTATTCGGTAATCCACAAACGCTGGTTAGCAGCGGCACCAGTTCACAGGTCACCAGTGCGCTTACATCCGGCACATTGAAGGGGTTGCTGGACATGCGTGACCGCGAACTGCCCGGCATGCTCTCGCAACTGGATATGTATGCATCGACATTGCGTGACCAGTTCAACGCAGTGCACAATGCCGGTGTGCCATATCCGGGTCTCGCCAGTTATACGGGTACGCGCTCCGTGTTTTCCGATGAATACCGCCAATGGTCGGGTAATGTACGCATCGCGGTATTGAATCAGGACGGCACGCCTGCGGCATCACATTATTCGGATGAAGCATCCGGTTTCCGTCCTTTGACGTTGAACCTGAGCCAGCTCAATACCGGGATCGGTAACGGGCTGCTCAGTATGCAGGGCCTCGTGGACGAGATAAACCGCTATTTTGCGCCCTCGGAAAGCAGGGTGACGCTCGGTAATATGAATAACATCCGTGTTGCATCCGGCAGTAATGCAATTCCGGGCGTGCCACCGGAATTCACCATGGATTTCGATCTTGAAAATATTTCAAACGGCGAGTCCAACTTTTTTGTCACCGGCTGGCAGGTACTCGATGACGGTGCGAACGATATCACTTCGGTGGCGCAGGACGTCCCCACCATTGCATTGGCGGCCACCGGCACCTATCAGACCGTAGGGGGTACCAATGCGGTGACCGTGACACTGGCATCGCCCCCCAGTGTATCGGTAGGCGACAGGATATACCTTTCCACTCCGGGCGCTCCGGTCGATGGCATACCGGCAGCGGAACTGGGTGGCTATGTTACAGTAACCAGCATCAGCGGCAATAGTTTCACCTTTGAAACGGCGACCAACGCTACAGCAGGGGGTTCATTCAATGTGGGCGGGCAGACCGCGCGTGAGCCGTACTCAACCATTAATGCCGGCGAGCAGCGCCGCACGACTACGGACGGTGCGATACGCCTGGATCTGAGCGGTAATACGGCTTCAGCCTATTATACTGTAGTTGCCAACGTTGGCGTGGTTGACGAAAATGGTGTGGTCAGCACGTCGCAAATAACCTACCGCATCGATGCCGCCGCAACCGGTGCACGCAACAAGCGCTATGCCGCGCAGAACGCCAACGGTGATGGCTCGGTGGTGTTGCCGTCCAGCTCGCAAGGCTATGCAAAGGCCATGCTGGTTGATGCTAGCGGCAATGAACTGCCGAAATTCAACGGCGTGTATACCACCGCGCAAAAAGGCTATCTGAAGATCGTTGCCGATAGCAGTTCACATGTCATTGCCATCGATTCGCTGGATAGCCAGGAGCAGGGGCAGCCTACCGGTTCTCCGCCATTGGCAGGAACGGGCCGCGCGTTCTCACATTATTTCGGACTCAACAACCTGTTCGTGGAGCCGGATAGCAGTGACACTCTGACCAACGCGTCGCTAAACCTGCAGGTGCGTGCCGATATCGTGGCAAAACCCGACCTGATCTCGCTCGGTAAACTGGTGCAGACGGCCGCCCTGTCGTCCACCCAGCCGCTTTATACCTACGAGCGTCAGGTGGGTGACAATAGTGCGATCGCGCAGCTAGCGGGCGTGGCCGAAGCGATACACACATTTTCTGCAACAGGCGGATTGGGTATTTCCAACCAGACCTTCGGCGGATATCTGGCACAAATCATCAGCACGGCATCAGTCAATGCGAACGGCGCCCAAAGTGACATGGAAAGCGCCGAATTGCTACGCGAGGGCTATGCCGAGCGCTCGGATTCGGTCAGCGGTGTGAACCTGGATGAAGAGCTGGCCAATACCATCATATACCAAAATGCCTACACGGCTTCGGCGCGCGCACTTAGTGTCATGCAGGAGTTATTTCAGGAATTATTCAACTCGTTCCGCGGATAACGGCAGGCGGACAAAGGAGATAGTACTATGGCAGTCGGACGAATCAGTACCTATGCAGTGTTCCAGAACACATTGCGCGATCTTGGTAATCGCCAGATCGACCTGTTCAACCTGCAGACCCAGATATCGAGCGGCAGTAAATCGCAGGATTTTGCCGGCATCGCATCGCAATCGGAGCAGTTCCTGGATCTCGATACCAAGATCGGCAAGGCGGACCTGTTCATTCAGAACAATAATCTGGCGTCGACACGGCTGGAGCTTACCAGTAGTGTGCTCGACAATGTGATCGAAGCGGCAACGACCCTGAAGAACCTTATCATTACACGGCGCAGCGGCACACAGATCAACCAGGCCACTCTCAACGAGCAACTTACCGATCAGTGGCAGACTTTTACATCGCAGCTCAACATCCAGTCGGAGGGCCGTTACTTGTTTTCTGGCGCCAGTACGGATGTAAAGCCGGTCAACGACACGAATTATCCGGTGCTGATTGATCCGAACACTGCCGATGACAGCTATTATAACGGCAGCAAGCAGGACATCACGCTGCGTGTGCAGGAGAATGTGCAGATCACCTACAACGTGCGTGCCGACAACCCAGGCATCCAGAAGATCTTCGCAGGCCTCGCAGAGGCCCGCCGTGGCAACGACATTAACGATGACGGACTGCTGGCGAACGCCTATGACTTCATTGACCAGGGGTTGCAGGAGATCATTACCCTGCAGGCGAGCGTGAATGCCAACAAAGTGGCGATCGACGATATCAACGTGCAGCATGGGTCATTCAAACTGTACTGGCAAGGTGTCAAAGAGGAGATAGGTAACACCGATCTTGTGGCAGCCTCCACGCAGGTAGCGATCAATGAGGGAATACTGCAAGCGGCATTTCAGGCATTCGCGCGGATTAATTCCTTGAAACTGGCAGACTTTTTACGGTAAACTGTATGACACTATCGACTAACTTGGAACATTCGCAATACCTTAACGCCACCGACACCTATATTATGTTTGGCCAGTCACCATCAGATGATTCGCATGATAACTCCGCGCAGCAACGACGGGTTATTAGTTCCCGTTTCGGCAAGGTAGAGGTTGACCCTGCCAAGGCTATTCATTTTGCCCGTGGCCTTTTGGGTATACCGGATCGCTATCGATATGCGTTGGCCAATTTCCCCAGCGAAAAAATGCGCCAGTTTATGCTACTGCAATCGCTGGAAGAGGATGTCTTATCGTTCATCACCCTGCCGCTGCCATTGGAAAACGCCATAATTGATGCCGGTGATTTACGTACGGCCTGCAAAGAGCTGCAGATAAAAGAAGGCAATCTTGCCATTCTGGTTATCGTATCGGTGCACCGCTCACCCGGTGACGTGAAACTTTCTGTTAATGCCCGCGCGCCGCTGTTCATTGATGCCGAGCGCCAGCTGGGCGTGCAGTACGTATTCCACAGCGACCGCTACCAGATTCAGCATATGCTGTAGGACTACACGTGTCTTTACACCAGCGCGCCCGCTTCGTTTCAGAGTTCACCTGCCTGGGAGATGCGTGCCCGGATACATGCTGCCGTAACTGGTCGATGCAACTGGATGAAGCTACCCTAGACAAATACAAACAAGAAGCGCCGGATTTTCTCGATGCGGTAGAGCAGTCGGAAGAATCGCCATGGATCATGCGCAAAGATAAAGTTAGCGGCTATTGCGTGAAATTCGAAAGTGGCTGGTGCGGTATACACAAACAAAAAGGTTCCGATTTTCTCGGCGATGCATGTTTCTTTTATCCGCGCATCACGCGTGCGCTGGGCGATGATGTGGTTCAGAGCGCGGCATTGTCGTGCCCGGAAATTGCCCGTCTTGTGCTACAACAGGAGGACCCGTTCGCGCTGTTGGCAGAGTACATGCAGCGCCTTCCGCATACGATGAAACATTACCTGCCGGATGAGCTGGCTACTGAAGATGCGCTGGCCGTGCACCAGGCATTCATGACAGCAGCGATGGCGGATGATGCATCGGCCGAACAGAATCTGGCGCGGATTGCCAGCGTATCGCGCTCCATCGCACTCATTGATATAAAAAGCTGGCCGCAGGCAGTGCCATTTTATATTAAAAATTCCGATGCGCGCCTGCCTGAACCAGTGGGTGAGGCAACAGATGCATTCAATCTTTTGCTTGCGCTGGCGGGGCTGATCGTGGCATCGCAAAAGCCGATCCCTGATCGCCTGCACGAAACGATCGCATGCATGGAAGAGATGCTGGATGCAAAACTTAACTGGCAGACCGTCGAGATACACACCACGCCGAACAGCCAG
>JBFWQQ010000032.1:0-19186 GCA_050249355.1 Alphaproteobacteria bacterium | reverse complement strand
CGAACCGCCGCTGGATCTTACCCCGCGGGCCGACGGCACCTTCTGGGCACAAAAACTGGGTGGCCATCTGTTGCCCACTGGCACCGTGCGGCTGGAAGAACGCGCTGGCGTCACCACGCTGGAAGGGTTTAATGAAGGCGCATGGTGGGTGCAGGATGCCGCCGCCTCGATCCCGGCGCAACTGCTGGGCAAGGTGCGCGATGAGGTGGTGGTCGACCTGTGCGCCGCGCCCGGCGGAAAAACTGCACAGCTGGCCGCCAAGGGTGCAAACGTCACTGCCATCGATATCACCGAAAGCCGCATGAAGACGCTGAAGGAAAACTTAAAGCGCCTGCGCCTGAAGGCGGAATGCATCACGGCGGATGCGTTGAAGTGGGTACCACAGGAAGCACCCGACTGCATATTGCTGGATGCGCCTTGTTCGGCCACCGGCACCATGCGTCGTCACCCGGATGTGGCATGGAACCGCACGCAGGACGATGTGCTGCGCATGGCCCACACGCAGTACCGGCTGCTCAACCATGCACTGGATATCTTAAAACCCGGCGGGCGGCTGGTCTATGCGGTGTGCTCGCTGCAGCCGGAAGAAGGAGAAGGCCAGATTACCCGGCTGATGGAAAACCGTAAGGATGTTGCGCTCATGCCCATCCCACCCTATTATGCCAACTATGCAACGTCGCACGGTGGAATCCGTACCCTGCCCTGCCATATGGAAGATTCCGGCGGCATGGATGGGTTCTACACCGTACAACTGATTAAGAACAGGTAATGTAATGAGCTGGAAAAAAGAATTACTGCAGCGCGCGCCGCTGGACACAGAAGTAAAGGTACGCATCCCGCGTAACCCCCCCAGAACCACGAACAACGGGGATGTGGTCGTGCAGTACCATGAAACCGTCGACGAACTGGAGCGCGTATATAGCGACATGGTTCGCGAAGCAGAAGGCAACAGGGAAGCACTGGAGCTGTCACTGGATGGATATGATCCGCATGTAGAAGAACTGGTTGGACGTATTGCAAAACAGCATGGGCTGACGTTGGCGGACGGCAGTGCCGTCGGCGGCGTGGTGCAGGAACACCAGGATGCGCTAAGAAAAGCGGCAATCGAAGAGCTTGATAGGGTTGAGAAAGCAAAGAAAGACCGGGCGGATCTGGATAACCTGGATAGAGACGGCTGGAAACTTTAGTGAATATTAAAATCGCACCTTCAATACTTTCTGCGGATTTCGCCCGGTTGGGCGAAGAGATCGCCGCTATCGACATGGCCGGCGCCGACTATATTCATGTCGATGTGATGGACGGACATTTTGTTCCCAACCTCACCATCGGCCCGGTGGTCATCAAATGGAACCGCAAAACCACCGCAAAAGTGTTCGATGTGCACCTGATGATCGAAAAGCCCGAACAATATATCGAAGCCTATGCAAAAGCCGGCTCCGACATCATCACCGTGCATGCCGAAGCAGTGGCTGACCTGCGCAAAGCGCTGGAAATGATCGGCAGCCATGGCAAAAAGCGCGGTGTATCCATCAAGCCGAAAACACCGGCCTCTGCCATTGCGGCTGTAATGGATGTGGTAGACCTGGTGCTGGTGATGACAGTAGAGCCGGGTTTTGGCGGCCAGAGCTTCATGCACGACCAGCTGGATAAGATCCGTGAAGTGCGCCGCATGATAAAAGATTCTGGCCGTAGTATTGACCTCGAGGTTGATGGCGGCATCAATGCCCAAACCTGCAAACTGGTGATCGATGCCGGCGCCGATGTATTGGTGGCAGGCTCGGCCATATTCACTGGCGATGCAGCACAATATGCCGACAACATAAAAATTCTACGAAATGGATAAAAAACCGGGATGCCCGATCTGCGGGAAACAACCTGAAAATGAATTCGCGCCCTTCTGCTCGAAGCGCTGCGCCGATCTCGACCTCGGAAAATGGTTCCGAGGCGATTATGCGGTGCCGGTGGTTGAAGACGATGAAGATATGACTGACGAAAGTGAAATGCCGCCCGAGCAAATGCATTAAGTCTTTTTGCTCAATCGCTTTCTGTGGATAAGTAAGCCAACACTTTAGAAATAATGATTTATTTTGATTAACTCAGATGAATTGCAATTAATATTTATACCGGACTAATATTAGCTGATGCGCTGCGGATGGATTGTTTATATATACTTAAGCACGATGGGGGCGGATCTAGGATGATCCGCACATTATAGATAGAAGGGAAATACAATGTCCGATGTCAAAAAGATTCTTCTGGTAAGCACAGTAGCATTGCTCACTTTGGGCAACCTCAGCGCATGCAATACCATTGCAGGTGCCGGCGAAGATATAGAAGCCGGTGGTGATGCCATAGAAGACGCCGCAGAAGATTCCAAAAATTATTAATCGCTAGGCCGATTCCACAAAATCGGCCAGCACTTTCTTGGTTCCCGCTTTTTCAAATACGATCTGCAAATGGTCGCCGCTGACCGATTCAATGCGGCCATAGCCGAATTTCTGGTGGAAAATACGTTTTCCGACGGTAAAGCCATGACCAGCCGACGGGCGCGCAGATTTTAGAATATCGGCCACATCATTCTTCCAGCTTTGCATGGTTGGTCGGGCATTGCGATTCATGCCGCCACCCATTTTCTCGATATGCTCCTCGGGTATCTCGGCGATAAAACACGAGGCAACACTGCTCTGCCATTGGTTGAAGATACGCCGGTTAGCCGCATGGGAAATATAGAGTTTCCTGCGGGCACGTGTCATGCCGACATAGGCAAGTCGGCGCTCTTCCTCAATTCCTTTATCACCACTTTCTTCACGTACACGTTTATGGGGGAATAAATCATCCTCCCAACCCGGCAGGAATACTACATCAAATTCCAGCCCCTTGGCGGCATGTAACGTCATCAGGCTCACCATGTCAGCATCGCTGCTCTTATCGGCCGCTTCGGTGACCAGGCTGACATGCTCCAAAAACGCATTTATATTCTCGAAATCGCCCATGGCACGCACCAGTTCCTTTAAGTTCTCAAGGCGTCCGGCTGCGTCGGGTGTTTTTTCCTGCTGCCATTTGGCACGGTAGCCACTTTCTTCAAGCATCAGATCAGCTATTTCCGCTAACGTCATGGTTTCTATCTGGGATCGCCAGCGCTCACACCCGGAAATAAACTGCTCCAGTGCCTTGCCCAATTTGCCCTTGAACGCACCAGAGTTGAGCAGATGCTGCGTGGCCCGATACAATGAGCCGTCCAGCTGGCGCGCGGTACTATGCATCTGCTGCAGGGTGGCCTGACCGATACCCCGCTTGGGTACATTGATAATGCGCTCAAACGCCAGATCGTCGTTCGGGCTGGCGATAACACGCAAATACGCCACCGCATCGCGAATCTCAGCGCGTTCATAAAAACGCAGGCCGCCGATCACGCGGTAAGGTATGCCCATGGTCAGGAAACGCTCCTCGAAGGCGCGCGTCTGGAAACCGGCGCGCACCAGAATGGCCATGTTGTTCAGTTTAATGCCGCTGCGCTGCTGGTGCTCGATCTCTTCGCCAACCATACGCGCCTCCTCGCCCTCATCCCATAACGAGAACAGACGTATCTTTTCGCCCTCCTTCACCGGCGTCCACAGGGTTTTACCAAGACGCCCCTGATTGTTGGCAATAACAGCGCTGGCTGCCGCCAGAATATGTGGCGTGGAGCGGTAATTACACTCCAGCCGTATCACCGTGGCATCGGGATAATCGTGCTCAAAGCGCAATATGTTGCCCACCTCAGCACCGCGCCAACTATAGATGGACTGGTCGTCATCGCCTACGCAGCAGATATTCTTGTGATAGGAGGCCAAGAGCCGCAGCCACAGATACTGGGCCACGTTGGTATCCTGATACTCATCGACAAGGATATATTTGAAACGGCGCGCATACTCGGCCAGCACTTCTTCATAGCTGGTGAACAATGTCAGCATATGCAAGATGAGATCACCGAAATCCACCGCATTGAGCTGCGTAAGGCGCTGTTGGTATATCTTATACACTTTGGGTGCCAGCCCGCCGACCTGATTCAGGTCGCCGCCATTAGTGATCTTTCCTGGCGTAAGGCCCTGATCCTTCCAGTTCTGTATCACCGCCGAGAACAGCTTGGGCGGCGTGGCCTTGATATCGATATTCTGCTCGGTAAGTATGGTTTTGAGCAGGCGCAGCTGGTCGTCTTCATCCAGAATGGTAAAGCTGCCGGTAAGGCCAAGCTTTTCTGCATGGCGACGAATAACACGCACGCCAATGGAGTGGAAAGTTCCCAGCCAAAGCGACTGCTGGCCGCCAGTCAGCTGACTGACCCGCCCAGTCATTTCGCGTGCTGCTTTGTTGGTAAAGGTCACCGCCAATATCTCGCCGGGAAAAGCCAACTTCTGCGTAAGGATATGGGCAATGCGCGTGGTGAGCACGCGCGTTTTACCCGTACCCGCGCCCGCCAACACCAGCAGCGCTCCGTCGGTGGTTTCCACCGCTTGCTTCTGCTCCGGGTTCAGGTTGGCAAGTAAACTGTCTTGCTGTGTTTCCATTACGGCATGGTTCACGGTATCACGAACCATACCGGCAATATGCCGCTGCCCTGCAGGATAGAGATAAGAATAAAACACGGCAGGGCTAAGAAGAATATGGCCGCATCGCCCATGGTACGGCGCACGAATTTCGGCTGCGTTTCAGTATGCTCCGGCTCGTTCCACAGTTTGAGGTTCGGGATCCAGCGCGGCACTTCGCGCTTGTACGCCTCATACGGTTCACCGAATTTGTGGGAAAGGAAACCTTCTTCCTTTGCTACCACCATCGGGTAGTAGAACATAAAGGCCACCACCAGCAGAGCCGTAAGCGTGATCATGCCCGATTGCAGGCCCACACCCACCATAGCAATAAAGGAAAACACATAAAGCGGATTGCGCACCACCGAGAATGGCCCGGAACGTACCACCACATCATTCTTGCGGCCACCGATGAACACCGTGCAATAAGCCCGTCCGAATGCGCCAAATATTATCATTGCGTAACCAACCAGCATGAAGAAGTTGCGCATATGGCCCCAACCCATCATAGGTTCGGCAACCAGCAGCGCGGCCACCACCACCACCGCAAAAATACGGCTATGGTATTGGCGTGCTTTAAGTAATTTCGGTAACGCCTTAGTAGTTTCGGAACTCATTTAGCATCCTCTGGTTCTGATTTTCTTTGCATCATAGACGGTTTGTCCGTTTGGTAAAGAGGCCAATATGCGCGTTTGCCCCATGGCCGGGCACCGCGGCCAGTGGCAGTCACATCGACCTGCACTGCATTACCTTGCAAACGCAGTGCTGTTGCGCCGTTAGCACGCAGAAAGCGTTTGTCGATTGCAACCGCCGCGTCCATGCACTCACCTTTTTCCAGATAACGCTCGGTGATAACGGTATGAGTCTGTTCGGCGCATAGATTCTGCGCATCCTTGCGCAAACTTACTACCAGATGCCTGTTACGCAGCACAAGATCGCAACGCTCTTTGCTGCAATCCGGCGCGTCGTCTTTTCCTTTGAAATCTTTGGGTGTCAGCGCTTCTTTTATGCCCATGGTCTGCAGCCAGTGCTCGCCTTCAAAGCTATCCGGCCGGCCACGCAGGAACACGTAGCGCCCGTCATCCAGCCGCACCAGCACACGCTTGCCTTCGTCATTCACCACCACATCGTAGGGCTGGTACAATGCAATGGTCGAAAGACCGATCACGATCGCGGGCATGCCCAGCAGTTTCCAGCGCTTCTCCCACAGGCATAGCCACAGCCCGCCGAACACCACCAGCAGCATGCCCCAGTGTGTCATGGACGGCAGGACAATGCTGGCAAACGGCAACGATGAAAACCAGCGCGAGGTATCCAGCATCCATTGTATGCCCAGCTCCAAGGCGGCAAGCGGCCACGCCTCCAGCCCAAACGGCATAGCAAGGAACGATAGCACAGCAAACGGCATGATCCACAAGCTGGCCAGCGGCATCATCATCATGTTAGTGGCAAGGCCCCAGATGGTCATGCGCCCGAACAGATGAATCACCAGTGGCGTGGTAGCCAGCGTGGCCACAAGGGAAGTCGCCATCAGCCCCATGAAATAAATACGTAAAGATCGCAACCACCCGGCATCGGCGGGGTGAAGCTTATGGCTGTAACGCTCATATAAAGTAACAATGGCCAGCGTCGCCGCGAACGACAGCTGGAAACTGGCCCCCACCAGCGATTCCGGCTGGAACAGCAGAATGACCAACGCCGCCCAGCACAGCGAATACACGCTGATGCCGCGACGGTCGAACAGCACCGCCAGCATGACGCACGCCACCATGACGAACGAGCGCACCGCCGGCACCGGATAGCCGGCGAGCAACAGATAGCAGAAGGCCCCGGCCAGACCGAAGGCCGCCGCAATTTTCTTGGTCGGCAGGCGCAATGCCAGCGGCATGTAAAGCGACAGCAGCAGGCGCAGCGTGGCATATATCACACCCACCGCCAGCGCCATGTGCAACCCGGAAATGGATAGCACGTGATACAGACCGGAATCACGCATGGAATCGCGCACTTCATCGGATATGGAATCCTGTTCGCCCACCATGATGGCCGATGCCACTGCTCCCGTATCGGCCGCCATATTACCCTGGATGCGCCGCGCAATATCCAGGCGCAGATCGTTCAGCCATTCTTCAAAATTATTCACGCCGACCGGCTCGACAACCTCTATATCGTGGGGTGTATGCCCCACCCCGCCCAGCCGCTCGAAATAGAATTTACGGCCAAAGTCAAACGCACCCGGCATGGCTGGCCCCGGCGGTGGAAACAGCATGGCCTTAGCCTTAATGCGGTCGCCTATCCTTAGCTCCGGGTTGGGTTTGCGCAGTGCTATGCTGATACGGTGCGGGGTAGTTTCCGGTTTCACGCCCTCGATGGAAACGTCCGTGATATAGATCTTCTGGTCGGCCTCGCGCATGGCGATATCATCGATGCGGCCGGTGACCTCTTTGAAATAGATGGTGCTGTAAAGGTAGGGCGCCGCCACCGTGTCGGTGCGCTTGGCGGCAAGGAATAGCCCAAGGCACACCGCAAACACCGCAACGGCAACCAGACGGGGCCAGAATGTTCGCCGCAATATCACCGCCAGACTGGCTGTACCTAGCGCCAGATAACCAAGCATTTTATGGTCTGGCTCGGTTTCCATGCCGAAATACCAGCCGATGCCTATGGCGAGAAACACCGGCAACCACAGCACAAAGCGGTTGCGCTCTTCGAGTAAGGTTTCAGCTATCAGATTTGAGGTTTGAGATTTATACATGAAAATAGCTTTAACAAATTACTGGATGACATACAGTAATTTTGCCATATTTCCATTTCCTGAAACCTGAAACCTGAAACCTGATGACTATTGTTACCCGATTCGCCCCCTCACCCACCGGCTTTTTACATATCGGCGGTGCGCGCACGGCTTTGTTCAACTGGCTGTTCGCCCGCCACCATGGCGGCAAATTCCTGCTGCGCGTGGAAGATACCGACCGCGCCCGCTCCACGCAGGAAGCCATCGACGCCATACTCGACGGCATGCACTGGCTGGGGCTGGACGCCGATGCGCCACCTATCTACCAGTTCTCGCGCGCAGAACGTCATGCCGAGGTGGCAAAACAGATGGTGGAAGCCGGCAAGGCATTTTATTGCTATACCACGCCAGAAGAGCTGGACGTATTTCGTAAGGAAAACCCCAACCAGAAATTCCGCAGCCCGTGGCGCGAAATGCAGCCTACGCCTCAAAGTATACATTTATGGCCTGCACCCGTAATTCGGCTGAAAGCACCGACAGAAGGCGCCACGACTATTGAAGATGCCGTGCAGGGCACCGTAACCGTGCAAAACAGCGAACTCGACGACCTGATCCTGCTGCGCTCGGACGGCACGCCCACCTATATGCTGGCAGTGGTAGTGGACGATCATGATATGGGCATCACCCATGTGATACGCGGCGACGACCACCTGACCAACGCATTCCGCCAGACACAGATATATAAAGCTATGGGCTGGGATGTGCCGGTATTCGCGCATATCCCCCTCATCCACGGGCCGGATGGCGCCAAGCTTTCCAAACGCCATGGTGCGCTGGGCGTGGATGCCTATCGCGACATGGGCTACCTGCCTGAAGCCATGCGCAATTACCTGCTGCGTCTAGGCTGGTCGCACGGCGATGACGAAATCATATCCACTGAGCAGGCCACCCAATGGTTCAACCTCGACAGTGTGGGCAAGTCGCCCGCCCGTTTCGATTTCACCAAGCTGGAGAACCTCAACGGACATTACATGCGCGAAGCCGACGATGTGTATCTGGCCGATTTGATAATGCCCAGGCTGGGCGATGTCGACAAGCTGGGTCAAGAACGCGTGAAGCTGGGTATGGCTGGGTTGAAGGCACGCGCCAGAACGCTAGTCGAACTGGCCGGAAATGCCGCTTTTTATGCTGCCAAGCGCCCGCTTGCCATCGATGAAAAAGCCAAAGCCCTGCTAGATGAAGGCGGGCGTGATATCATCAAAACCCTGCTGCCAAAGCTGGAGGCGCAGGTAAATTTCGGCCATGAGGCAACCATGGAGCTTGCCAGAACGCATGGCGAAGAACTTGGCCTGAAACTTGGAAAAGTGGCACAGCCGCTCAGGGCATCACTCACCGGCTCTTTGGTGTCTCCCGGCGTATTTGAGGTGATGGAAATACTGGGCAAGGAAGAAAGCCTTGGCCGGTTAAAGGATGTGTGTTAATAATTCTTAATTACTGCGCACAACAAGGAGAATTCGTATGAGTATTTCCGATTCCATAGCAGCCCTGCGAACAAAAATCAGCAGCGGCCACGAACATGCCTATCTAAGCGAACAGTTTGACAGTGTGATTGCCAAATTGGGCGATCTTACGGCGGCGTATAAAAATGGTGAAACACGTAATTACGTAGGATTATACAGCCGTTACGAAACTGATCTACATACGATCTTATACCGGGCTCTTGCTGATAATCCGGAGGAGCAGCCTCACTCGGCCGACCGAGCTGCTAATCTGGTAGCCCAGTATAAAGAAGATGCCGGTTTTGTTGAATCTAAGGCATTAATCAGATAGAATCCCTCCTCTATGACCATACTCCCCATCGTGATCGAGCCGGATGATCGGCTGCATATCAAGTCCTCCCCCGTAGAAACGGTGAATGACGAGGTGCGCAAACTGGCTGCCGATATGCTGGAAACCATGTACTATGAGCGGGGCATCGGACTGGCCGCCGTACAGGTTGGTGTGCACAAGCGCCTACTGGTAGTAGATGTGAACTGGAGCGAAGAAGACGGCCCGGGCGATCAGTATGTACTTATCAACCCGGAGATACTAAGTGCCGACAGCGAACTGAACAAATACAAGGAAGGTTGCCTTTCCTTCCCGGACCAGTATGCCGAAGTCACCCGCCCGGCCAGCGTAAAAGTTCGCTATACCGACCTGGACGGCAAGCAGCAGGAGCAGGAATTTGAAGGCCTGCTGGCCACCTGTATCCAGCACGAGATCGATCACATCAACGGCATCGTGTTCGTTGATCATGTGTCGAAGCTCAAACGCGACATGATCGTGAAGAAACTCGCAAAAATGAAAAAACAGGGCGCATTTGACCATGTGCACGGGCCGCATTGCAACCACGGCCATCATCACGAGCATGACCACGTGCACGACGAGAACTGCGACCCAGACCACAGGCTATAAGCCGATGCGCCTTGTATTCATGGGAACTCCCGCTTTTGCACTGCCCACGCTGAAAGCACTGGTTGACGCCAGACACGACATAGCCGCCGTGTACACCCAGCCACCGCGCCCGGCAGGCCGCGGCCAGAAGGATACCCCCTCCCCTGTACATAATTATGCGCAGGAAAATAATATTCCTGTGTACACACCGGCTTCTCTCAAGGGCGAAGACGAGCAGAAATTATTTGCGGCGCACAATGCAGAAGCTGCTGTAGTGGTAGCATACGGATTGCTGCTGCCTAAACCTATACTGGACGCATACCCGATGGGCTGCATCAATGTGCATCCGAGCGCGCTGCCGCGCTGGCGCGGTGCGGCGCCCATTCAACGCAGTATCATGGCAGGTGATACGGAAACCGGCATATGCATCATGCAAATGGATGAAGGATTGGATACCGGTGATATACTAATCTACGAAAAGGAATTCTTGCCAGATTTTATTGATGCAGGCGGCCTGCATGACATGCTTGCGGCACAGGCAGGATCGCTGGTACTGCTGGCGCTGGAAGGACTGAAGAACGGCAGCATCATCCCGCAGAAACAATCCGAAGATGGCGTGACCTATGCCAAGAAGATCAGCAAGGAAGAATGCCACATAGACTGGAACAAACCCGCCGAAGAAATTTATAACCATATTCGCAGCCTATCACCCTCGCCCGGGGCGTATTTTATATATAATGGCGAGAAAATAAAAATATTCAGCGCACAGCGGTGTACCTCTGATAAAGAGTTCGAGCGGGCGAAAGCAGGGCAAGTCATCAGCAAATTTATGGATATTAAATGCGGCAAAGGCATTCTGATGCCGCCATATGAGCTGCAAAGACCCGGCAAGAAACGTATGGGAGATGACGAATTCCTGCAAGGATTTCCGATACCCCCTGGGAGCATACTGGAATAGCCATGCCGCGCTATAAGATAACACTGGAATACGATGGAAAAAATTACGCAGGCTGGCAGCGGCAACCCGACCGCCCCAGCATCCAGCAGGCGCTGGAGGAGTCTGCGTATAAATTCTCCGGAGAAAATGTAGAAGTGTTAGGCGCTGGCCGCACCGATGCAGGTGTGCATGCCACGGCGCAGGTGGCGCATCTCGATTTTAGCAAAGAGCACGACCCTTACCGCGTGATGCAGGGACTGAACTTTCATTTGTTCGGTCAGCAAACCTCTGATGATCCGGTGCTAAACCAGATCGCGGTGACAGGCTGTGAGCAGGTTCCCGATGATTTCAATGCGCGCTTTTCGGCCACACGCCGCCACTACCTGTATCGCATCATTAACCGGCGGGCACGCTTAGCGCTGGAGGCTGGCCGTGCGTGGCATGTGGTAGAATCCCTTGACCTCAAAGCCATGCAGGCAGCAGCAAAGCAGCTGATCGGCAATCATGATTTTACTAGTTTTCGCGATACAGAATGTCAGGCTATGTCACCGGTGAAAACGCTGGATATGCTCGACGTGCAGCGTGTACAGGATAATGTGATCGTGCGCTGTCATGCGCGCTCGTTCCTGCATCATCAGGTGCGCATTATGGTGGGATCGCTGGTGCTGGTAGGGAAAGGCCGTTGGAGTCCGGACGATATAAAAAGTGCGCTGGAAGCCCGTGACCGTACGGCTGCTGGCCCTACCGCTCCAGCCGATGGACTGTTCTTAGTGCAGGTAGACTACTAAGCTGCACCACGAAGTAGTTCATTGATACCGGTTTTCGAGCGGGTTTTTTCATCCACGCGCTTTACGATCACAGCGCAATATAAGCTGGGTGCATCCGGTGTCTTTCCCGGCACGCTGCCGGGTACCACCACCGAGTATGCGGGTACACGGCCATACATCACCTCGCCTGTGGCACGGTCAATGATCTTGGTAGAGGCCCCCAGATATACCCCCATGGAAATGACGGCACCCTGCTCTATCACCACGCCTTCGGCTACTTCGCTGCGCGCACCGATGAAGCAGTTATCCTCGATGATGACCGGCCCAGCCTGCAGCGGCTCCAGCACACCCCCGATACCCACACCGCCGGAAATATGACAGTGCTTGCCAATCTGCGCACAGGAACCAATCGTGGCCCAGGTATCGACCATGGTACCTTCATCGACATACGCACCCAGATTAACGAAGCTCGGCATCAACACCACATCCTTAGCGATATACGCTGAATGCCGTACAAAACAGCCCGGCACGGCGCGGAACCCAGCCTGCTTGAAGCGCGCTTCGTCCCAGCCGATGAACTTGGAATTCACCTTATCATACCAAAAACTATGTCCTTCGGGATTGTCGAAATCTTTGGCGGGATACGGCCCATGGGCATGCAGCTGCATGTCGTTCAGGCGGAACGAAAGCAGCACAGCTTTCTTGGCCCACTGGTTGACCACCCATTCACCGTCCTTTTTTTCGGCCACACGTAGAACACCTCTATCCATATCGGCCAGCGCCTTGTTCACCGCATCGCGCACATCACCGCCGGTCGATGTGCTGATGTTCTGGCGGTCTTCCCAGGCTTTCTCGATGATCTCTTTGGTCATGGCATCTCCTTTACGCTGCGGTGCGCTGTCCCTCTGCCTGCAACACCTGCCCGGCAAGGTAGAGCGATCCGCAAATACATATCAATGAAGGTTTTGTGGCATGCTGCGCTATGGTTTGCAATGCTTTTTGCACGCTGGCAGCGGGCTGGCTGTCCATACCTAACGCACGTGCAACTTCGGCCAGCTGCTCCGGTTTCTGGCTGTCCGCCTCGTCCGGTATCGCCACGGTATACAGCTGCCTTGCGTGCCGTGCCAGATATTTCAGATAGCCTGCGCTGTCCTTACTTTTCATCATACCACAGATCAGGTATATATCTTTTTCCTGCACAGCCAGCCATGCTCCCAACACTTTGCCGCCTTCTGCATTATGCCCACCATCGAGGTATAGAGTATGCTGCGGAACCAGCGCCGATAACGCACCGCTGTGCAATTGCTGGATACGTGCGGGCCAACGGGCATTTGCAATTCCTTGTGCAATATGCGTATCATTGACATTGAATGATGTGAGCACATCAAGGCAGGCGATTGCCGTCGCCGCGTTATCATACTGGAATTGGCCGGGCAGCGATGGGGTGTAGGATAGCTGGCGCATGTCAGAATTATACCCGCCGTGGGTATCATGCCAAATGCAGTTCCAATCCTTACCGTAAGTATATAGCGGCGCATTCAGCGCTACCGCTTTGTCTTCCAGCAGTCTTTGCACGACCGCTTCCTGTTTCCCCACCACACAGGGCACGCCTTTTTTCATTATCCCGGCTTTTTCCGCCGCGATCTTTTCAAGCGTATTACCCAGATATTCGGTGTGATCAAAACCAATCGGTGTGATGGCAGTAAGCAGCGGCTTGTCTATCACATTGGTGGCATCCAGCCGCCCACCCATTCCTGTCTCCAGCAACAACACATCGGCTTTGTGCTCGGCAAAGGCCAGACAGGCAATGGCCGTGGTAGCCTCAAAGAATGTAGCCGGTTGCTGCTGTAACAAAGGCGCTACATGCTTTACGATGCTGACCAGATAATCATTATTGATCTCCTTGCCGCCCAGCACGATGCGCTCGCGGAACTGCACCAGATGCGGCGAGGTATACTTATGCACCGTATATTCGGCATGCTGGAGGATAGACTGCAGATAGGCCAGCAGCGAGCCTTTCCCGTTGGTGCCTGCCACATGGATGACCGGAGGCAGACGCTTGTGTGGATTGCCCAGCATGGCCAGCAGCCGGTGCATGCGATCAAGCGACAGGTCGATGGATGCCAGCATGGGATGGTGGAGCTGGCTTAAGAACTGCTCGACAGGATCACGCGACATGGCGCATCTCCTGCATCATCTGCTTATGCAACCTGACATTGTGTACGCGCAGGTAATCCACGCCGTGCATCACCAGCTGCCTTGATACCTGCAATGTGGCATGATCCAGCTCTTGCGCACTACTTCCCTGCATGCCCAGAAAAGACTTGCGTGAATGGCCGATGAAAAGCGGCACGCCTAACATTTTCAGTTCGCTTGCGCGCCGCAATATCTCCTGTGATTGTACCGCAGTTTTGCCAAAGCCTATACCCGGATCGAATATCAGTCGGCCTTTAGAAATCCCTGCTTGGTGCAGTTGGGAAAACCGACCGTTGGCAAATTTTATGAGCTCCTCGATAACATCCACATGGGCAGGCAGCGTGACGTGCTTATCGGCCGGCACACCAAGCGAATGCATGACCACCAGTTTGCAGTCACTGTCTTTTACCACCGCCACCATCGCCGGATCGGAAAAACCCGACACGTCATTGATCCAATGCACCCCCGCCTGCAGTGCACGCGAAGCATTTTCTGGGTGGTAGGTATCAAGGCTGTATTGCGGCCCGGGCGGCAACGCTGCCAGTACCGGCGCAAGCCTTTGCCATTCCTGCTCTGCTCTCAGCGGGGCCGCACCCGGCCGGGTAGACTCGGCGCCGATATCTACGACGCCGGTTCCGTCGGCTATCGCCTGATTGATGGCGGCCAGAGCGGCCTGCGGCGTAAAATGCTCTCCGCCATCTGAGAAAGAGTCCGGCGTGATATTGATAATTGCAACGATAGCGGTATCAGGCTGCATCCAGATAATCCTTTATTTTACGAAAACCCGCATGCTCCTTGTAACCTCTCTGTATGCACAGTTCAGTGGCGGTCTTACATTCCACCGGGTGGCGCCAGTCGGGCCATAGCTCCACCAGCGGCACCAGCGCAAAATCTCGCTCCACCAGCAGCGGATGCGGAATAATGAGCCCCTCATCTTCCGCCATTTCACCTTCATAGGCCAGTATGTCGATATCGATCTCGCGCGGGGCCCAGCGTTCTTTCTGCCTGCGGCCTAACGCATCTTCAACTTCTTTTACCATGCTAAGAAGACGCTTGGGGCTGCATTCCACCCGGCCTCGCAGCGCCATGTTATAATATGGGATATCCCACTGTAACGGTGCCCCTTCGGGCAGAACGGCCTTGGATTCGTATACGGCAGAGCAATGTATACCATGCACATGCTGCGACAACTGTCGAACTGCACCGGAAAGGTTTGCAGCCCTGTCGCCAAGATTGCTGCCCAGCCCCAATATGATCGTTGGCATAAAACCCGTTGAGCTATTTCGTAAAGTCTGTACCCTACACCCTGACCCTGTAACCAACAAGCGTAAAACCCATGCCTGATATTATGCTCAATGGCCAGCTGGTGGCCGGACACGAAGCCTGTATACCAGTGTCCGACCGGGGATTCCGCTTCGGCGATGGCGTATTTGAAACCATCCGCATGGAAAACGGCAAAGCATGGCGCTGGGACTGGCACATGCAGCGCCTGGCAGGCGGGCTGGCGGCGATCCGTATTGATTATGACACGCAAACGCTGGCCGCTCAATGCGCCCGGCTTCTGGCACGCAACAACCATACACACGGCCTGCTACGCATACAGATCACCCGTGGCAGCTCCGGACATGGCTACCTGCCTGCCCATGGCAAGCCGACCTGTGTGATAGAAACCCTGCCATTGGCACCTGTGCCGGATGCACCTGTATCGTTATGGCTGTCAACGTATCGGCGCATTTCGCGGCGCAGCCTTCCCGTGCAAAGCAAGCTGTGCCAGGGATTGAATTCTACGCTGGCGCGGCTGGAAGCGCATGAGCATCAATGCTTTGAGGCGCTGCAGCTCAATACTAAAGGTATAGTATGCGAGGCCAGTTCCTCGAATATCCTATGGAGCATTATGGGCACCCTGTTCACCCCGGCGCTTGATGCAGGCGTGCTGGATGGCACCACGATACATGCGATCGGTGAGAATACGGCCATCCAGCCCATACTGGCCAGCCTGAAGGATATGGAGAAAGCCGATGCCGTATGTATTGCCAACGTGGCATGGGGCGCGCTGCCGGTTAATTCCCTGCTGCCTAATGCCCTGCAATGGGACAGCGCCGCGCTTGCCCGGAAACTGAATGAATTACTCTCCGCTGACCAGCAGAAAAACTCTAAAACGCTTGAGTAGATGCCATAACCGGGCTATGACTATGGCTTTGTAATTTATCAACAGGGTGGAATAATCATGCGCAAGGTCCTTGGTATTGCCGTTTTCGCATTTGTGGCAGTGGTTGCAGCAGGCTGGTGCATCAGCTGGTACGCACAGGCAAACGAAAGTAAAAAAGCGGTAGAGAACGCTATCGCCCGCATCAACGCCAATACGCAGTACCTGACCTATGACAGCCTGGAAACCTCGGGCTTTCCCACCCATGTCAAACTGACCCTGACCAACCCACGTTTTTCGGGCCGCATGGACGAGCTGCTACGACAAATGGATGCAAACAAGCAGATGTTTCCCCACGACCTACCCGCATGGCAGGAGGATGTGCAATTGCAAGGCTTTATGACGCTGACGGTCAATGCCCTGTCCAGCCGCTACAGCATGGAAATGAACGGCAAATGGCTGCAAAACAGTGATATCGAGGGCAAGCCCATCGCAAGGCTGGCCAGCCATGCACCGGTGGTCACCACCTGCTCGGTCGAACTGAATAAGACGGCGATGCTGAGCAATATGTGGGAATTTAACCTGTTCAAGGACCAAGAGCATTTCTCGGAACAGTTCCGCAAATTTGAATGTGCTTCTAATTCTTATGCCATGGTGGATACCACCTCCGGTGAAACCTTCCTGAGTGCCGGCCCCACGCAAATATTTCTATCCAATGCACCCAACGGCGAACAGAACAATATCCGCATGTACCTGAAATACGCCGATATGGTGTTCACCACACAGGGTGATGCAATGATCTCGGCCTATGTCAAAGCCATAGCGCCGGACAGCTTCTACCCGTCCATGTATGCTTATTATGGCAACCAGAGCATGGAAGTGGATTTTCTGTACCGTGGCCCGGCATTTCATTCGGCCACCACCACGCTCAGTAACGCACCGTTTGAGTTTAACCTCAGTAAACTTAACATCAGTAATAACCTGTATACCGGCAGTGGCCACCTTACACTACGCAATGAACCGACAGGCGGTGATAACATTGCCGCAGCGCTGGATACCCAGTTCGAATTCACCTACACCAAGCATTATGACGACCTGATCAAGAACATGGTCTATGAATTCATCAAACATATTAATGAAAACGAAGACCCCATGATGGCGGAATTCAAGCAAATGCTGGAAGGCCAGACACCGGAGCAGGCCTACACTATGGTGGCGCCGGCCTTACCGAACCTTAGCCCACTGGGAACCTGGGTGCAGGCGGCAAAGCTCGATTATAACGGCCACAAAAGCTTCACCGAAGGAAGCATTAATCTGAGCAATTTCGCCTTCACTACCACACCGTATGGCATCACCGGTAGCGGCTCGGCTAAAATGACACAGGGCAGCCCCTTCCCGGAAGCGAACTTCAATTTCATCTGCACATCCTGCAATACACTGATAGACGACGCGACCAGCTACGCTAACCGCGTGCTGACCGTGGTGCGCACATTCTACCCTGATGACCCATCCACATTCCATATAAACAGCGAGTTGGTACATGGGATCAAACAGTTCCTGGCCCAGCTGTCTTCGGCCACGCCGGAAGATGGCGTAAAGGGTACCTATGCATTTGCGATAAGCAGCGATCCCAGCGGTAACATGACGGTAGGGGGACGGAATATCATGGAAGTGATGGCGCTGTATGAACAATATATCGGCCAGCAGCTCATGCCTTCAGCCGGCGTCGGTGGCGCTATGGATATCCCCCAAGGCGGCGACATCCCGACTCAGGGCTGGAAGGTAGAATGATCGCCTGAAGCAGCTTTGGGCAGGTGTGGTTTTTCACCCGCTGCCAGCTCATGCACCTCCACACCATGCTGCTGGCGCAGCAAACAGGCTTCGTCATGGATGCGGCGCAGCGTATCAGCATCCAGCGATTGCAGCGGGCGGAATTTACGCCGCCGCAAACGCTGCGATATATGTTGGGCAAACAGCCTGAGATGTAGTATGAACCCTGATATTTTCATTATGCCACTATAACGTGCTATGACCAGCTTGCAACCACTGCCATGGGCTGAACCGCTTGAACTGGCCCACCAAATAGCGGACGACTACTGGGCACTGCTCTATTCGGGCTGCAGAACCAGTTATTCGGGGCGTTACAGCCTGCTGGCATATGGGCTGGAAGAAAAGATCGTATCGGATAATTTCAATGAATTCAGTGCCAAACTGAGCAATAATAAACCATGGCATGAGAATCTCTGGCTGGGTTATCTAGGCTACGAGCTGAAGCATTGTAATGAGCGCCTGCCGCACGATGAACCGCCCCCGATCAGCCTGCCAGCGCTGCATATGATGCGCTTTCGTAACATCCTGCGCTTCGATCATGAACAGCGCACCATAGAATGTTATGGCAGCCTGCCCACGTATGGAGCAGTCACTGTCACCCATGCCACGCCGCGCGTGAGCGAGCTGCATTCCAATATGAGTAGCGCACAATACCGGCAACATGTGCAGACCATACTGGATCATATCCATGCAGGCGATCTCTATCAGGCCAACCTGACACGGAAATTTTTCGGCAGTTTCACCGAAACGCCCGAACCGTTCGCACTGTTCGCATCGCTGTGTACGATCAGCCCTGCTCCCTATAGTGCTTATCTCCGGCTGGGTGACACCGCCATTTTATCCTCCAGCCCGGAATTGTTCCTGAGCATAGACCATGCCGGTAACATGCGCGCGCGGCCGATAAAAGGTACCTCGGCCCGCAACGCAGATCCGGCAAAGGATGCGGCATCCCGTAGCGCTTTGGCAAACAGCGACAAGGACAAGGCAGAAAACCTGATGATAGTAGACCTCATGCGCAACGATTTGTCACGAAGCTGTATACCCGGCAGCGTACAGACGCATGAGCTGTTCGAGGTCACCAGCCATGCCAACGTGCATCATATGTCCAGCACCATCACCGGACAACGCCGCGCAGACTGCCCCAGCATCGAGGCTGTGCGCCATTGCTTTCCGCCCGGCTCCATGACCGGCGCGCCTAAAATTCGCGCCATGACGCTGTGCAGCGCATTGGAGAAACAATGCCGTGGCCCATATGCCGGCGCGATCGGCTATTTCGACGGCACAGGGGCCTGCGAACTTTCGGTGGTCATCCGCACCCTTATCCTCCGCGGGCGACGCTTCGAGTTCCAGGTAGGAGGTGCGATAGTGGCGGATTCCGACCCGCAAGCAGAACAGCAGGAAACCTTCGACAAGGCCAGCGGCGTACTGACGGCGCTTGGCATACCTGTCGGATACCTGAAATCATTATAAAAAACGCACGATACCCCCTATGAGTATACGTGCGTCATGGCTAGACTTGTATAGTCTCACAATAATGGCGGCATTGTCTATAACAAAATTCATGCAATATTCTCAAGCCCG